>NZ_QULF01000010.1:0-3173 GCF_003481465.1 Clostridium sp. OM05-9
CCAAACATCTCGACAAATCGGGCTTTGATGAGGTCGTCTAATAACTGTAATTCTTGCTGGCGCCGCTCTTTTAACTTAATGATATGATTCAGTACATCAACAATATATTTCTGCTTATCCATACTTCTTAATGGAATCTGCATCTTTCGCATAGCAGCTTGGGTTAATTTTTGCCTTGTAGCACCATTAACCATTCCATCGACCTTATAAAACATTAACGAATAGCATAGATAATCAACATCCAATCCCGTTTTTGGCTTTAATACATGTGCATGGTTATTAACCCAGCATTTTCCAGAAACTCTATATGCAATAGGTCTTTCTCTGGAACCAAAATTACCTCCATCTTCAGCCAATAGTACAAGTTCATCATCAAAAATATAATCAGCAATATGGTCTTGAATACCATTTGCTCCATAATAAGGATATTCTCCTTCTTCCCTTTCAGATGCTGTGATAGGCACTCGCATAGAATCAAGTATCTCACAACAGTCTTCTACATACAGCATATCCATAATACAATCCCTACAATTCTTCATCAGCTTACTCAGTGCTTTCACAGTGCTACATTCGCTACGGCTTCGCCTACGCTCATGCGTGCTATCGCACTATATGTCCAATCTGAAAATCATCCGCCTGCGAGCAAGCTCCCGGCGTCTGTTTTCATCTTGTCCATGCACTGCTCATTACCTCGTCAAATCCGAATTTGAGGAAATTCCCCTAAATTACGCAATATATCTCTGATGTGATGCTTTTACATTTCCTTGGTTTACAATTGCATACTGCATTGTAGTATCAATCTGTGAATGTCCAAGAATTTTCTGTACCTGTTCTATCGGCATTCCCTTATCAATTGCTCTTGTAGCCATGGTTCTTCTGAATTTATGTGGATGAATCTTCGTAAGATGTAGTCTTCTTCCTAACTCTCTGATTCTTATTTCTACTCCGCTTATTTTTAATCTGTCATAAGGACTATCCAATGTTACAAACAATGCCGGATTATCATCCTTTCGGCTTTCCAAATACTCTTTCATATGCAATTTGGCCTTTGCATCAAAATAAACACGCCGTTCTTTATCTCCTTTTCCGTAAACAACGCATTCTCGTGCCTCAAAATCTATATCATCCCTATTTAAATTAACTAATTCTCCAACTCGAATTCCTGTTGAATATAGCAGATCGATCATTGCCCGATCTCTAGGATGCTTGCAATTATCACGTAACCGCTCAATAGCTTCATCAGAAATAATTTCCTTTACTGGTTGTTTCGTCTTTATCTTGTGAATGCGTCGCATCGGACTCTTTAATATGTAATCTTCTTCCTCTAACCAAGAAAAGAAACTGCTAATATTTCTGCGTATATTATCAACGGTTACTTTGCTGCAATTATTAATTTTTTGATATTCTGAAAGATAACTTCGAATCTCTTCTGTAGTTATCTTCCGAATCGGACTTACAACCCTTAACAATAACTTTTCAATTGTAACTCTATAATATTGTAATGTTCGTTCCGAACAACCTTCAATTTTTTTAGCATCCAAATACAATTGCAAATATTCTGTATTACTTATTTCTGTTTTTTCTTCATGTGATTCATCCAAATTTTCCAAAAGTACTTCTTGTAACTTCTTCATCTGAGCAATACTCAGATATTCTGCCATCTCATTTAAAATTTTTACTAACTTCTCCTGCATGTTCATACACTCCTTTCGAATGTACCAACATCCTACACCAGTCTTTACCTTATTTTTCATAAACATTCTACAAACACATCTACATTATGGTTTGAAAAAAATTTGAGATCATATCAAATATCCAACAATTTGCATTATATTAATTTTGCATATGATAATCCCCCCCTTATCCAATCTATTTATCCGAAATATTGCTGCATTAAACTGTTAAATAAAATCTGCGTCTCATCAAGTGCCTTTTGTACTACAACTTTTGATTTGTCGACTTGCTTAACGAAATCAGAGAACTCCATTTGCAATTCAATTGGCGGGACTGGAATTATTAAAGTCCCCAAAATCTGTTGATTTAGATTTTGAATATTTGCGCCTCTCCCAGCCATCTTTTTTCTTATTGAATCCGCCTTTAAAACTCTTAATAAATAAGGGATTGTAACCGCATTATCATACTTTCTATATCTTATACAGAATCCACTAAAAGTAGTCGGAATATCCCCTGGATAAACCGCAACACTCCTTCCCACCAATGCTTTATTTCCATTTGAGCGGACAAATACAATATCATCATCTTTTAACAAGTATTCTTCAGATGGCATCTCATTCAGCGATACTGTTGGGAGTTGTTCAGTATTATCTATTACTGATAAATCCTTAAAATCGCCTACCCCTAAACAATTTATTTCCACTCCGCTATCATCATAATGAAAATTCATACCATTCTTACATTTTCCCATATCTAATAATGGTTTAGTTTTCCAACCTTTTTCATTTAAAACTGAATCCCCAAACATCTCGACAAATCGGGCTTTGATGAGGTTACCTAAAGCACTAATTTCTTTATTTCGTTTGTCTAATATTTTCTTTGCTTTTTCCAATATATCAACTATAGATTTCTGCTCATTGATTGATGGCAATTCAATCATGGCATCTGTTAAATTTCCAAGTTTAATATATTTAATTACCCCTCCAATAGCTTGCTTTCTAAGTTCTTCAATATAATCTTCCATAAAATAATACAGATATGGCATATATAACTTGCCGCTACCATTATCTTCAATTATGTATGTACGCTGATAGGCATCAAATCTTCCATTATAATACTTAACATTCAAATCACCATTACCAGCCACCAGTACACATTCACAATCATATGAATATGTTGATATTTTTAACGGTTCCCTTGAACATGTAAAAAATGGGTATTGTCCATCTTCAGATGCAGCATTGGCATCTAGCTTACCTGTCTTTATCTTTGTCAATTCACCTATTTTTACTTTCATCTACATTATTCTTACAAATCTTTCTTTATTGACTTATCCGATACATTCACAGTGCTACATTCGCTACGGCTTCGCCTGCACTCATGCGTGCTATCGCACTATATGTCCAATCTGAAAATCATCCGCCTGTGAGCAAGCTCCCAGCGTCTGTTTTCATCTTGTCCATGCACTGCTCATTACCTCGTCAAATCCGAATTTGTTT
>NZ_QULF01000011.1:0-251 GCF_003481465.1 Clostridium sp. OM05-9
AGTGGTGAAGGTAATGTCACCGTCACCAAGGATGCGACAGCAACCGTAACTGTAACGAATACCTATACACAGGATAGGGGAAGCCTTACTGTAGAAAAGGCAGTTGCAGGATATACCTTTGATACAAGCAAGACATTCATGATTTACGTAACAAACGCTAGCGGCGAATATGTTCTTGCAGATGGAAGCATAAGCGCAACCAAGACAGGAATCAGCGTGCCGGCAAACGGAAGCGTAACGATCAATGACAT
>NZ_QULF01000011.1:288-2096 GCF_003481465.1 Clostridium sp. OM05-9
GAAGAGCAAACCGGAACAGCAGTTGCAAACTATGGCTTAGCAGTCAGTGGGGAAGGTAATGTCACCGTCACCAAGGATGCGACAGCAACCGCAACCGTAGCGAACACTTATACAGAAGATAAGGGAAGCTTAACTGTAGCAAAAGCAGTTGCGGGATATACCTTTGATTCCAGCAAGACATTCATGATCTACGTAACAAACGCAAGTGGTGAATATGTTCTTGCAGATGGAAGCGTAAGCGCAACCAAGACAGGAATCAGCGTACCGGCAAACGGAAGCGTAACGATCAATGACATACCTGTAGGAATTTACAGTGTAAGTGAAGAGCAAACCGGAACAGCAGTTGCAAACTATGGCTTAGCAGTCAGTGGGGAAGGTAATGTCACCGTCACCAAGGATGCGACAGCAACCGCAACTGTAACGAACACTTATACAGAGGATAAGGGAAGCCTGACGGTAGCCAAGGCAGTTGCAGGATATACCTTTGATTCCAGCAAGACATTCATGATCTATGTAACAAACGCTAGCGGCGAATATGTTCTTGCAGATGGAAGCGTAAGCGCAACCAAGACAGGAATCAGCGTACCGGCAAACGGAAGCGTAACGATCAATGACATACCTGTAGGAATTTACAGTGTAAGTGAAGAGCAAACCGGAACAGCAGTTGCAAACTATGGCTTAGCAGTCAGTGGGGAAGGTAATGTCACCGTCACCAAGGATGCGACAGCAACCGCAACTGTAACGAACACTTATACCCAGGATAAGGGAAGCTTAACGGTAGC
The DNA here is from genome assembly GCF_003481465.1 of Clostridium sp. OM05-9. Taxonomy (NCBI): domain Bacteria; kingdom Bacillati; phylum Bacillota; class Clostridia; order Eubacteriales; family Clostridiaceae; genus Clostridium; species Clostridium sp. OM05-9. Next base: position 1,071 of record NZ_QULF01000011.1, read on the forward strand.
CAAGGCAGTTGCAGGATATACCTTTGATTCCAGCAAGACATTCATGATCTATGTAACAAACGCTAGCGGCGAATATGTTCTTGCAGATGGAAGCGTAAGCGCAACCAAGACAGGAATCAGCGTACCGGCAAACGGAAGCGTAACGATCAATGACATACCTGTAGGAATTTACAGTGTAAGTGAAGAGCAAACCGGAACAGCAGTTGCAAACTATGGCTTAGCAGTCAGTGGGGAAGGTAATGTCACCGTCACCAAGGATGCGACAGCAACCGCAACCGTAACGAACACTTATACAGAAGATAAGGGAAGCCTTACTGTAGAAAAGGCAGTTGCAGGATATACCTTCGATGCGAACAAGACATTTACGATCTATGTAACAAATGCAAGTGGAGAATATGTCAAAGAAGATGGAAGCACAACAGCAACCAAGACAGGAATCAGCGTGCCGGCAAACGGAAGCGTAACGATCGACAACATTCCGGTAGGAACTTATACAGTAAGTGAGGAAGCAAATGGAACCGCGGTTAAGGATTATGGCTTAACAGTCAATGGTGAAGGTAATGTCATCGTCACTAAGGATGCGACAGCGACCGCAACTGTAACGAACACTTATACTCAGGATAAGGGAAGCTTAACGGTAGCCAAGGCAGTTGCAGGATATGACTTTGGAGCAGCAGGTAAGAACTTTACAATTTATGTAACAAACGCAAGTGGTGAATATGTTCTTACAGATGGAAGCGTAAGCGCAACCAAGACAGGAATCAGCGTACCGGCAAACGGAAGCGTAACGATCAATGACATTCCGGTAGGAACTTATACAGTAAGTGAGGAAGCAAATGGAACCGCGGTTAAGGATTATGGCTTAACAGTAAGTGGTGCAGGTGATGTAACAGTAACAAAGGATGCGACAGCAACCGCAACCGTAACGAATACCTATACACAGGATAAGGGAAGCTTAACTGTAGCCAAGGCAGTTGCAGGATATACCTTCGATGCGAACAAGACATTTACGATCTATGTAACAAA
>NZ_QULF01000012.1:0-1634 GCF_003481465.1 Clostridium sp. OM05-9
GTGATGGATAATAAAGAGTTATACGACAAAATAAGAAAGAAGGATGTTATATGATTACAGAAGAAAATTCAATAGGAAAACCTCTCGCTAACGCAACTTGGCTAGAAAAACATCATAATGCCAAAATACCAGAACGCACTAAATTTGCCCAAAGACTCATTGAATTACATCCCCATAAAATAGTAGATCTAGGATGTGCATCTGGTTTATGGCTTGCGTTATTAAATGAAATATTTCCCAATGAATGTGAATTTATTGGAATAGATAACGATGAACAATCTTTATCTATAGCAAAAGAACGCAGTAAATTATGGAACCGCAATGTATCTTTTTTAAAATTGGATATAGAAAAAGAAGTTGACCAAATTCCATCTGCCGATTTAATTTTAGCATTTAATATATTTCCTTATATTGATAATCTTGATTTATTTATCAAATCAATTTTTTGTAAAAATAAACAAGGTACACTTGCTATACGTCAATATGATGGTGCGTCCATACGTTTTGGTCCAATGCCAACGAATGAGAGACAACAAATCGAAAGCAATCTGAGAGTTGCATTAGAAAACAATACAAATTTTCGACATTATGATATGGACCGCGTTTATACCGCTATTCATAGTTCTCCATACCAAAATAAAACTATTGAATTTGAACTTTTTGAAAGGACAAGTCCTTTTGATTCTAAATTTATTCCTTACTATACAGGGACCCTTAACTGGACAGCACAATTTTTATCAGAAGCCTCATCAATATTTTTTGATAAATGGATGCAAGAGGATCCACACTTTCTTAACCGATACTTCTATGAAGTTGATTTAATAGCTTTGCTATCATAATCATTTACTGCTACACGCTGTAACCCTTTATATTGAGCAGCAAACATATTAAATATTTCTTCATCTCTTGATAGAAGTACTACTGGATCTTGAGGAATATCTCTGAAATCCCAATTAAATAGAACCTCTTTTGTTCCATCTTTGTATGTTAGGAGAATAAATCCTATTTGAGGTTCCGACTGCCTTATGAGTTTATATGTATAATGTCCTTTTGCATTATCAGGAATAAGCTCATCTAGTTTTCGGAATCTCTCAATGGCTGATGCATCACCAATATCTTTCCAGTTCAAGCCTTTTTTTATATATTTTGCAATAATTGTAAAAGACTGATAATAGGTTTCCACACAATATAATCTTTCATCGGCAAGTTCGCATTCATCCTTGTAATTAAATGACGTATTTTGAACATATTCTAAAATTGGTAACCGTTCTATTATGTATTGCCAAGCACTTTGAGGAGTTCCTACCTTGTTTACATTTAAGTAATTTTTTACAGTTTCATATATTCTTTCAGAATCAATTGATACATGATTAACCTCATTATGTATTGTGATGATTTGCCCAATTATTAGTATAATTATAGAAAGAAGAAATGCTGGTATTGCAGCTAATGAACTATTTTCAGAATAGTCTAATGGATCAATGTAATATGTAATAATAAACGCAACTAATGATAGTATGGGACTCGCAAATAATATAATATATTGAATCTTATCAAATTTTCTTCGTGACATTTTATCTACTCCCTTTATAGCAACAATAAATTATAACTGATAACTCTTTATTATCCATCAC
>NZ_QULF01000013.1:0-877 GCF_003481465.1 Clostridium sp. OM05-9
GAATATGTTCTTGCAGATGGAAGCATAAGCGCAACCAAGACAGGAATCAGCGTACCTGCAAACGGAAGCGTAACGATCAATGACATACCTGTAGGAATTTACAGTGTAAGTGAAGAGCAAACCGGAACAGCAGTTGCAAACTATGGCTTAGCAGTCAGTGGGGAAGGTAATGTCACCGTCACCAAGGATGCGACAGCAACCGCAACTGTAACGAACACTTATACCCAGGATAAGGGAAGCTTAACGGTAGCCAAGGCAGTTGCAGGATATACCTTTGATTCCAGCAAGACATTCATGATCTATGTAACAAACGCTAGCGGCGAATATGTTCTTGCAGATGGAAGCGTAAGCGCAACCAAGACAGGAATCAGCGTACCGGCAAACGGAAGCGTAACGATCAATGACATACCTGTAGGAATTTACAGTGTAAGTGAAGAGCAAACCGGAACAGCAGTTGCAAACTATGGCTTAGCAGTCAGTGGGGAAGGTAATGTCACCGTCACCAAGGATGCGACAGCAACCGCAACCGTAACGAACACTTATACAGAAGATAAGGGAAGCCTTACTGTAGAAAAGGCAGTTGCAGGATATACCTTCGATGCGAACAAGACATTTACGATCTATGTAACAAATGCAAGTGGAGAATATGTCAAAGAAGATGGAAGCACAACAGCAACCAAGACAGGAATCAGCGTGCCGGCAAACGGAAGCGTAACGATCGACAACATTCCGGTAGGAACTTATACAGTAAGTGAGGAAGCAAATGGAACCGCGGTTAAGGATTATGGCTTAACAGTCAATGGTGAAGGTAATGTCATCGTCACTAAGGATGCGACAGCGACCGCAACTGTAACGAACACTTATACTCAGGATAAGG
>NZ_QULF01000014.1:0-205 GCF_003481465.1 Clostridium sp. OM05-9
TATTAATGGCTTATTAATAATATCTCTTTTCTTTCTGTATGAAATTCTCAAGGTACATTTAAAACATAAGATTCAATATATCGGTCTGATTCGTAAGCTTCGCTTACTTCATCACGGACATTCTACGGATGTCCTCCTATTTGTCCTATGTTTTCGTGGAGATAACGAGATTCGAACTCGTGACCCCCTGCTTGCAAGGCAGGTG
>NZ_QULF01000014.1:215-586 GCF_003481465.1 Clostridium sp. OM05-9
TGCAAGGCAGGTGCTCTCCCAACTGAGCTATACCCCCAGAGTGGGCTTAAATGGACTCGAACCATCGACCTCACGCTTATCAGGCGTGCGCTCTAACCAGCTGAGCTATAAGCCCATCTCTTTTTCTGCTTACACTTGATAAGCACTTTGACCATTTCTGATCAAACTTGGAGCTGGCAGCCACCTACTCTCCCACACCGTCTCCAGTGCAGTACCATCGGCCGCTTACGTCTTAACCGTCGTGTTCGGGATGGGTACGGGTGTTTCCCATAAGCGCATCACCACCAGCAAATATTCTGCTTTTCCTTGAAAGCTTAACAACATAACAACCCTTACTTCTTCCTTTTCCTTAGAAAGGAGGTGATCCAGCC
>NZ_QULF01000015.1:0-251 GCF_003481465.1 Clostridium sp. OM05-9
AGTGGTGAAGGTAATGTCACCGTCACCAAGGATGCGACAGCAACCGTAACTGTAACGAACACTTATACAGAAGATAAGGGAAGCCTGACGGTAGCCAAGGCAGTTGCAGGATATACCTTTGATACAAGCAAGACATTCATGATTTACGTAACAAACGCTAGCGGCGAATATGTTCTTGCAGATGGAAGCATAAGCGCAACCAAGACAGGAATCAGCGTGCCGGCAAACGGAAGCGTAACGATCAATGACAT
>NZ_QULF01000015.1:261-549 GCF_003481465.1 Clostridium sp. OM05-9
GATCAATGACATACCTGTAGGAACTTACAGTGTAAGCGAAGAGTTAACCGGAACAGCAGTCTCTAACTATGGCTTAGCAGTCAGTGGTGAAGGTAATGTCACCGTCACCAAGGATGCGACAGCAACCGTAACTGTAACGAATACCTATACACAGGATAGGGGAAGCCTTACTGTAGAAAAGGCAGTTGCAGGATATACCTTCGATGCGAACAAGACATTTACGATCTACGTAACAAACGCAAGTGGTGAATATGTTCTTGCAGATGGAAGCATAAGCGCAACCAAGAC
>NZ_QULF01000016.1:0-266 GCF_003481465.1 Clostridium sp. OM05-9
ACCTTCGATGCGAACAAGACATTTACGATCTATGTAACAAATGCAAGTGGAGAATATGTTCTTGCAGATGGAAGCATAAGCGCAACCAAGACAGGAATCAGCGTACCTGCAAACGGAAGCGTAACGATCAATGACATACCTGTAGGAATTTACAGTGTAAGTGAAGAGCAAACCGGAACAGCAGTTGCAAACTATGGCTTAGCAGTCAGTGGGGAAGGTAATGTCACCGTCACCAAGGATGCGACAGCAACCGCAACTGTAACGAA
>NZ_QULF01000016.1:276-523 GCF_003481465.1 Clostridium sp. OM05-9
ACTGTAACGAACACTTATACTCAGGATAAGGGAAGCTTAACGGTAGCCAAGGCAGTTGTAGGATATGACTTTGGAGCAGCAGGTAAGAACTTTACAATTTATGTAACAAACGCAAGTGGTGAATATGTTCTTGCAGATGGAAGCATAAGCGCAACCAAGACAGGAATCAGCGTACCGGCAAACGGAAACGTAACGATCAATGACATCCCGGTAGGCACATATAACGTAAGCGAAGAGCAAACCGGAA
>NZ_QULF01000002.1:0-491748 GCF_003481465.1 Clostridium sp. OM05-9
GATTGGAGAGAATGAAGTCGCAAGACTTTCTGTATGAAATTCTGAAGGTACATGAAATAGTTTAAAAAAAGAAAGCGTCAAAAAACGCTTTCTTTTTTTGTGTATAAATATTAATTTGAAATATGAAATAATCATTCTGTACCTCATAAAAGATTGTAAAATATAAAAATTAAAAAGCAACGGCATGTTATTCTTAGATAGCCGGATATTGAAGGCTGTTATGGTATTTAAAAACTAATATAATGGTAAAAGATTGTGTATTTTTATTGCAATTACATACATAAATCTATAAAATAGATATGGTGAATCATACATAAACAGTGCGAAAAAGGGTATATATCTGATATATTATATCAGATAAACAAGAACAATAATTACAGATGTATTGTAATAGAAAGGAAATATAATAGCAGGTAGCTATTGAAAAAGGTATGGGAATAAAAGAAGAAACAATAAAAATGAAAGCGGCAGCACCTTATCTGGCAGCTTCCTCGGTAGAACAGAGAAATAAGGCACTTCTAATGGTTGCAGAGAATTTAAGGGCAAAAGCGGCAAAGATTTTTGAAGAGAATAAACGAGATTTGGCAGCGGCAGAAGAAGATCATATTGCACAGGCAGTAATGAAACGCTTGAAGTTTGATGAGGGAAAACTAAGAGATGTTATAAAAGGAATTGAGCAGTTAGTTGCTCTGCCTGATCCATTAGGAAAGGTGACATTAAAGCGTCAGTTGGATGAGGGATTAGTTCTGAATCGTGTTAGCTGTCCGATTGGTGTTATCGGAGTTATTTTTGAAGCAAGACCGGATGCACTTGTTCAGATATCATCTCTTTGTATTAAGAGTGGAAATTGTGCGATACTAAAGGGTGGTAGGGAGACAACATATACCAATCGTATCCTGTTTCAGATTATACATAACAGTATAATAGATGCAGGATTGCCGGCAGATTGTATGCTTCAGGCAGAGCAGCACAGTGAGATTGATGAACTTCTGTCGTGCCATGAGACGGTTGACCTTCTGATACCGAGAGGATCGAACAGTTTTGTTCAGTATATTATGAATCATACAAAGATTCCTGTTATGGGACATGCAGATGGAATCTGTCATATTTATGTAGATAGAGATTATGATCCAAATAAAGCGATTCCGATTATTATCGATGCAAAGACCCAGTATACAGCAGCATGTAATGCGGTGGAAACTTTGTTGATCCATAGAGATATAGCAGAAAAATTTCTTCCGGTTCTTGCAAAAGCATTAAAGGAAAATGGAATTACGCTTCGTGGAACAAAGGAAGTAACAGATCTGATTGGCGGAGAGACAATCGGTGAACAGGAGTTCAAAGAATATCTGGATCTGATCGTTTCTGTTAAGATTGTAGATACGGTAAATGATGCGATCGCACATATCAATAAATATGGTTCCCATCATACAGACAGTATCATTACCGAAAATGCGGAAACTGCAGAATTATTTATGCAGATGGTTGATTCTGCCGGAGTTTATCAGAATTGTTCAACTAGGTTTGCGGATGGTTTCCGTTATGGTTTTGGTGCAGAGGTTGGAATCAGTACAGGAAAGATCCACGCAAGAGGTCCGGTTGGTCTGGAAGGGCTTGTTACTTATAAATACAAGCTGTTTGGATGTGGACAGATTGTAGATGATTATGCAACAGGAAAGAAAGAATTTCATTTTAAAGATTTATAATAAAAATCATTCACAAGATTATTACAGGAGTTAGAAAGATGCATAAGGAATTTCGAATGGGAAATGAAGCAATTGCGCTTGGGGCAATTGCTGCCGGGGTAAATTTGATTTCCGGATATCCGGGAACGCCATCGACAGAGGTACTTGAGACGGTTGCAAAGAACAGAACAAATGACTGTTATGTAGAATGGTCGGTTAACGAGAAGGTTGCCATGGAGGTAGCAGCCGGTGCTGCTTATTCAGGCGCGAGAGTTATGGTAACAATGAAGCAGGTCGGATTAAATGTGGCATCTGATCCGTTGATGAGTCTGGAGTATGTGGGAGTAAAAGGCGGTATGGTGATTCTGGTTGCCGACGATCCGGGGCCGATCTCATCACAGACAGAACAGGATACGCGGACATTTGCAGCATTTTCAAAGGTTCCATGCTTTGATCCTACATCGGCACAGGAAGCTTATGAAATGGTACAGGAGGCCTTTGAGTACTCGGAAAAATATAAAACACCTGTATTCTTAAGACCGACAACAAGAGTGTGTCATGGATATGCAACGATTGAAGTAAAGGATGCGGCAGAATACAAAAAGAATGAATCGGAAGGATTTGTGAAAGATTCCAAACGGTGGGTTATTTTCCCGAAGCTGTCCTTTCAGGCACATCGAAATATTGAAAAGCGAAATGTCGAGCTGGGGGATGTCTTTTCTGAATATGACAGAAATGTTGTGAGCAGGAAGACAGAGACAAGATTTGGTATTGCAACCGGTGGAATCAATTATACATATACAATGGAAGCCCTGGGAACCGATGCAGAAAAAATAGCGATATTTAAAGTAGCGACCCCATTTCCGTTCCCGGAACGAAAAGCAGTTGAATATCTGGAACAGTTAGATGCGGTTTTATGTGTGGAAGAATTAGATCCGGTGATTGAACGTGCGCTTACCTATATAGCGGGCAAATATCACCTTCCGGTAAAGATATATGGTAAACTGACCGATCATGTAGCTGCCTCAGGTGAGAACACGATCGACAGTGTAAAGGACAGTATCACACAGTTCTTATTGGATCAGGGTATTGCAGCAGACCGGTACAAGGCGCTTACCGCAGGTGAAAAGAACAATCAGTCGGAAGAGTTGGCAGAGAGGCCGGAGCTTCCGGTACGTCCACCTGTATTATGTGCAGGTTGTCCTCATCGTGCTTCCTTTTATGATGTAAAATGCGCTATGAAGGGAAAGAAGACAATCTTTTGTGGAGATATCGGATGTTATACACTTGGAAATGCCATGCCGCTTGATATGGTTGACACTTGTCTGTGTATGGGCGCAGGGCTTGGAATTGCGCAGGGTGTTTATCATACAGAACCGGATACGACATGTTTTGCATTTGTTGGAGATTCTACATTCTTCGCGTCAGCAATTCCCGGAGTCGTAAATGCGGTTTATAATCAGGCAGATATGACATTGATCGTTCTTGATAATTCCACGACGGCTATGACAGGACACCAGCCACATCCTGGAACCGGACATACGATGATGGGAGATATTGTAAATAAGATTGATATTGTTGGTATCTTAAAGGGAATTGGTCTTAAGACAGTAGAGACGATCAATCCATTTGAGCATGAAGCAGCGGTACAGACAGTTGCGCGTGTTGCAGCAGAACCGGGTGTGAAGGCAATTATTTTCAAATCTCCATGTATAGCCATTACGAAGTCGTCCAGATGTATGCATATAGATACAGATGCATGTATAGGTTGCCAGAAATGTATCAGAGAGATCGGTTGTCCGGCACTTTACACATTTGAAGGCAAGGTTTGTATCGATGAAAGTCTCTGTACAGGATGTACTTTGTGCAGCCAACTCTGCCCGGTACATGCAATCGGGGACGGACAAGAAGAAAGGGGGCAGGCATAATGAATAAGAATATTATTCTGTGTGGTGTCGGTGGACAGGGAACAGTGCTTGCATCCAAGCTGATCGCAGCCGCAGCTATGGAGAAAGGAATCCCGGTTATGAGTGCGGAAACGATCGGTATGGCACAGCGCGGAGGAAGCGTATTTAGCCACGTAAGAATGGGTGAAAATCTGTATTCACCAATGATAGCAAAAGGAACAGCAGATATGATCCTGGGATTTGAACCGGGAGAAACGGTGCGGATGCTTCCTTATCTGAAAAAAAACGGAGCAGTAGTCGTCAGCAATCGTGCGGTTATGCCGGTTACAGCATCGCTGGCGAAGACCGGTTATAACGGAGCATCTATGATCGAATATCTGAAGACACAGGTAAATCAGATTCTGGTGATCGATACAGATCAGGCATGTGAAACTCTTGGGTCTGCAAAGGTGTTAAATGTCTTGATGCTGGGAGCCGCAATCTCGACCGGTATGCTTGGACTTGAAAAAGAAGATATCAAACAGGCTTTGATAAAAAGATTGCCGGAAAAATTACATGAGCTGAATTTCAGAGCACTTGATTATATACAATAAAAATATTTTATAAAATAGAAAGTTTGGAGGATAAATAATGGAGATTTCAGAGTTACAGATCAGTCAGGTCAATAAACAGATCGAAGCATTGATTAAGGCTGAAAGTTTTTATGGAAAGAAGCTGGAGGAAGCAGGAATTACAAGAATTTCGACACCGGAGGATTTTAAGAAGCTTCCATTTTCAGAAAAAAAAGACCTGAGAGATGCATATCCACTTGGTTTAATGACAGCACCGGAAAGTGAGATCGTTCGTATCCATTCATCGTCAGGAACAACAGGACTTCCGGTTATTATTCCATACACAGCAAAGGATGTAGATGACTGGGCAATCATGTTCAAGCGTTGTTATGAGCTTGCAGGTATCACGAATATGGATCGTATTCAGATCACACCGGGATATGGACTCTGGACGGCAGGAATCGGCTTCCAGAACGGAGCAGAGAAGTTGGGTGCTATGGTCATACCTATGGGACCAGGAAATACGGATAAACAGCTTCAGATGATGCAGGACATGAAATCTACTGTCCTTTGTTCGACGTCTTCCTATGCACTTCTTCTTGCAGAGGAGATTGAGAAACGTGGTATCAAAGATAAGATTTGCCTGAAGAAGGGTGTGATCGGTTCTGAACGCTGGGGCGAAAAGATGAGAAAACGTATCTCAGAGGAACTGGGAATTGAATTATATGACATCTATGGTTTGACAGAGATCTATGGACCGGGTATCGGAATCAGCTGTAAATATGACAACGGTATGCATTACTGGGATGATTATATCTATATCGAGATTCTTGATCCTGTAACCTTAGAGCCGGTTCCGGATGGCGAAATGGGTGAGATTGTTATAACAACGCTTGTAAAAGAGGGTGCACCTCTGATTCGTTATCGTACACATGATCTTTCAAGAATTATTCCGGGAGAGTGCCCATGTGGATGCAAGCATCCAAGGTTAGGTGTGATTATGGGAAGAACGGATGATATGATGAAAATCAAGGGTGTAAATGTATTCCCAAGCCAGATTGAAGAAGTATTGAAGGAATTCCCTGAATTATCAAGTGAATATCAGATTCGCATCTCCCATCTGGATGGAAAAGATACAATGAGAATCTATGTAGAGACGGATGGAAGCGTAGATTTCGTAGAGTTATCTAAGCGTATTGCAGAGAGAGTAAAGAGTCGGATTGGATTTACCCCACTTGTTAAGGTTGTAGAGATTGGGGTGCTTCCAAGAAGTGAGAAGAAGACAAAACGTGTAATTGACGAGAGATATGAATAAAGCAGAAAGCCGGATATGATATTTCATACCCGGCTTTGTTTTTGTCAGTAAATTATGAATTACAGATCAAATTTTGTCTTTACAAAATCTTCAATGATATCGGCGGTCTTTTTGAAGCCCAGGACGGTTGAATTGATCGTCATATCATAGTTCTTACTGTTGCCCCATTCCATATCAGTGTGATCCTTGTAATATGTTTTTCTGTTACGGTCATGACGTTTGATCGTAGCTTCAGCATCACGTTGGGATAACTGCTTGGTTTCCATAGTACGCTGTAACTTTGCTTCGTTATCAGCAACAATAAAGAATGAAGCTACACAATCCATATCCTTTAATACATAGTCGGCACATCTGCCAACAATTACAAAGGATTCTCCGGATGCTGCCTTTTCTTTTATAAAATCGAACTGAAGACCGGCAAGAATCTCTTCCGGAGAATTGCTGTATCCCTGAACGGTACGAGAGAACAGATATTTTCTAGGTGACTCATCATAGTCTTTAATATTATCTGTATCAAAATTATTCTGTTTTGCAACTTCTTCAATTAGATTACGATTGTAATATGGGACATTAAAACGTTTTGCAATGTCCTGTGCAATTACATGTCCGCCACTTCCATATTCACGACCGATCGTGATAATAACCTGTTTGTCCATATTTTATAACCTCCCTAAAAATATGTAAGTTTCTTAGAAGACGCTGTTATATCGAATAAATACACCGAGTGTACAAATGATCATAACAAGAATAGTAGCAGGAGCCATCTTCTTACAATATTCGCCCCATCCGACCGGATGACCTGCTTTAGCAGCTACTGAAGTACCAACAACATTTGCGGAAGCACCGATAGGTGTTGCATTTCCACCAATATCTGTACCAATGGCTAATGAATAGGCAAGGACGGCAAGAACCCCACCATTACCTGCTGCAAGTTCTTTGATAACAGGAACCATAGTAGCAGCAAATGGAACATTATCGATAAAGGCACTGCAGATAGCTGAGAGCCAGATGATAATAGCAACCATGATATACATATTTCCACCGCTGACGTTTTTGATGAATTTTGCAATGACTTCCAGAATACCGGTCTGCTCCAAACCACCAACGACAACAAATAAACCAATAAAGAATAAGAGTGTCTTGTAATCAATCTTCTTTAAAAGTTCCAGTACATGTCTGCCGGAACAGATCAGTGTGATTATAGCTATTATAACACCAATCGCAGCAACTGTCAGCCCTGTCTGTGTCTGTGTAAGAAGCAGAACAACAGAAAGCAGGAAAATAACACAGCTGAAGATAAATCCGGATTTGTCTGTAATTGCTTCTGAAGGACTTGGTATTGTTGAGGTATCAACCCCACCTTCATTTTGCTTTAATTCCTTACGAAAAGCAAGATAAAAATAGACAATCATAATAACCAGTGAAATAAGAACAAACACACCGGTATTTGTCAGAAAATCAAAGAATGAAAATCCAAGTGAGGTACCGATGATGATGTTTGGTGGATCACCACAGACGGTAGCAGTTCCACCGAGGTTGGAGCAGAAGACTTCTGCCAAGATCATTGGAACCGGATTGAATTTTAATAATTGTGAGAGTTCTACTGTTACAGCTGCAAGGAACAGAATAACCGTGATACTTGCAATGAACATGGAAAGAAATGCTGACAGGATCATAAAGGTGATCAGAATTGGAACAATTCTGTATCGTACAAGCTTTGCAATCAGCATGCAGAGCCATGTAAAGAAACCTGCACGTTTCATACCTTCAACCATGACCATCATACCGGCAATAAAAATAATGGTCGCCCAGCTGATACCGCTGGAATCTTCAGATGCTTGTCCAACTGTATGCCAGAAGCTGGTTGTAAAAATGCTTTTAACGTTTAACACTTCCATGATAGCCTGTCCACTGTGCAGACAGATACCAAGGACAAAGATGATGGTGAGTAATCCACAGCCCAGCGTTATAAGATAATGTTCGATCTTATCAAGAACGATCAGCACAAACATAGCCAGGAAGATGGTTACTGCTAAGATGGATGCTAACATGTTTCCTCCTTCTTGAGAGATACCTGAAAATCATAATGGTAGTATCTCTTCTTATTTATAATATTTTTTTTCCGTTTATCATTATAGGAAGATTGCACAAAAAGTCAATATTTTTCGGTAAAGGTTCGGTAAAGGACGATGAAAATTGATAAAAAACAAGTAAATATGACTAAAAATAGAGTGAGTAAATAAAAAATAGTCATTATATTTGGTACAAATGTTACAGTTTTCAATCGTATTGTGGATAGGAACAAAATTAATAAGAAGAAACTGTTGCATTTCCGTTCAGACTGGGGCATTATAGAGAAAGAATATTAAAGGAGAATGAGTAATTATGTATAAAATTATTTGTAAAGATGGCAGAGCAAAAAGAGCTACCTTTACGACTGTTCATGGTACAGTGGAAACTCCTGTATTCATGAATGTGGGAACTGCTGCTGCAATCAAAGGCGCAGTTGCTACGACAGATCTGAAAGAAATCGGCTGTCAGATTGAATTATCAAACACCTATCATTTACATGTAAGACCGGGTGATGAGGTTGTGAAGAAAATGGGCGGTTTACATAAGTTTATGTATTGGGATCGTCCAATTCTTACGGATTCTGGCGGATTTCAGGTGTTCTCGCTTGCAGGACTTCGAAAGATTAAAGAAGAAGGCGTTACATTTAACTCGCATGTAGATGGACGCAAGATATTCATGGGACCGGAGGAAAGTATGCAGATCCAGTCTAATCTTGCATCTACGATCGCAATGGCGTTTGACGAGTGTGCACCTGCAAAGGCGGAACGTTCTTATGTGGAGAATTCGGTTGCCAGAACCTATCGTTGGCTGGAGCGCTGTAAGGCAGAGATGACACGTTTAAACAGCCTGCCGGATACGATCAATAAGGAACAGATGCTATTCGGAATCAATCAGGGCGCAGTATATGAGGATATTCGTATTGACCATGCAAAAAGAATTGCAGAGCTGGATCTGCCGGGGTATGCTATTGGTGGATTGGCTGTTGGAGAGACAGCGGAGGAAATGTATCATATTCTGGATGTAACCGTGCCATATCTTCCTGAGAATAAGCCGGTTTATCTGATGGGTGTCGGAACGCCGATCAATATACTCGAAGCAGTTGACCGTGGTGTGGATTTCTTTGACTGTGTATATCCATCCAGAAACGGACGACATGCACATGTATACACAAAACATGGAAAACTGAATCTGAAGAATGCAAAATATGAGACAGATGACAGACCGATTGAAGAAGGCTGCGGATGTCCGGCATGTCAGCATTACAGCAGAGGTTATATCAGACATCTGTTAAAGGCAAATGAAATGCTTGGTATGAGATTTTGCGTCTTGCATAATTTGTATTTTTATAATAATATGATGAAAGAGATTAGACAGGCTATCGAAGAAGGCTCATATGCATCGTATAAAAAGTCTATGATAGAGAGTTTAACATCAAATGAAGTTTAGAAGGAGAATATTATGAACACATTAGGAATGGTTTTAAGCGGTAGTACACCAGCAAATACAGGTAGCAGCACAATGTTTATTGTTGTATATATCCTGATCTTTGCTGCAATTATCTACTTCATGATGATCCGTCCACAGAAGAAGCAGAAGGCTAAGACAGAAGAAATGCATAACCAGATGGAACCGGGTGACAATATTATGACAACCAGTGGTTTCTATGGCACAATCCTTGATATTGTAGATGACACAACTATCATTGTTGAGTTTGGTAATAACAAGAACTGTCGTATTCCAATGCATAAGAATGCAGTTGCTGAGCTTGAAAAGAAGAATGCAGCAGTAGTGGAAGAAGATAAGGAAAAGAAATAAAGAATATCTTTTTAAATAAGAAGATGTCAGAACAGAAAAATCTCCATGTTCAGTAGAAAATCTGAATATGGAGATTTTTTTCTGTTCTTCAAAAAAGATGCGCTTTAATATTGTCCAGAATTCCTGTGGTGATCCGCATACCGCCGCGACCGGTTCCGAGAGAGATGTCCGGTTTGATCACACCGTGGAAATCCGTACCGCCGGAGACAAACAAGTCATGTCTGTCTGCAATCGCCCGGAGCTTTCCGCTCTCATAGGAATTATTAGAAGAATGATAAGCTTCTAAGCCCTTTAACCCAAGTGGTTTCAGATAGTCCAGTAATTCCTCAATCTGGTTATAACCAAGCTTATAGAGTAATGGATGTGCTAGAACTGCACATTTGCCATATTGGTTGATGATCGAGAGAGCACGTTCACATGTGACCTCCGGTTTCGGAAGATAGTATCTGCATTTTTCGCCAAGGTATTTTTTAAATGCCTGATCCTTGTTCTTGACAATGCCGTCCTCAATCAGAACTCTTGCAAAATGTGCACGGGTAATGACTGTATCCGGATTTCCCTCTTGAAGTTTTTCGATGGTCATATCGATGCCGTCACGCTGAAACAGCTTGCACATTTCCACATTTCGATTAAAACGTGCATCTTTTAAAGCGTTCAATTCAGCAAGAAGTCCGGGATTGGTATAGTCCATATAGAAGCCCAGAATATGGATCTCGCGTGAACCATAGTTGCATGAAAGTTCGATACTGGGAATCAATTCCATAGGAAGAGGATCCTGTGTATCTGGGGCCGGCTGATGATTTTCCATGAACCGGATTGCTTCTGGGACTCCATCAACCGTATCGTGGTCGGTGATCGCCAGAGCGGCAAGTCCCTTATCAAGAGCCATCTGGCACACTTCAGATGGAGTAAAAGAACCATCCGAAGCAGTTGTATGGACATGTAGATCTATAAAACGCATATATATTCCTCTTTTCTTTATACAATGTAGGATTGGTTTACCGAAATCTAAAAAGATAAAAGCAAACCAAAATAATTATAATATGAATCTAAAAACATGGCAAATTTTTAGACAAACTTATTGATATTTTTTATTAATTGGTATAGACTTAATTGACGGTTTATGAGAAAATATGTCTGATGGTTACGAAAAAAGAATAGATATTCATAACCGCTTTAAGCAGATTTTCATATTTCGAAAGGAGATTCACAATGATTTATTCACAGGAAGTTGAAAACATGTGCCCAGTTGGACAGGGCGTACATCATGGATGTGCTCCAATTCCAGAAGAAGCAAAATGGGTACAGGCAAAAGAAGTAAAGGATATTTCAGGCTTTACACATGGTATTGGCTGGTGTGCACCACAGCAGGGTGCCTGCAAGCTGACATTAAATGTTAAGGAAGGAATTATTCAGGAAGCATTAGTTGAGACAGTTGGATGTTCAGGTATGACTCATTCAGCAGCTATGGCAGCAGAGATCCTTCCGGGACTTACAGTTATGGAAGCTCTTAACACAGACCTTGTTTGTGATGCTATCAACACAGCTATGAGAGAGTTATTCTTACAGATCGTATACGGTCGTTCACAGAGTGCATTCTCAGAGGATGGACTTGCTATCGGTGCTGGTCTTGAAGATCTTGGTAAGGGACTTCGTTCACAGGTTGGTACTATGTACGGTACATTAAAGAAGGGTCCTAGATACCTTGAGATGGCTGAAGGATATGTAAATGCTATCGCTCTTGATGAAGAGGGTATGATCATTGGATATAAATTCGTTAACCTTGGTAAGATGACTGATTTCATTAAGAAGGGTGATGACCCTAACACAGCTTATGAGAAGTCATGTGGACAGTATGGACGTGTTGCAGATGCAGTTAAACTCATTGACCCACGTACAGACAAAGAGATTGAGAAATAATAGAAGGAGGTAACGATATAATGGCATTATTTGAATCATATGAAAGAAGAATCAAACAGATCAATGAAGTATTAAACAGCTACGGTATCTCCTCAATCGAAGAGGCAGAGAAGATCACAAAGGATGCTGGTTTAGACGTATACAATCAGGTAAAGAGCATTCAGCCTATTTGTTTTGAGAATGCATGCTGGGCATACACAGTAGGTGCAGCAATCGCAATCAAGAAGAACTGCAGAAAGGCTTCAGAAGCTGCAGCAGCAATCGGTGAAGGCCTTCAGTCATTCTGTATCCCAGGTTCAGTTGCTGATACACGTAAGGTTGGTCTTGGACATGGTAACCTTGGTAAGATGTTACTGGAAGAAGAGACAAAGTGCTTCTGTTTCTTAGCAGGACATGAGTCATTCGCAGCAGCAGAAGGTGCGATCGGTATCGCAGAGAAAGCTAACAAAGTTCGTAAAGAGCCACTTCGTGTTATCTTAAACGGTCTTGGTAAGGACGCTGCTCAGATTATTTCAAGAATTAACGGTTTCACATTTGTTGAGACTGAGTATGATCCATATACAAACACAGTTAAAGAAGTATTCAGAAAGTCTTACTCAGAAGGACTTCGTGCAAAGGTTAACTGCTATGGTGCGAACTCTGTACCAGAAGGTGTTGCTATCATGCACAAAGAGGGTGTTGATGTATCTATCACCGGTAACTCAACAAACCCAACTCGTTTCCAGCATCCGGTAGCTGGTACTTACAAGAAGGAATGTAACGAGTTAGGAAAGAAGTACTTCTCAGTTGCTTCAGGTGGTGGTACAGGTCGTACACTTCACCCAGATAACATGGCAGCAGGTCCTGCTTCCTACGGTATGACAGATACACTTGGACGTATGCACAGTGACGCTCAGTTCGCTGGTTCATCATCCGTACCTGCTCACGTAGAAATGATGGGTCTGATCGGTGCTGGTAACAACCCTATGGTTGGTATGACAGTTGCTGTAGCTGTTTCTGTAGAGGAAGCAGCAAAGGCTGGTAAGTTCTAAAAAAGCAAGTATTTATGCAGTTTCTGTTTCTGTTGGAATGTACCAAAATTAGTGCGTAAGACACAGGTAGAACACAGTCGTAGAACACAAATAATTGCCCCGGGAGATTATATGTTCCCGGGGTTTTTGCTATTATTGTATCAGTTCTATTTCCTCTTTTAATTGATTTAAAGTTCTGTGTGTATAAACTTTTTCTGTCACATCCTCGATAGAATGACCAACTATCAGCTTTATGATGTACTCATCCATGCCAGCATCTTTTGCCAATGTAATAAATGTATGTCTTGTATCGTGAGGACGGTGGGAGAGTTTTAATTTTCCCATGATCTTATTCCAACGGCTTCTGTATTTGTCGTATGTCATGCGCATACCAGACTGACTATCCGGATCATTGAATAAATAATCGGATTCCAATTCTTTAGCCTGATCTACTCGTTTTATGATCAAATCTCTTATTTTTGGATGAATAGGAACGCACCTGTTGCGCCCTGCAT
Organism: Clostridium sp. OM05-9; assembly: GCF_003481465.1. Lineage (NCBI taxonomy): Bacteria > Bacillati > Bacillota > Clostridia > Eubacteriales > Clostridiaceae > Clostridium > Clostridium sp. OM05-9. The sequence goes on from NZ_QULF01000002.1 coordinate 12,792, forward strand.
CAGTCTTAAGACCGTCGAACATGGTATTATTTTCCAGATCAATATCAGCTATTTTCAAGATAGACAGTTCTTGTGGTCGCCATCCGCTGTATATACCAATTAGAATCATATCAACAACATCATAGTTTGTGTTCTTCCAAAGTAGATTTATTTCCTCCGGCGTAAATGGAACACGAATGATCTGAGGCTTTCCACTTTTGATGGCAATACAAGAGATCTGCATAGACTGCTTGATGGACAGATAAGGGAAGTCGATGAGCCTTTTGAGGCTGGTGGTATACAAGTAGATGCTCCGGGGATGTTTGGAGATCCGGCGGAAGACTGCAACTGCTGGTGCTGTCTCTTGCAGCGTGCCAGATGGGCGCTGGATGATGAAGAGCTTCAGACTCTAAAGGACAGGGCAGCATACTTTGATCTTGACAAGACAGATGAGTTTGAGAAGTACCAGCGGAAATATCTGGGGATAACTCAGGAAGATATTGATAATATAAAAAATAGTGTTAAAATAAAGAAAATTGAATTACCGTCAGAAACCGACAATATAAAGGGAATGTCAAATGAAACAAAGCAAGCCATTTGTGATGTATTTGATAAGATAAAAGAAGAATACAATGTACGTATAAACAATATTGATTTAGAAAGTTTAGGTAGTGGCAATGAAAAAGTGCCATTTCAGTATGTTCCAGAGAATGTTGGCGGGTTTTTGAAATACAAACTTGTGTTGAATAAAGATTATGATTTTAATGGGAGTCTAGAAGCATTTTCTGCTAGAATTATGAGAAACCATAATAATAATGTGTTGGCCGCTCAATATGTTGAAGACTTAAACGCACATGAGATGGCGCATGTACTAACATTTCAAAATTGCGATATATATGGTTTATTTTTACAAATGGAAGAGAAAGTTAGGAACAGTTTATTAGAGGTGGTTCATTATATGCGGATAGTACGTATGATGGAGCTGAAACAATAGCAGAAGCGTTTGTACAATATAGACATGGTGAAGAATTGCCAACCAATATTATGAAATTACTAGAAAAATATGTATTAAAGAAGGTAAAGTAATGGTTATTTTTTCTCAGTGCTTGGATTGCAAAAATTTTATAGGAAAAAAAGATAATAATACATTCCATTGCAAAGCATATCCGGATGGAATCCCAGAAGATGTTTTTTGGAATAAAATAAATCACGAAAAAAATATTGAAGGCGACAATGGATATAAATTTGAAAGCTTGAATGAAAGCACTCCGCAGTAGCAGGGTGCTTTTTTAATGCATAAAATAGGAGGATAAGTAATGATAGTAACAGGAATGAAACACTTTGAGAATGTATGTCGCAAGAAGTTGGCTGAATGGTATCGTAAGAATCACCCAGATATACAGATAGATGAGGGCGACATATATATCGTCTGGTCATGCAAGACATTACAGAATTATAAATGCCTTGCGTCAACAAATATCAGTGGTGATGGGATATATGCTGAATATACCTACAATGGTGATAGGCAGGAACTGTATGAGGATGTATACCATAAGTTGACAAATACGTGTTATACAGAGGAATAAGAACAGAATGGTAGCTAATTCAGATCATGGTAAAAACATGACCTTTTTTTATGCCCAAAGTCGGCTTATGGCGATAAAACTGTGACCGACATAGAATAACTCCGGCAAGAGTGATAACTGCCATGTGTGGCTACGATTAAAGCCAAGAAAGGATGGAATAATGGAATTAAAGGAACTGTTAGGAGAAGAATTGTACAAACAGGTACAGGCGAAGATTGACGAGAAGAACAGCACAGAGCCAGACAAGCTCAAGCATGTAAGATACACAGATCTGTCCGAGGGCAAGTACGTCAGCAAGGAGAAACAACGAACATATCACGATGCATCTTCTAAAGTCAATACAAGAATATTAGCAAATGATTCTTCTGGAATAGTGACAGAAGATGGATTACTTGAATTTGAAAACTTATGACGATCTTCGAGTTCTCTGTAAATTCAACCAGATGTGGCATTTTGTCCCATGCCTGACAAATTTCAAATTCATGAATATCTTTCAGAGTTTCTCATATTCGCGAAAAATACAATTTCTTTTATAAGAGAAAAATTTTTTGACAGCACGTAACGTGCAGATTTAATCTGGAAATAGCATCAGAAAGATCATAACAAACGGAAAAGTAAAATTAGAACTTGAATAGGGGACAAATGATATGGATAGAGAAGTGGAAGATAATACAATTATATTTACAGCATTTAACAGAAAATTGTTAAGAGATTTAGAAGAACTGAGAAATTTTCTGGTTAGAAATAAATCTGAGAGAGCTATGAAAAAACTGAATGAATTAATTGAAGATACAAAGAGGGATATAACCAAATAATTTGTAGCATGGGAAATGGTTCGCGAAAAATACATTCTCTTTTATGAAATAAAAAATCATAAAAGCCTTTGACAGCACGTAACGTGCAGATTTAGGCTGAAGGAGGATGTATATGGAATAATGGGAGGCAAAAGAAAATTATAATCACAGCATAAAGCCGATATGAGAACATTTCAGGTTTTGCTTAAATGTTAAAAAATGAAGTCTTGGCAAATAAACGAATGTTTACTAAAATAAAAGTGTAAACGGTCGTTTATTTTTTGCCCGGAGGTTATTAGTATGGGTAATAGAAAAGAAGAAATATTAATTGCGGCACTTAATCTTTTCGCCAGGGATGGTTACGAGGCTGTCTCAGTCAGCCAGATAGCAGGAGAACTTGGTATGACAAAGGGAGCATTAATACCGTCGTTATAAGAGCAAAAAAGATATTTTTAACTGTATTGTGGAGCGGATGAAGCAACAGGATAGTGAGCAGGCATCAGATCATGATATGCCGGAGGATGATAAAGAGAGAATACCTGAAAAGTATGAGACGGTGTCATTGGATGATTTTGTAAAATATAATATCATGAAGGAAAATATTGATTTTTATGGTAAGAGTGGTTTCAGACAGGCAAGCGAGTATGGTATCCGTTATCACGGATTGCCGGAGGGCTATCTGGTTGACGAGCAGGAAGTGGAAGAGTTTGATAGACAGTTAACGATGTTCTTTTCTATTTTCAAATAATAGCTGTTGATAAGTAACCGATGGGTAACTATAATAAAGTAACCAAAAGGTAACCTGTTGATGAGCCTGATTTAGGAGACAAGTGTGGAGATTAAAGAAAAGAATACAAAGGACAAAATACTGGAAGAAGCTTTAAAATTATTTGCACAGAGTGGATATATGGGAACATCCATGAATGATATTGCTTCAAAGCTTGGAGTAACCAAGGCTGCATTGTATAAGCATTATAAAAGCAAGCAGGAGATATTGGACAGTATTATTGACAAAATGAATGAACTGGATATGGAGAGAGTAAAGCGGTATGAAATGCCGGAGGGCAATCTGGAAAAGGTTGTGGCCGAGTATAAAGAAACAGCATTTGATAAAATTAAGCAGTTTACAAAGGTGCAGTTTCTTCACTGGACAGAGGAAGAGTTTTCATCCTGTTTCCGTAAGATGCTGACATTGGAACAGTACAGGGAGCCGCAGATGGCACAGTTATATCAGAATTATCTTGCAGGTGGACCATTAACTTATATAGAAGCTTTGTTCTCGAATATGCTGGGGGATGCAAGAAAAGCCAGACAGACAGCACTTGATTTTTATGGACCTATTTTTTTGCTTTACAGCATATATGATGGAGTAGATGACAAGAGTCGGGTGATAAGGCTTCTGGAAGATCACATGGATCATTTTCTACAGGAAATGCAGAAAAATATATCAAACTAAAATGTCCGGTGGCGTGATGCTGAAGGTTGCAGTCATGGAGATTTCGAGAATTATACAGATATTTTCGACAACAGGAGGCAGAAAATGAAAGATAATATTTTCCCAAGAATATTCGATAAACAGATCGTTTATCTGAAAAATGTAATAAATACCCCTGATATAGAGGTAGGGGATTATACAATGTACAATGATTTTGTACATGATCCGATTGATTTTGAAAAAATAATGTTTTGTATCATTATCCTGTTAATAAGGATAAGCTAAAAATTGGAAATGATGTGTGGATTGGATATGAAGCAGTTATTTTGTCTGGTGTAACAATCGGTGATGGCGCAATTATAGGCGCTCGTGCAGTGGTAACAAAAGATGTGCCTTCATATACGGTAGTTGGAGGAGTACCGGCAAAGCCAATTCGTAAACGATTTGATGAAGGAACGATTCAGAAACTTGAAGAAATCAGATGGTGGGACTGGGAAGAAGAACGAATTAAAAAGAATATTCAGGCAATACAGTCTGGCGATATAAGTATGTTAGAGCGTATGAATTAGAAATAAAAACATGACTTTAATAAAGGATATATACCATTTTAATTACAAAAGAGGTGAATGTAGACATGAGTACATTTGAACATGATCTTACAAAAGGAAATATCTGGAAGCAGCTTGTATGGTTTGCTGTGCCGTTTTTTATCAGTAATTTGATCCAGTCCTTATACAGCCTGATCGATCTGATCATATTAGGACATTTTGGCGGAACAAATTCCATATCGGCAGCTAATATCGGAGGACAGGTGCTTGTGATCCTGACAAATCTTGCTGCGGGACTGTCAGGCGGAGGAACTGTGATGCTTGGAAATTATCTGGGATCAAAGCGTAAGGATAAGATCAATGGAGCAATCAGTACATTACTCATAACATTGACAGTTATGGCAGCAGTATTTATGGTACTGTTAGTTATATTAAAACAGCCGTTGCTGCGATTACTTGATACACCTGAAGAAGCATTTTCGCAGGCAGAACAATATTTGTTTATTTGCACTTTGGGCTTATTATTTATTTATGGTTATAATGCGTTAAGTGCAATTATGCGTGGACTTGGTGACAGCCGAACCCCGATGATCTTTGTCATGATTGCGTGTGCAATCAATATTATTCTGGATCTGGTACTGGTTGCCGGATTTCATTTAGGAGCCGGTGGTGCTGCTGCTGCAACTGTATTTGCACAGGGCTGTTCGATGTTATTTTGTATAATATATTTAAAACATCATGATTTTATGTTTGATTTCAAACCATCTTCTTTCCATTTTATAAAAGAGGAATTTCACACTTTGCTTCGTACCGGATTGCCGCTTAGTATTCAAATGGTTGGTACAAATTTTTCGTTTTTGATCTTGACTACATTCATTAACAGGGCGGGTGGTGTAGCGGCATCGGCTGCAGCAGGAATAGTGAATAATTTTAATGGATTTGCAATTCTTCCGGAAGCAGCGATCAGCTCGGCTGCATCAGCTATGATCGCCCAGAATATGGGCAAGAAAGATGTGAAACGATCATCAAAGACTATGCACTGTTGTCTGGTTCTCTGTATTGGCGTGTCTTTGGTCGTGTTTACGTTGATGCACATATTTCCGGAGCAGATATTTCATCTGTTTGGCGTAAAAGAAGATGTCCTGATCTATGGTCTGCCATATATCTTTGCTTTTTCGTTTGAATATGTGGGACTTCCATTTATCATGTCGTTTAATACGGTTTCAACCGCAACTGGAAATGGATGGATTACGCTGGTTACAAATATGGTATCTGCATTTATCGTTCGTATTCCGTTAGCATATGTTCTGGCATTTCTTTGTGAACTTGGGGTAAGCGGAATTGCGATTGCGATACCGATCGCGACAGCCGTTGGAGCTATAATATCATTATTATTTTACAAAGCCGGAATTTGGGAAAAACACATTCTGTTATAAAAGGATTTATATGCCGTATCTGAAAATTGAGTATAATATTTCTATCCGGGCAGTACAGATATAGAATGTACCTATCCCCGGCGTAGAACGAGGGTTGTAGTATGTCAGTTTGAATATGGAGCGGAAAATGGCATTTTCAGAAAATACAAAAACAGAATCCGGGTGGTTTTTGACTAAAGTAAATGTTATGACCGGCTTTATTATCTGAAACGGTTAAATAAAAATGCAATCCTGATCGCAGCATTTTACAGCAGGGAACTCAGTGATGCCCTTACCGCATCTGACGATATGAGTGAGCTGCAGTCTTATCTGGTAGATGAAGACTATAATATTCTTTATTCGGATAATGAAAAAAGCATTGGAAAAAATGCAGTTGATGTAATTGCAGATGTCACAATGGGGTATGATAATTACCAGTTGATCGGAGATGAAAATCTGATCGTGCAGGGAAAATGTGAGAATAACTGGAGAGTCCTTTTATAAATAAGTGTCAGATGATTCTTATCTTGTATCTCATCCTGCAAAATGATAGAATAGACAACTGAAAACGATAACCTGCTGATTAGCAGAGATAACATGGAGGATAAATCATGGCATCATGGAGAGATAATATTCGTCAGGTTGAGCCATATGTACCTGGTGAGCAGCCAAAGAATACAAATGTGATCAAATTAAATACAAATGAGAATCCGTATGGACCGTCTCCAAGAGTAAAAGCGGTTCAGGATAATGAGGATCTGTTACGGTTATATCCGGATCCGACAGCAGGCGCACTGGTGGATGCACTGGCGGAGTATCATGGTGTGGATGCATCACAGGTATTTGTAGGTGTAGGTTCCGATGATGTACTTGCAATGTCATTTTTGACCTTCTTTAATTCGGATAAACCGATTCTGTTTCCGGATATCACATATTCTTTTTATGATGTATGGGCAGAACTGTTCCGGATTCCATATAAGCAGATGCCACTTGATGAGAACTTCCGTCTGAAGATAGATGATTATAAGGGCGAAAACGGTGGAATCGTATTCCCGAATCCAAACGCACCGACCGGTATCTACGAATCGTTGGATCATGTAGAGGAGATCATAAAGAACAATCCGGACGTGATCGTGATCGTAGATGAGGCATATATTGATTTTGGAGGAGAAACAGCACTTCCGCTGATCGACAAATACGACAATCTTGTGGTAGTCAGAACCTTTTCAAAATCACGTTCCATGGCGGGACTTCGAATCGGTTATGCAATCAGCAACCCTGAACTGATCAAAGCCTTAAATGATGTGAAATACTCCTATAATTCATATACGATGAACCGACCGTCTCTGGTGCTCGGTGTAGAATCTATTCATGATGATGCATATTTCAGGGAGAAGGTTGGACAGATCATTGCAACCAGAGAAAGATTTGTGAAAGAGATCGCAGAGCTTGGATTTACCTGTCTGCCATCATCTGCAAACTTTGTATTTGCAACACATGAGAGTATTCCTGCAAAGGAGATCTTTGCTGCGGCAAAAGAGAATAATATCTATGTGCGTTATTTTGATAAGCCAAGGATTGACAATTATCTGAGAATCTCGATCGGAACGGATGCAGAGATGGACGTATTTGTTAGTTTTTTGTCAAAATATGTAAAAGAATATAAATAGGGATGGCTGGTTTTGCCTGTGAGCAGGCGGATAATAGTATTGTTATCTATCGATAAAAAAATATAAGAGCGGATGTGTTTTTTGCAGATTTTGATAAGAAAGATGCGAAATACACATCCGTTTTTGCTTGTTCGGAAGAAAAACTGTTACAGAAACGCACAAGCTGTTACAAATAAACACACGCAAAATGTTGACGGCACATAGGAAATTCTTTATCATGATGGAAGAAATATTTCAGTAATAGAATCCGGATTTTATCATTTTTTCGAAATGTTTCAGACAAAGAAGCTGCGAAGGAGAGATAAAATGAAATTTAATGAATTTACAGAAACAGTCAGAGATGGGCTGGCGGTTTTATTTGAACCGGACAATATGGAGGTTGCGGTTACCAGAGTTGTAAAAAATAACGGGTTGATCCTTACAGGAATCAATATAAGGGACAGAAATTCCATGATAACACCAACGATATATATTGACGATTTTTATAGAGAGGATATTCAAAAGGAGGAGATACATACTGTTGTTTTGAGGATAAAGGATATCTTTACGGAACGATGTACCAAAGTATCGTCCGACAATGAAATTCAGAACTATATGGATTTTAACTGGGTGAAGAACCGGCTGATCTATACGGTTGTGAATCAAAGTATGAATGAAGAATATCTGGAGCATGTTCCGTATATTCCGTTTCATGATCTTGCGATCATATTTCGATGTGTCTTTCATAAAGGTGAGAATGGGATGGCATCATCAACGGTATCAGAGGATGATCTGAAACGATGGCATACAGATACGAAGACACTTTACCAACTGGCAGAAAGGAATACTCCAAGATATTTTCCTCCAGTGATCGACCGGATCACAGCATATCTGAAGGCGAGAAACTGTCTTCCTGCATTTGTGGAAGATGAGTTTTCGGGCGAGTGCGGAGAACTGTATGTAATATCAAATGAAATGGGATTAAACGGAGCCGGAGCTATGTTGTACCGGGGAATCCTTGATATGTGTACGGAGCTTGCCGGGGACAGTATCTATATTATGCCGTCCAGTATTCATGAGTGTATGTTTGTGGAGGCTGGAAAAGTGTCGGAGCCAAAGATGCTGGCAGATATTGTGAAAGAAGCAAATGACAGTGTGCTTCACCGACAGGATATCCTTTCTTATAATGTTTATTATTACGACCGGAAAAAGCATATGCTGACGACTGTAACTGTATAAAAACAGGTGTTTCATCAGAAACACAGGCATAAAAGCACCTTGAAAACAGAAGAAAAAAGAGAAGTTTACAACTGTGTTCTGCGTATATTAATTTGAAGCTTTTTTGATTGACAAACGAAAGAGCATGACATAGAATTATATAGTATATATTGGGTGTAAGTTTATGTGTTGAGAGGAGAACGGTGTGGCTGAGAATTACGTTTCAAGAAGGGATAAGATCGTTGCATCGGCAGTTGAATTAATCGGCGATCTGGGATTGAATGCTCTGACAACCAAGAATCTGGCTCGTAAGGAAAATATATCCGAAACTTTGATCTATAAATACTTCGGGGGTATTGATGAAGTATTGACGGAAGTGGTCGTACAGTATGCGGCATTTGATAAGAATATCCAGATGACCGTGGATCATCAGGCCGGATCGAATATGGATAAGTTACGGTTTTATGCAGATACATATGCAACCTATTATGATAATTATATTGGTATGGGTGCGATTATGCTGCATTATGAGGAATTATTGCATCTGAGTGAGACACGAGAGGTTATTTCTGAATGTATTCTGAAGAGAAATGAATTTGTCTGTAAGCTGTTTGAAGACGCTATAGCAGACAGAGAGATTCGGGAGGTATTTACCCCAAGGGAATTGACATTGATGTTTAACGGTATATTTACAGAGGGTCTTTTAGAGCGAAGAACCAAATATTCCAAGAAAACATTTCGTGTTGAAGTAAAAGAGATGCTGAACCAGATTGAAAAGATGCTTAGATTTTAAAGTAGGAGGAAGTTTGTCATGAGAATATTAATTGCTGAGGACGATGTTGCAAATGCAAAGTTTTTATCAAAATATTTAAGTAAATTTGGAGAAGTTGTAATTACACCAGATGGAATTGCAGCTGTTGATGAATTTGTAAATCATTTGGAAAAGGGCGAAAATTTTGAACTTGTCTGTCTGGATATCATGATGCCGAAGATCGATGGATATAAGGTACTTGCATCGATTCGAAATGCAGAGAGAAAGCATGGCGTATCCAGAATGTTACGGTCAAAGGTTATTATGACAAGTGCACTGGATGAAACCAGCTTTGACAGCAATCAGGCCAGTGATGATTATGATGATTACATCTGCAAACCGATTGATATTATGAAATTCAACGAGATCCTTAAGAAGCTTGATGTTATTTAGGATGAATAAGAATGGATTTATTTGATTATATGAGAGAAAACCAGAAGGATGATGATTCTCCTCTGGCAAAACGAATGCGACCTGAGAGCCTGGATGAGGTGATCGGGCAGGAGCATATTATCGGAAAAGAGAAATTACTCTATCGTGCGATAAAGGCGGATAAGCTTAGCTCACTGATTTTTTACGGACCGCCGGGAACCGGAAAAACGACGCTTGCCATGGTGATCGCACATACGACAAAGGCGGATTTCAAGCAGATCAATGCAACAACCTCCGGTAAGAAGGATATGGAGCAGATCATAGAAGAAGCGAAGAATATGAAGACAATGTATGGAAAACGAACCATACTTTTTATTGATGAGATCCATCGCTTTAATAAATCACAGCAGGATTATCTGCTTCCATTTGTGGAAGATGGAACGATCATCCTGATCGGAGCAACGACAGAGAATCCTTACTTTGAAGTGAATGGGGCTTTAATTTCAAGATCTAATATTTTTGAATTAAAACCGTTGTCAAAAGAAAATATAAAAGAGATCATATTAAAGGCTGTTTATGACCAGAGGGGCATGGGAGCCTTTAATGCATGTATAGATGATGATGCCGTGGAATTCTTAAGTGATATGTCAGAAGGAGATGCCAGAAGTGCACTAAATGCAGTAGAGCTTGGAGTTCTTTCTTCCGAACCGGAAGCAGATGGGCAGATTCATATTACGCTGTCGGTGGCAGAGGAATGTATTCAGAGAAGAGCATTCCGATATGATAAGGACGGAGACAATCATTATGATATCATTTCTGCATTTATCAAGAGTATGCGTGGTTCCGATCCGGATGCTGCCGTATTTTATCTGGCAAAGATGCTGTGCGGTGGAGAAAGCATTACATTTATAGCAAGACGGATCATGATATGTGCCTGTGAGGATGTTGGAAATGCGGATCCAAATGCAATTTGTGTTGCAACAGCATGTGCGCAGGCGGTAGAGCGGGTCGGTATGCCGGAGGCTCAGATCATACTTGCACATGCGGCGATCTACGTGGCGTGCGCTCCAAAGAGTAATGCGATCGTGAATGCGATCTTTTCTGCAAAAAATGTTGTGGAACATGAGCAGACAGGACAGGTTCCGGTCTATCTGCGGGATGCACATTATGGCGGAGCAAAGAAGCTTGGACATACAGGTTATAAATATGCACACGATTATCCAAATCATTATGTAAAGCAGCAGTATCTGCCTGATGAGATCGCAGACAGACAGTTTTATGAACCGACGGATAATGGATATGAGCAGAACATAAAACAATATTTTAAGAAGATAAAGGAAGAACTTTAATGGAGAAAATGAAGCGGATAGCAGCCTTTCTTATGGTCCTTGTGATTCTTGGACTGGTTGTCTGGGCATTTATCTTGGGAATAACAGGCAGTGAATATTTTTCAGCGGCATTATTTCTGTGCATTCTGGTTCCGGTATTATTTTATGGAATCAGTCTGATCACAAAGCTGCTTACAGCAAAAGGAAAAGAACTGGCAGATCAGGCTGTGTCGTCAGATGAAACAGAAAAGAATAATGTTGAAAAATAAGGGATTATCTGATATACTCTATAAAGTTTTAAAAATTGAAACGAGGTATGTAACATGAGTTTATTATCACAGTGGCGCGATTATGCGTATGGTTTTGATGACAGAACACCAGAAGGAAAGCAGTTCTGGTTTGATTATTTTCAGGCAGAAAAAGGTATTTATGAAATAATTCTTGCAAATCCAAAGGCAGATCCTGTAAAAGGAACAGTAAAGGCACTTGCAGAGAAGTTTGAAGTAAGTATCCAGACCATGATCGGTTTCCTGGATGGAATTGATGACAGTCTGATCACATCGAATAATCTCGACGAGGTTACAGAGGATTCAGAAGTAACACTTGGTATTGATTATGAGAAGCTGTATATGAATATGGTTGGATGCAATGCAGAATGGTTATATACATTACCTGCATGGGACAAGATCCTTACACAGGAAAAGAGAGATGAACTCTATAAGAAAGAGAAGACATCCAGAACACTTGTAAAGCCTCCAAAGGTTGGAAGAAATGATCCATGCCCTTGTGGTAGTGGTAAGAAGTATAAGAAATGCTGCGGTAGATAATCTGATAAAGAAGAACTACAGCAGAATTTTATAACAGGGAAGAGAAAGAGAACAGACAGATGGTTGTATCCGTCCTGTTCTCTTTTCTGTTGAAGGGAAGAACGATTGGAAGAAAAACAGCAATTCAGTAAAGAACAATTAGAAGCGATCCGGCATGAAAAAGGGCCAATGCTAGTTCTGGCGGGACCGGGAAGTGGAAAAACGACGGTGATCACGCACCGGGTGAAATATATGTTGGAGCATGGTCGAGTAAATGGAAGTCAGATCCTGGTGATCACTTTTACCAAGGCAGCAGCAGGTGAGATGAAAAGCCGGTTTGAGAAAATAATGGGATATTCGAGTGGTGTTACTTTTGGAACCTTTCATTCGGTATTCTTTATGATCTTACGTCAAGCCTATGGATATAATGGAAGCAATATCATACTGGAATCGGAGAAATATCAGATCATTCGCAGTATTATTGAAAAACATAATATGGAATATAATGGACAGGATGATTTTGCAAAAAATGTAATTGCAGAGATCGGTCTGGTAAAAAGTGAACTGACACCGATCGGACAGTATCATTCGATGAACATGAAGCCGGAAGATTTCCGGATTGCTTACCGGGAGTATGAAGAGGTACTTCGGGCGAATAATAAGATTGATTTTGATGATATGCTCGTATTTACATATGAATTGCTTCGGGATAGACCGGATATCCGGAGAATGTGGCAGCAGAGGTTCCGGTATATTCTGATTGATGAGTTTCAGGATATTAACAGGATCCAGTATCAGACTGTGAAGCTGCTGTTAGGAAAAGAACATAATATATTTGCGGTGGGAGACGACGACCAGTCTGTTTATGGATTCCGTGGCGCAGATACGAGGATCATGCTTGGCTTTCCGGATGATTTCCCGGATACTCGGATGGTCTGCTTAAGTATAAATTACAGATGCAGCAGTGCAATCGTGGAATCGGCAGGACGTATCATTAAGAACAATAAGAAGCGGTATCAGAAGGAGATCCGGTCTGCATTTGAGAAAAGTCAGTGTGAGCGTGTGCATGTGATTGAAGTCGAGGGAATGCGGCAGGAAACAGATGGTATCATACAGAAAATCCGGGAGATGAATCAGCAGGGTATCCCATATTTGGATATTGCTATTCTTTATCGTACCAATTCGGAACCATCCGGACTTGCAATGAAGCTGATGCAGAATAATATTCCATTCCGGATGAAGGATAATATGCCGGATCTTTTTTCCCATTTTGTCGTTGTGAATATCCTTGATTATATTAAGGCAGCACTTGGAAACCGAGAACGGGCATTATTTTTACGGATCATAAATCGACCGAACCGGTATATAAGCCGGGAGTGTCTGGAAACTGATCCGGTAGATCTGGAGCGGATGCAGGAATTCTATAAGGACAATCACAGGATAGTGCAGAATCTGGTAACCCTGGAAACGGATTTCAGGAGGATCGCAGAATTAAAACCATATGCAGCCGTTAATTATATCAGGAAAGCGGTTGGGTATGATGAATATCTGAAGGAATATGCTTCATATAGGGGAATCGATCCACAGGAGTATATGGATATTGCGGATGAATTTCAGGAGATGGCAAGAGGTGCCGATTCCTTTATTGAGTGGTTTAACCTGTTAAATGAATATAGGATAAAACTGAAGGAACAGGGGAAAACAGCGGAACACGCAAAGGATGCAGTTGTACTTGCGACGATGCATGGGGCAAAAGGACTGGAGTTTGATCAGGTATTTATCATGAATGCAGTAGAAGGAATGACGCCACATAAGAAATCGGTCACAGATGCGGAACTGGAGGAAGAACGGAGAATGTTCTATGTTGCCGTTACCAGGGCACGATATGGTCTGTATATCTATGTACCGAAGGTGGTGTATGGAAAGACGGGACAGATTTCCCGGTTTGTAACAGAAATGGTGATTGACTATGATATGCTGCAGGTTGGAAATAAAATCATCCACAAACGATATGGCAAAGGTATCATAACATTTGTGGATGATAAAAAAATCTGTGTGTATTTTGAAAAAGATCAGATTACAAAAACATTAAGTATCGAATATACGATAAAAAATAATCTGGTTACTGTGTCTGAAGATGATTAGTCATCTTCAGACATGGAATTGAATTCCATCTCATCCAGAATTTCATCAAAAGCATCAGCAACCATATCGAATTCTTCTTCATCATCAATTGGTTCCAGTGTGAATTCATCGTTTGGAAGTTCAATATAACGGTATACAAGAACCTCGTCATCATCATAACCTTCCGGTGCTTCGACAGGAAGCAAAGCTATATAAGAGGTATCCTCAACATCAAAGGTAGCAACAATCTCACATTCGAGGTTTGTTCCGTCGTCGAGTTCAAGTGACATCATTTCGATATCATCTAATTCATCATCATTCTGTTTTGCCATGTTTGGTCTCCTTATTAAAATAAAATTGACGGTCATTTCCGGGTATGTCGGATACCATTCAAAACTGTGTTGACCGATCATTTTCATCATAATGGAAAAGTAACCAAAAGTCCACAGCCAAATTTTATAATTGCAATAAAATGCAGCACCTTTATTCATTGAATTATATGTATAAATATGATAAAATTAATATTATTTTGGAGTTATTCCATGGGAGGAAATAAGAGAAGATGAAGAAAGTTGCTTATATTGCTTCAGAGTGTGTACCATTTATCAAAACGGGTGGTCTGGCGGATGTTGTAGGGACACTTCCAAAAATATTTGACAGAAATGAATATGATGTTCGGGTTATCATGCCGAACTATCTTTGTATTCCAAATAAATACAGAGAAAAAATGCAGTATCTGACCCATTTCTATATGGATATCGGATATAAGAATGATTATGTCGGGGTTATGTATCTGGAATACGAAGGAGTAAAAGTATATTTTATTGATAATGAATATTACTTCAATGGATTTACCCCATACGGAGATGTAAAGTGGGATATTGAAAAGTTCAGCTTCTTTTCAAAGGCAGCATTATGTATTCTGCCGGCAGTAGGATTCCAGCCGGATATCCTGCACTGCCATGACTGGCAGGCTGGTCTGGTTCCGGTATACTTGAAAACGTTATTTGCCGGAAATCCGTTTTTCAGTGGCATGAAGTCTGTTATGACAATCCACAATTTACAGTTCCAGGGTAAGTGGGATATCGATACGCTCAAGGCAGATTCCGGTCTTCCGGATTATGTGTTCACACCGGATAAGCTGGAAGTCAGAAAAGATGCAAGTATGTTAAAGGGTGGCCTTGTATATGCAGACAAGATCACAACAGTAAGTAACACATATGCCAGAGAGATTCAGACACCATATTACGGTGAAGGCTTGGATGGGCTTCTGAGTGCAAGATGGCAGTCACTCTGGGGAATTGTAAACGGAATTGATTACGATGTATGGAATCCTGCTACAGACTCACAGGTGTACAAGAATTACAGTGTCGACAATTTCCGTGAACTGAAGAAGATCAACAAGGTTGAACTTCAGAAGGAATGTGGACTTCCACAGGATGATAAGCAGTTTGTGATCGGTATTATATCCAGACTGACAGACCAGAAGGGACTTGATCTGGTTGATCGCATTATGAATGATATCTGTTGTGATGGTGTCCAGTTCATCGTTCTTGGAACCGGTGACAGCAGATATGAAGATATGTTCCGTTATTATCAGGGCATTCATCCTGCAAAGGTTTCTGCGAATATTTATTATTCGGATGAAAGATCCCATAAGATGTATGCGGGTTGTGATGTTATGCTTGTTCCATCCAGATTTGAGCCATGTGGTCTGACCCAGTTAATGGCACTTCGTTATGGAACAGTTCCGATCGTAAGAGAGACTGGTGGTCTGAAAGATACAGTAGAACCATATAACCAGTTTGAGAATACAGGTACAGGTTTCTCATTTGCAAATTACAATGCATATGAGCTGTTAGATGCGATCAACTATGCAAAGGAAGTTTATTATAACAACAAAGACGCATGGTATGGTATTCAGGAGCGTGGCATGAGAATGGATTACTCCTGGTACAATTCAGCAAAGATCTATAACGATCTTTACAATTCATTATAAAAACAAACGGTTAAACTCATTTTTCATAAATGAAAAATCAGGCAGAAGATGTTGCGATACATTTTCTGCCTTTTTACCGCAGAACATACAGATCTGGGGCTGCGGTCGTACGAAAATAGGTGGATCTGTGCAGGAAAGGTGGTTTCATATGGCTTTTGACGGAGTTGTAATATCAAATGTTGTAAGTGATCTGAAAAAGAAATTAGTGGATGGAAGGATCTATAAGATCTACCAGCCGGAAAATGATGAACTGAATATTATTATAAAAAACAACAGGGAGAATTACCGCTTACTGTTATCTGCAGATGCAAGTCTGCCTCTGATCTATCTGCTGCAGGTGCCTAAGGAGAATCCGATGACAGCTCCGAATTTCTGTATGCTGCTTCGTAAGCATATCGGAAATGGCAGGATCGTAGATATCTGCCAGCCGGGCTTTGAACGTATCGTGGAATTCACGATCGAGCACCTCGATGAGATGGGAGATCTGTGCAAAAAGAAGCTTATTATAGAAATTATGGGTAAGCACAGTAATATTATCTTCACGGATGCGGATGGAATGATAATTGATAGTATCAAGCATATATCCCATCTGGTAAGCTCGGTGAGAGAGGTCCTTCCAGGTAAAGCTTATGTATATCCGCCGTCCGGTGATAAGCGTTCTCCATATGATGCAGATCAGGATTATTTTGCATCTTCGGTATATACAAAGCCTGTGACTGTTACAAAGGCAATTTATACCTCAGTTACAGGTATTTCACCACTGATCGCAAATGAGCTTTGTTATCGTGTGGGAATCGATGGCGGACAGTCAACAGCAGCGTTAACGGATATTCAGAAAGAGAAGCTGTACCAGGAATTTGAGAAAATGGTTTCCGATATAAAGGCAGAAAACTATGTGCCGAATATTGTATATGATGGGTATATTCCGGTTGAATTTTCATCAGTAAGACTCAGTATGTATCAGGATTATCAGGTAGAAGATAAGGATGAAATTTCAAAGGTTTTAGATGAGTATTATTATAAGAAGAGTAAGGTAACAAGAATCCGGCAGAAATCAGCAGATCTGCGGAAAATCATCTCAACTGCGATTGAAAGAGCCAGCAAGAAATATGATCTGCAGTTAAAGCAGATGAAGGATACCGAAGGTCGGGAGAAATATAAGGTATATGGTGAGCTGATCAATACCTATGGATATGGAGTGGAGCAGGGAACAAAGAGCTTCCGTGCATTGAATTATTACACAAATGAAGAAATCGAGATTCCACTCGATCCGACAATATCGGTGCTTGAGAATGCTAAACGGTATTTTGCAAAGTACAACAAGCAGAAGCGGACATATGAGGTGTTAGAAAAGCTGACTGTTGAGACCAGACATGAATTGGAATATCTACAATCGGTTCAGACATTTATCGATATGACACTGGATGAAAATGCGTTAGCTCAGGTAAAAGAAGAGCTGATGATCAGCGGATATATCAAGGGAAGATATGGCAAAAAAGGGGATAAGCATACCAGCAAGAGCAAGCCATATCACTATATATCATCTGATGGTTTTCATATATATGTCGGCAAGAATAATCTGCAGAATGATGAACTGACATTTAAGTTTGCAAATGGCGGGGACATGTGGTTCCATGCAAAGAAGATGCCGGGCTCGCATGTGATCGTACGGATGGAGGGAGCAGAAGAACTTCCGGATCAGACCTATGAAGAGGCGGCAAGGCTTGCAGCATATTATTCGTCTGGAAGAGAGAATCCAAAGGTGGAGATCGACTATACAAAACGGATGAATCTGAAGAAGCCGGCAGGAGCCAAACCGGGATTTGTCATCTATCATACGAATTATTCAATGATAGCAGAACCGGTGATTCGTGGAATAGAAGAAGTAACGAGATAAAATATTTGATTTTTTATGGCGGTTGAAGTATAATATAGTATCCATTGTTTTAAGGAGAATATGATTTTTATGATTAAGAGCATGACAGGTTTTGGACGAAGCGAAGTCGTTTCCGGAGCCCGTAAGATAGTTGTGGAGATTAAGGCTGTTAATCACAGGTTTTGCGAGATCAATGTAAAAACACCAAAGAAACTGAGTTTTTTTGAAACAACTATAAGAGCATATTTAAAGAAGTATATAGAACGTGGTAAGGTAGATGTCTTTATCACTTATGAAGATCTGACCGAGACAAATGTCTCAGTAAAATATAATAAAGAGTTGGCAGAGGAATATGTTGGCTATATGAATCAGATGGCAGCAGATTTTAATCTTACAAATGATATCAGTCCATCGATTATATGCAGACTTCCGGAGGTTTTTGTTCTGGAAGAACAGACAGTAGATGAAGATGAGTTATGGAGCCTGATACAAGGTGCACTTGACGAGGCGGCTGATAAGTTTGTGAAGTCAAGAATGGTGGAAGGTGAGAACCTGAAGGTTAATCTGCTGGAGAAGCTTGACAATATGACGGCTGCAGTCGATTATATTGAAGAAGTATCACCGGAGCTTATAACAGCTTATCGTCAGAAATTGATCGACAAGATTTCAGAACTGATTGATAGCTCAGCAATCGATGAGAACCGGATTGCAACCGAGGTTGTTATATATGCGGACAAGATCTGTGTAGATGAGGAAACGGTTCGTCTGAAGAGCCACATTGACAGCACCAGAAAGATTCTGGAGGCAGGTGGAAGTGTTGGAAGAAAACTTGATTTTATTGCGCAGGAGATGAACAGAGAGGCGAATACGATCCTTTCCAAGGCAAACTCACTGGATGTATCAAACCGTGCGATCGAATTAAAGACGGACATTGAAAAAGTCAGAGAACAGATACAGAATTTGGAGTAAACAAAGATGGGAAACAGAGGTTCATTAATTGTAATTTCAGGTTTTTCCGGAGTCGGAAAAGGTACCGTTGTAAAGAGACTGGTGTCTGATTATGGATATGAGTTATCGATATCAGCAACAACCAGAAGTCCACGGACCGGAGAAGAACATGGAAGAGAATACTTTTTCATGGATAAGAGCGAATTTGAGAATCTGATTGATTATGGCGGATTTATCGAGTGGACACAATATGTTGAGAATTACTATGGTACACCAAGAAAATTTGTGGAAGAAAGTCTGAATCAGGGTAAAAATATTATCCTTGAGATAGAAGTCATGGGTGCTATGAAGATCAAAGAACAGTACCCTGATGCATTGCTGATCTTTATCAGTGCGCCGAGCATTGACAGCCTGCGCGACAGACTGCGGGGCAGAGGAACGGAAGCAGAGGATGTAATTCTGAAGCGTTTAAAGAAAGCAACAGAAGAGTCTGCAGACATGGATAAATATGACTACATAGTGATCAATGATGATCTGGAAGAATGTATACAGACGGTGAATTCAGTGATCGTAGGCTATGCATGCAGAACATCAAATAATCAGGCTTATATAAAAGAAATAAGAGATGACCTGAAAGGCATCTGGTAAGAAAAAATATAGAAAGGGGATATAATTTTATGTTACATCCATCATACACAGACTTAATGGCAGTTGTAAATTCAGAGGTTGAACCTGGAGAACATCCGGTAGTTCAGAGCAGATATTCTATCGTGCTTGCAACTGCTAAGCGCGCAAGAGAGATAATAGCAGGACAGGAGCCACTTGTAAATACAGCAAGCAATAAGCCTTTATCCATAGCAGTTGATGAGCTTTACAGCGGCAAAGTAAAGATTGTCGGTGACGACGAAGAAGATAACTAATAAAAAAAGAGGTTGTTGCATTTTTGCGCAACCTTTTTCTTTTCTAAAAAGGAGAGCAGCATATGAAAGCAAGCGAATTATTAAAGGGACTGCAGTATTCGGTTATCTGCGGAGATGAAGATATTGAGATAAAAGAGATTTATAATGATTCCAGAAAAGTTGGAGCACAGGGATTGTTTTTCTGTATAGTGGGAGCCAAGTTTGATGGGCATGAATATATAAAAGATGTAACAGAAAAAGGAGCTGTCTGTCTGATCGTCCAGAAGGATGTAAATCCAGTTCCGGGTGTGTTGATCGTAAAGGTTGAAAGTACCCGGTATGCGATGGGAATCGTCAGCAGCAATTTTTATGGAAATCCTTCGTCCAAGCTGACAGTGATCGGCATTACAGGAACAAAGGGCAAGACAACAACAACATATATGATCCGTGAGATGCTGATGAGTGCAGGACACAAGACCGGACTGATCGGAACGATCGAGATCATGGATGGAAAAGAAGTCATACCGGCGAACAATACGACACCGGAATCCATGATCGTGCATAAGAAGTTAAAGGACATGCTCGACAATGGCTTAGACAGTGTTGTTATGGAAGTGTCTTCACAGGGATTGATGCTTGACCGTGTGGCAGGGGTTGATTTTGATTACGGTATTTTCTCAAATCTTTCCAGAGATCATATCGGACCAAATGAACATAAGACATTTGAAGAATATGCAATGTGGAAAAGCAAATTATTCACGATGTGCAAAACGGGTATCTTCAATGCAGATGATGCACATGTAGATACGATGACAGAGCATGCAGCCTGCAAGATTGTGACTTATGGAATTCATGGCGATTATGATTACAAGGCAAACGATCATAATCTGTATAACAAAGACGGACATCTGGGTATTGGTTATCATTTGTCTGGAAAATTAAATGGTGATGTTCTGGTTAATCTTCCGGGTAATTTCAGTATTTATAATTCACTGGCAGCGATTGCAGTTGCAGATCTGATGGGCGTTTCATTTGACAAGATACAGGCAATCCTGAAAACAATTAAGGTAAAGGGAAGAGTAGAACTGATCCCAATCTCAGACAAATTCACGATCATGATCGACTATGCACATAATGCAGTCAGTCTTGAAAGCATTTTGGAAACATTGCGTGAATATAATCCTGGCAGACTGGTCAGCCTGTTTGGATGTGGAGGAGACCGTTCCAAAGAGAGAAGATTTGAGATGGGCGAGGTTTCCGGAAATATGGCAGATCTCACGATCATAACATCGGATAATCCAAGATCAGAAGATCCACAGGCAATCATCAATGATATAAAAACAGGAATCGATAAGACAACAGGAAAATATGTAGAGATCATTGACCGGAAGGAAGCAATTCGGTATGCTATCATGCATGCGGAACCGGGCGATGTGATCGTACTTGCAGGTAAAGGACATGAGGATTATCAGGAGATCAAGGGTGTGAAATATCACATGGATGAGAGAGACCTGATCCGGGAGATACTGGAGGAAGAAGATGTTACCAAGATATGCGGATATAATAATCGATATTTCGCATGAAGCCATTGACCGGCCGTTTCAATACCGGATACCGGATGAATTACAGGAAAAAATCCAGATAGGAAGCATGGTTAAAATCCCATTTGGCAGAGGCAACCACCTTCGTACAGGGTATGTGATCGGTTTTTCGGATCAGACGGAATATCAGCCGGATCGGATCAAGAAGATTGCAGAACTTTGTGATCGGTCGGTTCCGGTGGAAGGACGACTGCTTGCGCTCGCTGCATGGATCCGGGAGAACTATGGATCTACAATGATCAATGCAATCCGCATGGTAATGCCGGTAAAGAAGACGATCCGGCAGTTGACGGATCAGATGGTTGTGCTGACGGATCAGATGGATGCAGAACAGTTAGCACAGGTCAGAGAACGATATCAGAAAAAACATGCACAGGCGAAGCTGCGGCTGCTACAGGCGCTGGAAGAATTGCCGGAACGGTATCTGTCAATGGATATTGTCAGACAGAGACTGAATATCTCTTCGGTTACACTGAAAGCGATGCAGCAGGAAAAAATCATCGCAGTCATCAGCAAAGAACGATATCGGACGGCGGGGATTTATGACTATAAAGAGGGATTTCAGATCACTTTAAACAAAGAACAGCAGATTGTAGTAGATGAGATAACCCATGATATGGAACAGGGACATCAACAGACTTATCTGCTGCATGGAATTACCGGCAGCGGTAAGACAGAAGTCTATGTGAATATTGTAAAGAAAACAGTGGAGATGGGAAAACAGGCGATCGTTCTGATCCCGGAAATTGCACTGACATATCAGACCGTACGGTATTTCAGGAATTACTTTGGAGACCGGGTGACAATCCTGAATTCCAGATTGAGTGATGGAGAAAAATATGACCAGTTCATGCGGGCAAAGAACGGGGATGTAGATGTTGTGATCGGTCCACGTTCGGCATTATTTACACCATTTCAGAATCTGGGAATCATTATTATAGATGAGGAACACGAATCCAGTTATAAGAGTGATTATCCGCCAAAATATCATGCCCGTGAGACTGCAGTAAAGCGGGCAGAGCTTGAACATGCAAGTGTACTGCTTGGTTCGGCAACTCCGTCCGTTGAGAGTTATCACAGGGCACTTAACGGGACGTATCGTTTGCTTGAACTGCATGAACGAGCGGGAAGCGGACAGCTCGCAAAGACCTCGATCGTTGACCTGAGAAAGGAATTAAAAGCAGGAAACCGATCTATCATAAGCAGGGAGCTTGCAGATGATATCGCGGATCGGCTTGCCCGCAGGCAGCAGGTAATGTTATTTATCAATAAAAGAGGATATAACAGCTTCGTTTCATGCAGAAACTGTGGTGAGGCACTTAAATGTCCGCACTGTGATGTCAGCCTGACCAGGCATGAAAATAACCGGATGATCTGTCATTATTGTGGATTCCAGATGCCTCAGCCAAAAGTATGTCCGTCCTGTCATTCAGGGTTGATCGGCGGATATGGAACCGGAACTCAGAAGGTGGAGGAAGAGGTACAGAGATTGTTTCCACAGGCGAGGATCCTTCGTATGGATAAGGATACAACAACTGCGAAGAATGCGCATGAACAGATCCTGGAAAAGTTTGGAAACGGAGAAGCTGATATTCTGGTCGGAACACAGATGATCGTAAAAGGACATGATTTTGCAAATGTAACACTGGTTGGGATCATTCTTGCAGACCTTACGCTGTTTCAGAATGATTACCGGGCAGGAGAACGAACCTTTGATCTGATCACCCAGGCGGCAGGAAGAGCCGGAAGAGGGGAACAGCCGGGAAAGGTTGTGATCCAGACCTATAAGCCGGAGCATTATGCGATAAAAGCAGCAGCCGAACAGGATTATTCTTATTTTTATAAAGAAGAAGAGGCATATCGGGGACTGATGAAATATCCGCCGGAATGGAATATGATGGTGGTATTGATGGTAAGTTCAGATGAAGCTTTTCTGGATCAGATGGCGGAAGATATCTGTGATTATATCAGAAGCTGTTCGGTAGATGATCGGAACATGAAGATAATCGGACCGTCAGCTCCGGTAATTGCAAAAATCCGTGATATTTACAGAAGGGTTGTCTATATTAAGAATTATCGGTATAATGAGCTGGTGGTTTTAAAAGATCGGATAGAACAATATATATCAGAGAAAAAAGAAGTTCAGGATTTAAGTCTTCAATTTGACTTTAATCCTTTAAATATGTATTAAGGAGAGAACGTGAGATGGCAACAAGAAAGATAAGAATCGATGGCGACAGTATTTTAAGAAAGATATGTAAGCCTGTTAAGGAGATGACTCCACGGTTATCTCAGTTGATCGATGATATGTTTGATACCATGTATGAGGCAAATGGTGTCGGGCTTGCAGCGCCACAGGTAGGAATTGTAAAAAGAATCGTTGTAATTGATATCGGAGATAAGAATCCGTTGACGCTCATTAATCCGGAAATCATAGAGACTTCCGGCGAACAGACCGGAGATGAGGGCTGTCTGAGCCTTCCGGGTAAGGTTGGTCAGGTGACAAGACCTATGCATGTTGTGTGCAAAGCTCTGGATCGAGATATGAATGAGATCACAGTAACAGGGGAAGGACTTCTGGCACGGGCAATTTGCCATGAGACTGACCATCTGGATGGGATCTTATATAAAGATAAAGTAGAAGATGGCTTATACGAGACAGAATAAAAGAATTACCAGATGACTATAAGGAGGCAGATACAATCGTATGAATATTATATATATGGGAACCCCTGAATTTGCTGTAAAGCCTTTGCAGGCAATCGTAGATGCAGGACACAAGGTTCTTGCATGTTTTACGCAGCCGGATAAACCGAAGGGAAGAGGAAAAACACTTCAGCCGACACCTGTTAAGGAAAAGGCACTTTCCCTTGATATACCAGTTTATCAGCCGATAAAACTCAGGGAGGAAGAAAATGTTCAGATTATCCGGGATTATCAGCCGGATGCTATCGTTGTAGCAGCCTATGGACAGATCCTTCCGGAATCTATCTTAAATATTCCACAGTACGGATGCATCAATATCCATGCGTCACTGCTTCCAAAATACAGAGGAGCAGCTCCGATTGAGTGGACGATCATTAATGGTGAGACAGAATCCGGTGTTACTACGATGTATATGGCAAAGGGATTAGATACCGGAGATATGATCGAAAAGACGGTTGTTCCGATCAAAGATACCGATACCGGAGTTACGCTTCACGATAAACTTGCAGACGCAGGTGCAGAGCTGATCCTGTCTACACTTTCAAAGCTTGAAAACCATACAGCTATACGGACACCACAGGATGATTCGTTAAGCTGTTACGCATCCATGCTGAAGAAAGAAATGGGAGAGCTTGATTTTACAAAAGATGCAGCTTCTCTGGAACGACTGATCCGTGGGTTACAGCCATGGCCGGTTGCTTATACGAAGATGAATCAGAAGACTGTACGGATCTATGAGGCTTCCGTTTGTGAACAACCGGAGGAGGCATTGGAGGATGGAACACAGATCGTTCCGGGAATGATCGTTCGTGTGACGAAGAAAAACTTTACGGTTGCATGTGGAAATGGAGCATTAATGATAAGAAAGCTTCAGCCGGAAGGCAAGAAGCCGATGGATTGTGCAGCATTTCTTGCAGGAAATAAACTTAAGACAGGTCAGATGATATATGAGTAAAACTTCAAGAGAGATCGTTCTGGATATTCTGCTTGATATTGACCGTAATGATCGATTTGCAGGGGATGCTCTAGGTGGAGCACTCCGGGCAAATCAATTTATGAATAAAAAAGAACGTGCTTACATCAGCCGGTTGACGGAGGGTGTAACAGAGCAGAAGATCAGATTGGATTATATTCTTAATCAATTTTCAAAAACAAAAATTAAAAAATGTAAGCCGGTCATCCGCTGTATTTTACGGATGGCAGCATATGAGATCTTTTATATGGATGCAGTACCGGATGAAGCTGCCTGTAATGAATATGTGAACCTGACAGGAAAAAGAGGGTTCCGGACATTAAAAGGGTATGTAAATGGCGTGCTCCGGAGTGTATGCAGGAACAAAGCTGCAATTACTTATCCTTCCATGGAGGATGGTGTAGAATCATATCTGTCTGTGAAATATTCAGTTCCGGAGGAGCTGGTGGAATTTCTGTTAAAGGAATACAGTACAGACCAGTTAGAGCAGATCCTACAGGCAGGCGAGCAGGAGCGTGGCACAACGATCCGTGTAAATACGATGCAGACGACAACTGAGAAATTTCGGAATATTCTGATCGAAAAAGGCATAAAAGTAGAAAAAGGATATTATAATCAGACGTCCCTGATTATTTCAGGATATGATTATATCCGTACGGTTCCGGGATTCCATGAAGGCTTGTTTACGGTTCAGGATGAGAGCTCCAGCCTGCAGGTGCTTGCAGCAGGGATCAGATCGGGTGATGTGATTCTTGATGTCTGTGCAGCTCCCGGCGGAAAGACCATGTATGCGGCAGAACAGACCGGAGAACAGGGACATGTATATGCGCGTGATATCTCAGAAGAAAAGGTTGATAAGATCGATGAGAATTTGGAACGGTTAGAGCTTCATAACGTATCAACAAAGGTATGGGATGCAGCGGTTCCGGATCCGGATATGATTGAGAAAGCAGATGTTGTTCTTGCAGATCTTCCCTGTTCCGGACTTGGTGTTATGGCGAGAAAAAATGATATTAAATATCATGTAACAGAGGATATGGTAAGAGAACTTGCAGCAATACAAAAGACGATTCTGGATGTCTGTGCCGCCTATGTAAAACCGGGAGGAACACTGATCTATTCCACCTGTACGATCGACCGGATCGAGAATGAAGAAAACGTGACAGCATTTTTAAAGGCACATGAAGAGTACGAACTGGAAAGCCTTTCTGACTATATGCCGGAATGTTTAAAAAAACGTGCAGAAAAAGGGTATATCACTTTGCTACAGGGAGTGGATCACTGCGATGGATTTTTTATTTCAAGATTGCGCAGACGGAAATAGCAGATAAGAAAATTGATACCGGAGAGCAGAGCACTTTTCCGGTTATTCTATGGTTCAGGAAGAGAAAGATATGTTTACAGAGATAGAAGATATAAAAAAACTGGATATCCGCTCCATGCTGTTTGATGAACTGGCAGTCTGGGTACAGGCAGTCGGACAGCCGGCATTCCGTGCAAAACAGATATTTGAATGGGTGCATGAAAAAGGAATTGCAGATGCGGAAGAAATGACAAATGTTCCAAAGAAACTGATCGAGGAGATTAAAAAGCAGGGCATGCATGGTGTAGAAGAGGTGACCAGACTGGTATCGAAACAGGATGGAACCAATAAATTTCTATTCCGTTTACAGGATGGAAATGTATTGGAAAGTGTGCTGATGCGGTATAAGCATGGAAACTCCGTCTGTATCTCTTCTCAGGTCGGATGCCGTATGGGATGCCGGTTCTGCGCCTCTACAATAGGCGGTCTGATTCGGAATCTGGAAGCATCAGAGATGCTTGATCAGATCTATGCGATCGAACGGATCACAGGAGAACGCGTGTCAAATATTGTTGTAATGGGAACCGGAGAGCCTCTGGATAATTATGATAATCTGATTCGTTTCATCCGGATCATCAATGACGAGCGGGGCAAAAATATCAGCCAGAGAAATATTACGGTTTCAAGCTGCGGACTGGTTCCACAAATAAAAAAACTGGCAGATGAGGAACTTTCTATTACATTTGCTTTGTCTCTTCATAGTCCGACCGATGAAGACAGAAGAAAGCTGTTGCCGATTGCAAATAAGTATTCGATCGCAGAACTGATGGAAGTATGCAGGTATTATTTTGAAAAAACAGGCAGAAGGGTAACCTTTGAATATTCATTGGTGAAGGATGAAAATGATACACCGGAGCATGCATATAAGCTGGCGGAGCTTCTAAAAAATATGCACGGACATGTGAATCTGATTCCGGTAAATCCGATCAAAGAGCGTGAGTATTGTCGTTCACTCGGTGATTCTGTTGAAAAATTCAAATATATACTTGAAAAGAAAGATATAAATGTTACAATAAGAAGAAGTATGGGCAGAGATATTGATGCTGCCTGTGGACAGCTTCGAAGAAAATATGAAGAGGCAAAAGAGACTTTTTAGACGGGAGGCATCAGATGAGATCGGATGGTAGAACAGACATCGGTAAGAAACGAGCCCAGAATCAGGACAGCATTTTCTTTTGTGATGAGCCAATTGGGCCACTGCCAAATCTGTACATAGTAGCAGACGGTATGGGTGGTCATAAAGCTGGTGATGTTGCATCAAGGACTGCGATTGAATGTGTAACAGAATATATAAAAGAAAGCACGTTGAACAATTCGGTATCCGTTCTAAAAAGAGCGATTGTTTATGCAAATGATAAGATATACAGAATGGCAAGGGAGAACGAAGATCTGAAAGGGATGGGAACGACCCTTGTGGCGGCTGTATGTGAGGAAGATGCCCTGTATGTTGCAAACATCGGGGACAGCCGGCTGTATTTTATAGATAATGATATCAGACAGGTAACTCTGGATCATTCCCTTGTGGAGGAATTGATACGATCCGGACAGTTAGACAGAAATAAAGGCAGAAATCACCCCGAAAAAAATATAATAACCAGAGCACTGGGAATATCAGATAAGGTCATGATCGATTTCTTTGAGTTAGATATGAAGGAAAATGACAGGATTTTGTTATGTTCAGATGGCTTGACCAATATGATCGAGGATGATGAGATAAAAGAAATCGTGATGGAAGACAGCGGGGATATTACAGCAGCGGTTGAAAAATTGATTGACAGAGCGAACTATTACGGAGGAAAAGATAATATCTCCGTTGTGGTTGCTGTAAAATAGTGAGAGGTGTAAACATGTTAAATCCAGGAATGATACTCAGTAATCGTTATGAGATAATAGAATTGATCGGTACGGGCGGAATGTCTGAGGTTTATAAGGCAAAATGCCATGTGCTGAACCGATATGTAGCAATAAAAGTTTTAAAGCCGGAATTCAGTTCCGATGTGAATTTTGTAACAAAATTCAGGATCGAGGCGCAGTCAGCAGCCGGATTATCCCATCCGAATATCGTAAATGTATATGATGTCGGGGAGGACAATGGCATTTACTATATCGTAATGGAACTGGTAGAAGGAATTACCTTAAAGGAATATATTCAGGAAAAGGGAAGACTGAAATCAGATGAGGCAATTAATATTGCGATCCAGATCGCACAGGGACTGGAAGTAGCCCATCAGAATCATACGATCCACAGAGATATAAAGCCACAGAATATTATTGTGTCAAAAAATGGCGGAATAAAGGTTACAGATTTTGGTATTGCAAGAGCAGCTTCTTCCAATACTATGACAGCAAATGCCATGGGAAGTGTTCATTATATTTCCCCGGAGCAGGCAAGAGGCGGCTTCAGTGATGAAAGAAGTGATATTTATTCGCTTGGTATCACTATGTATGAAATGGTAACCGGACATGTGCCATTTGAGGGAGAGAATAATGTTGCGGTTGCATTGATGCATATACAGGGTGAGATGATCTCCCCTAGAGAATATTATCCGGACATACCGACGAGTCTGGAAAAGATTATTTTGAAATGCACACAGAAGAAGGCAGAGCGCAGATATCTGACAGCAAGTGCTTTGATCGCAGATCTGAAGCGCGTGCAGGCAAATCCGGATATTGACTGTGTTGTTGTGCCTCCAATCGTGCCAAGTTCGCCAACGGTTGAAATGACCTCGGATGAAATGAAAGCAATCAAAGAAGGAAGGCAGATGAATGAGCCTGTGTTGGATGAGGAAGATTTGGAACCGGAAGAGCATCCGGAAGACACACCGATCATACCACCTTCCAAATTTGATAATCTGTTTGATGATGACGACGATGAGGAGGAGGACGAGGAAGAACTCAGACAGCCGGAAGATGATGACGATGCAGAACTGGATGAGCTGGATCCAAAACTGAAAAAGATCATTATGATATCAAGTATTGCAGTTGTAGTTATCATTGCAATCCTTGTTGCATTATTGATTTCGAAGATTGCCGGTTTCAAGCTATTCTCCGGAAAGAAGGATACGACAGATACACCGACGACTACGGAAGCAACAGAAAGTACTGACGATACAGATGAGAACAGTGATGCCAGTACAGATGATGTTACTACAAGTGAACAGGCAACGATTCCAATGGTCAATGTAGTAGGTCTGTATAAAACAGCAGCAGAAGAAGAACTGAAAAAAGCAGGATTCACAAACTATACATTTGAAACAAAGAAGGACAATGACGTTCAGGAGGGCTATGTAATCAGTCAGAGCGTAGACGAAGGAACGGCGGTCTCAGCAGATGAGGAGATTGTTGTAACGGTTTCAGAAGGCAAGGAAGATAAAGAAGTTCCGAATGTCAGAGGATATTCCGATGACCAGGCAACAACCTTGCTTACAGAAGCAGGCTTTACGGTTACCCATGGTTATGAATATGACGATACAGTAGAGAAAAATTATGTAATCAGTCAGTCGCCGGAAGCAAAGACAATGCAGCCGGAGGGTTCTACTGTTAAGATCATTGTCAGCAATGGTAAAGAGGTACAGGATGTACCGGTGCCAAATCTGGTAGGTAAGACAGAGAAGGAAGCAGAATCTCTGCTGAGTGATGCAGGACTGGTTGGAAATCCAAGCCATGCAAACAGTAATGATGTAAAAGCAGGAAAGGTGATCAGCCAGGAAATTGATGCAGACAGTAAGGTAGAAGAAGGTTCAACGATTAATTATGTGATCAGTGACGGACCGGAAACAGTTTCCTATACAGTTAAATTTACAGGTGCTATCACAAATGCAGGATATGATTTTGAGGCAGCAGGTAATGTATCAGTGACCGTATCTTATACAATCGGAGATGCAACTTATAAGATATATTCCGGAGCAGCCGGAGAGGAGTCCTTCCCACTGGATATCGGCGGAGCAGATTCCATCAGCGGTTTATCAGAGGATTCCGGTACATTTACGGTTATGATCACAGATTCAGAAGGACAGGATGTAACATCAAGCTTTAACACCAGTGGTTTGTCAGCATCCTTTACAAAGGAATAGGTGCAGGTATGACAGGTAAGATCATAAAAGGCATTGGTGGTTTCTACTATGTTGTCTGTGAAAACGGCATCACATATGAATGTAAAGCAAAGGGTGTCTTCCGGAATCGGAAGATTAAACCTTTGGTAGGCGATAATGTTGAGATAGAGATATTAGATGAAGAGAAGAATCTGGGCAATATTGAAGATATATTGCCCAGATTTAACTGGTTAAACAGACCTGCAGTTGCAAACGTAGATCAGACTGTAATTATTTTTGCAGTGTCTGCACCAGCACCTAACTTCAATCTGCTTGACCGCTTTTTGATCAATATGGAGCAGCATGAGGTTCCTACAGTGATCTGCTTTAATAAAGTGGATCTGGAGGGCTTTCGTCAGAGTGAAGATATATGCAGATCTTATACAAAGAGTGGATATGAGGTATTGTTTATCAGTGCCGAAAGCGGCTATGGGATTGATGTGTTAGAAGCAGTTATAAAAGGAAAAACAACGGTATTTGCAGGAC
The DNA here is from genome assembly GCF_003481465.1 of Clostridium sp. OM05-9. NCBI lineage: Bacteria > Bacillati > Bacillota > Clostridia > Eubacteriales > Clostridiaceae > Clostridium > Clostridium sp. OM05-9. Next base: position 43,799 of record NZ_QULF01000002.1, read on the forward strand.
CTTCAGGTGTAGGCAAGTCATCGACACTGAATTCATTATTTCCGGATGCCAATGTGCAGACGGGAGGTTTAAGTGAAAAGATCCAGCGTGGAAAACATACAACGAGACATTCAGAGCTGATGTTTGTAGATGATGATACTTATATTATGGATACACCGGGTTTCAGTTCGTTATATACAGAAGAAATCGAAGCAGAAGATCTGAAGCTGTATTTTCCTGAGATTGCAGCATATACAGGAACCTGTAAATTTAACATGTGTAATCACATCAGTGAACCGGGATGTCTGGTAAAGAAAGCTGTCAGCGATGGTAGGATCAGTAAGATGCGGTATGATGATTATGTTATGATATACAATGAATTAAAGGAAAAGAGGAAATGGTAATGTTAAAGCTGTCCCCATCAGTATTGTCTGCGGATTTTGGACATCTGGCAGAAGATATACAGATCATAGATCAGGCAGGAAGTGAATATATTCATCTGGATGTTATGGATGGGTCCTTTGTGCCGAATATTTCATTTGGAGCACCGGTTATCAAGAGTGTTCGTCCGGTATCTGATAAGGTGTTTGATGTTCATCTTATGATTGATGAACCGGTGCGTTTCTTACAGGATTATAAGAATTGTGGAGCAGATATCGTAACAGTACATGCAGAAGCCTGCAAGCACCTTCACAGAACCATCGCAGCCATAAAAGAGCTGGGAATGAAAGCCGGAGTTGCATTAAATCCTGCAACACCATTATCGGTACTTGATTATGTATTAGAGGATGTAGATATGATTCTGATCATGTCAGTAAATCCGGGCTTTGGAGGACAGAAGTTTATTCCATCTTCCCTTCGGAAGATTACAGAGACCAGAGCACTGTTAAACAGCCGTGGACTTCAGACAGATATTCAGGTAGACGGCGGTGTCACTCTTTCTAATGTGGCTGAGATCATTCAGGCAGGTGCAAATGTATTAGTTGCCGGATCTGCAGTATTCAAGGGAGATAAGGTTGAGAATGTAAAAGCCTTCCATAAGATTTTTTCAGAAATACAATAGAAAGTAATAAAAAGGCAGATAGCAGATCTGCTGTCTGCCGGAACAGGTAACAGGATATATGAATCGATATTTAGTTGTTACAGGAGGAACCGTTTCAAAAAAAGTGCTTGAAACGGTTCTTTCCGATTATGATTTTCAAAAAATAATAGCATGTGATAAAGGACTTGAAATCTGTCAGGAATGTGACATACTTCCGGATCTGGTTATTGGAGATTTTGATTCGGCAAAGACAGATATTGTAGCATCATATCGGGAAAAGACAGAATTTCTGGATCTGGATACACATAAGGATTTTACAGATACCCATGTTGCGATTTCTTATATACTGGAGCAGGAGATCAGACCGGATGAAGTAATTCTGGTTGGAGCAACCGGAACCCGTATGGATCATACTCTTGCCAATATTGGCTTATTAAAGCAGTTTGCAGAGTTCGGAATATCGGCATATCTGATCGACGAGCATAACAGGATCACGATGACAGCACACCAACATATCGTGAAGCGTACCGATGCATACAGATATGTGTCACTGCTTCCATATACGGAACAGGTGACCGGTGTAACACTTCAGGGTTTTTATTATAATGCACAGGGGCTTACATTGAAGCTTGGGGAAAGCATCGGCGTCAGCAATGAGCTGATTGCAGAGTGCGGTCTGATCGAATTTGAATCCGGATTGTTAATTGTAATTGAAAGCCGTGATTGAGATAGAGTCATTATGTATATCTGTCTAAACGATATACAAGATCAAATAATAATAAAATGCAGTATTAAAGAATAAAAGGAAATAAAAAAGATACTCTGAAAGCAAAGGACCTGTATGATCCCGTGATCAGAGTATCTTTTTATAATGCTTATTATCAGAATAATCTTTATTTTTTCTTAGAGTCTTTCTTCTGTTTTACTTTTTCAATCTTTGTCTTCTTGATCTCTTTTAATTTAGGCTCTTTTTTTGTCTGCTGTTCGTTTTTATCTGCCTTAGCTGTGTTCAGATTCACAGATTTCGGAGCAGAAGATTTATTTGCATCTGATTGCGAGATCTTATGTTCCAGCTCTGGCAGGCTCGCCTTATACTTTTCGGTGATCGGATCAGAGTACAGAGACATGTAGTAGCAGTAGAGTGCTTTATATTCTTCGGAGGTCTTATATCCATTTGTGTAGATATGACCGTGCATTTCGTCAAAGGAATCTGTAGTTAATTTCTTTGCAATATGAAGTCCGATATTAGAACAGTGACTTCCGATACGATCCAGACTGGTCAGGATATCTACAAGAGCAAAACCACCGTCGATATCGCAGTCTCCGGTCTGTAAACGGATAACATGGTGATCTTTGATGATCTCTTTTACCTCTGTGATTGACTGAGCAAGTGGCTCGATACGGGAGACAGCCGTTAAATCATCGTTTTTGAATGCCATAAAGGTTGTATCAATGATATTGGCTGTAGCTTGTAAGAGCGTATTGATCTCCATGGTTCCCTGTGCGGAGAAGGAGATTTTTTCATCGGTGATCTTTCTGCCGACGATCAGAAGATTTTCACAGTGGTCACCGATTCGTTCCAGGTCACTGACACTGTTTAATAATTCAGATGCCAGCTTTCGTTCGGATGAATGCAGCCGCTTGGAGGTGATCTTTAACAGATATTCGTTTAACGCACTTTCACATTTATCAATGAACATCTCATTTTCCAGAAGTTTTCCAGCAGTTTCTTCATTATATTCCGATAATAACTGACTTCCAAGTTCGAAGTTTTCCTTGATGGAGTCTGTCATGGAGAACATTACCTTCTGCGCCTGGGTAAGAGCAATGTTTGGTGTATCAAGAAGCATTGGATCGAGAGATGCAAGCTCTTTGTCAATTTTGGATTCTTTATCGTCGCCGATGATCTTACCGGTCAGATCTGCGATCTTATTTGCGAATGGAAGCAGCAGGATCGCAATGATAAAGTTAAACATAAAATGTAGGTTTGCGATTACACCACGGTTGATGATCTTATCTATGAATGGGAAGGTGATAAACAACTGAAGTCCATAGATCACAACAACGAAGAAAATCGCACCGATAATATTAAATAACAGATAGGACATGGCAACACGTTTTGCCTTTTTGTTTGCACCGATACTGCCGAGCAGGATGGCGAAACATTTTCCTATATTAATACCGATAATAATAGGGATCGAAGAACCATAGGAAACAACTCCTGTTGAGGATAATGCCTGAAGGATACCGACTGAAGCAGAGGAGCTCTGGATGATTGCTGTTAAGACAAGACCAATCAGGATACCAAGGAGTGGATTGCTGAAAGAAATGAACAGATTCTGGAATGCTTCAGATTCTTTTAAAGGAGCGAACACAGCTTCCATTGTATTCATACCAAGGAATAAGATACCAAGACCGACTAAGATACCGGCGATATCTTTATGTTTTTTCTTATGGGCAAACAGAATGATAAAAGCACCAATACCGATCAGAACGGGTGCAAAAGAAGACGGTTTTAATAATTTGAGGATAAACATATCTTCGCCAAGATCACCAAGACGTAAAATCTGCGCGGTTGCGGTACTACCGACATTGGCACCAAATACAACAGGGATCGCCTGACCAAGCTTCATGATGCCGGCATTTACAAAACCGATCAGCATGATCGTAGTTGCTGCAGAACTCTGAATGATCGCTGTTACACCGGTACCAAGACCAAAGCCCTTAATCGCGCCGGTTGCCTGACTCTTACCGGTTGTCAGTTTTTCAAGTATCCGTTCCAGACTTCCTCCTGCCAGATTCTTCAGGGAATCGCCCATCATGTTCATTCCAAACAGGAACAGTCCTACGCCTCCAAGTAAAGTCAGAATTGAAAAAAAGTCCACTTCCATATCCTCCTGTGAATAAAAATTACCTTCTGAATAAATGTCAAAATCATGTAATGACTATGTAAAACAAAATTTACATGCTTGGATATTATAACATAGATAGTTTTCTTGTTCTATATTTTTTATTAGGATGCTTACAAATTTGTAATAATATAATAGAAATAAAAAAGAAATATAGAAAAATTATATAAAAAGAGACTTGACACGAAGAAGCGGATAGTGAGAACATAAAGCAGTAAAAAATGATCGGAACCCGGGTGGGTTTGAAGGAGTCTTTGATATGAGCAGAAGCAAAAGAAAATATTTATTTCAGAATGATCAAAATACATTAAACGGGGCACTGCTGGCTGGAAATAATTCAATGGCAGAGATGCTGCTCTGGTCATTGGTCCTGCTGCCACCGGTGATCGGAGTATATGGAGCCGGTGTGTGTTTTATCAATATTGGTCTGTTTGTCGGTACAACATTTGCCTGGTTGTTTCTGGTAAAGCGGCTCCGTTCTTATCGGGATCTTTCCCGGAAGACCATCGGAAGTATGTGGGAATTTTTATATGACAGATACCGGTCGGTTATATTAAAGGACAGCTTTCTTGTTGTATGGCTGCTGATCCTTCTGTCTATGACTGCAGCATTGCTGGAATATGGGAGTAAGGTGATCAGCAAGACGGTTGGCATGGAATATCACTGGGTTGCCGTAGGAATCGTGGTGAGCTTAAGCATTTATATGTGTATACTCGGAAATAAAGTAAGAAGTGTAATAAGGAGTATCTTCTATATAATATTGCTGTTTGTATTCTTTGTGCTGGTCATCAGTTTGTTTATGGTAAATAAACCATCGGAGCTTCTCGATATTTATGGAAAGCTGCATATGAAGGGCGGAACCAGTGTATATCTGAATATTCTGTATTATAACGGCACACAGACCGGTGTTACATATATTATATCCATGGTCGGTATGGGACTTGGCTGTCTTGGACTTCCATTTTTATTTAATGGAGCATTTGAAGCAAAGGACAGTCATGAGCTGGATCGTGGACGGGTGTTGTCAATCCTGTATACAGGCGTGATGATTGTTGTGATCAGTGTCTGGTCATTGTTAAATGCAGTATGTATTTATCCGTTAAAGGTGACGCTTGATTCTGGAATTGACGAACTGCTCCGGACTTATATTGCAGCCTTATGTCATAAGCTGGAAGTTCCGACAGAGATCCGATATGTTATACTTGGAGTTTTGGTTATTACGTTGTTGTGTCTGACCGAGCGTATATTTGCAATGAGTATGGAAGTAGCTCGGGGACTTCTGCCAAAAATGAAATGGATCAGGAATGAAAAACAGCAGAATGTGGCAGATATAGGCCTGCTGGTTATTCTTTCAGGCGCATTACTGGTGATCGTCGGTATATGGAAGCCGGAGTATCAGAAACTGATCACGGTTTCATGGGAGTATGCATCTGCAATGGCAGCTCCATGTATATTGGCAGTTGTCTGGCGAGCAGCAAGCAGACCGGGAATTTTTGCAGGACTGTTTACAGGGCTTGCGGTTTGTTCTGTCTGGTATTTTGTACCGATGATAGAAGGAAATACACTGGCGGTATCAACAGAACTGAGTGCGGGAACTGCATCCTTTGTATTTGCTTTGGCGGTAACGATCATTGTCAGTATGTTTACGCATAAGAAAAATGAAGCGGAAAAGAAATTGTTTGACCAGATAAAGCTGGATCAGAGATAGAAAATGGAGATGCATGATGCTGTTCAAGATCATATGTGTTGGAAAGATAAAAGAAGAATATTATAGCAGTCAGATACAGGAACTCTGTAAACAGATCAATAAAAAGAACCGGGTAGAGATCATTCAGAGTGAGGATGAAAAAATACCGAAGAATGCATCCGATGCTGTAAAGCAGAAGATTATTGAAACAGAAAGCAGAAACAGTCTTGCAAGTATCGGTAAAAAAGATTTTGTGATCGCTCTTTGCATAGAAGGTAAAAAATATACAACCGAACAGTTCGCGGCAATTATCCGTCAGGCAGAAGAGCGGGAATATGAAGCAGTATCCTTTCTGATCGGTGGTTCTCTGGGAACTTCAAACGAACTGGTCAGATGTGCAGATGTGAAAATGAGTTTTTCGGATATGACATTCCCACATCAGTTGATGCGTGTCATGTTGCTTGACCAGATTCGTATTATTTGTGATAAGTAATGTTGTTATTGATGGTATAGGCACGATAGAGCTGTTCCGTAAAGGCAATCAAGCAGATCTCGTTAGATAATGTCATACTGGAAACGGAAAAGGTCTGATTGGATAAAATCGGCAGATCATCCGGAGAAAATCCAATAAAATAACTGATTTTTGAATATCCGCCCAGAGCATAGTCAGAGATCATTCGGGCAAAGGCTTCGGAAGAGATCGTGTGCTTGCCTGTCTGGTCAGGGGTGATCAGGATATTGATATCGCTACTTGCAAAGGCAACTTTTTTTTTGCCTGCACAGCAGACTGTAGCTTTACAGAAAGGTGACAGCCGCTTGATATATTCATGAACAGCCGCTTTTATATTTAGTGCCAGATTCTTTTCTTTTATATAGATCGTATAATTCATGCCAAAACTCCGAAATTTAATAAAAAAGATGCATTTATGATTGATTATTATAATACAATCGCACCGTCAATTACAATAGAATCGCATTTTTTCGGGGAAACTACTGGACAAAGAGGTGAAACTACTATATATTATCAACTTGATCATTACAAATTGAAGATAAACGTGGAGATAACAAGATGAAGAAGATAATAGCACTTGATATTGATGGTACATTGACTAATTCGAAAAAAGAGATCACAAAGCCTACACTGGATAAGATCATGGAGATCCAGAAAAAAGGACATGTTGTGGCAATTGCATCCGGACGGCCGCTGCCTGGAATCCGGAAGATTGCGGATGAACTGGAACTGAATCAGTATGGTGGATATGTGCTGGCATTCAATGGCGGACGTATCGTGAATTATAAAACAGGTGAGATCGCATATCAGGCATGTGTAGATAATGAGATTGCAAGAAAAATATATGATTACTGTGTTGAGAAAAAGATTGGGATGGTGACTTATAAGGATGACATCGTTGTAACAGGAACCCCGGTTGATGATTATATGAGTCTTGAGGCAAGGATCAATCGTATGGAGATCGTACAGGTGGAGGATTTTCGTTCCTTTATTGACTTCCCGATCAATAAGTGCCTGCTGACAGCAGAACCTGATGTTGCAGAGCAGGTGGAGCAGGAGCTGGCAGCCCTGTATGGAGATTCGGTTACTGTTTTCCGTTCCGAGCCTTTCTTTGTTGAGATCATGCCAAAGGGTGTGCATAAGGCAACATCTCTTGAAAAGCTTCTGGAATATCTGCACATGGATGTAAAGGATCTGGTTGCCTGCGGAGATGGATATAACGATCTGACGATGATCGAATATGCGGGTGTCGGTGTGGCGATGGCAAATGCACAGGAGATCGTAAAGGAACATGCAGATTATGTTACACTCTCAAATGATGAAGATGGTCTGGTTCCGGTTATTGACAAATTTATCCTGGGCGAATAAAGAAGACAGTCCGGCGTAAATGTTATATTTTTATGAACAGGTTGAATTTGAATATTATTTGTAGTAGAATACACCTTGTTTGTTCGTGGAAAATTGACATTTTGTACGAAAAATAGTTCTGTTGAGATGAAACATATACACAAACGTATAGGAGAATGAATAATGAGCGATAATATTTTTAGCGATGAAGATTTCGACGATTATGATGATATGGAAGATACAGCAGCAAAGCGGGCACAGAAAAAATCTGCTGAGCGCAGATCTTCCGGAAAAAAGAAGAAAAAGAGCAAAAACAAACCATGGATCATTGCACTTATAGCAGAAATACTGGTGATCATTCTTGGAGGTGTCCTTTTTGTAAATGCTTATATCAATTCAGCATTTAATAAAATGAATTTTGAAGAGTTAAAAGACGTTAAGGTGAATGATGACCTTGCAGAAGAAACCGTAAAGAAGATGACCGGTTATACAACGATCGCATTATTCGGTGTAGATAGCCGTGATATTGATATGGTAGAAAGCGGAGCACGATCCGATGCAATCATCATTGTAAGCATTAACAATGATACACAGGAGGTTAAGATGTCTTCCGTATATCGTGACACATATCTGGAGCTTGCAAATGATTCCAAGAGCTATGAGAAGGCCACACATGCTTATGCTTATGGCGGAGCTTCAGAGGCGATCAATACATTGAACAAGAACCTTGACCTGAATATTACAGCTTATGTAACTGTAAACTTCAAGGCATTGACAGAAGCAATCGATGCACTTGGCGGTCTTGATATCGAATTGAAGTCCAGCGAGCTTGACAAGCTGAATCAGTGTATCGATGAACAGCAGAGAGTCAATGGCATCCAGTCTACGTATGTATATGATACAGGTGTTGTACATCTTGATGGTGTTCAGGCTACCGCATATGCAAGAATCCGAAGTACAGACCAGGGTGATATCACCAGAGCATGGAGACAGAGAAAGGTTATCAGCCTTATGATCGAAAAGGCAAAGAGTGCCGGAATCTCCAAGTTAAATGACTGCCTGAATGCAGTTGTAGATGATATCAGCTCCAGCCTTACAAAGAAAGAGATTATGGATCTTGCAACGAACTGCTTCAATTACAAACTGGAATCCTCAACCGGTTTCCCATTTACATGGTCAACACCAACACTTGGAAGTAAGGGAAGTCTGGTTGTAGCAGGAGATCTGGAGAACAATGTAGTCGTTCTTCACAGATATCTGTTTAACGATTATGATTATGTTCCATCCCAGACAGTTAAAAATATCAGTGCAAATATTATCAACGATACAGGATATTATAACCAGATCGATCTGGATACGTTTACAGTAGATGATGATCCGGATTCAATCGTTAATAAATAGTATATAGAAACATACCAGAAACGAAAGAACATCATGAAACCAGTCAGATTTTGTGGTGTTCTTTTTGTTATGGAGAACAGATCCGGAGCTTCGATAATTTGAATAAAATCTTTCCAACTTCCTGTTTGAAATATAGTTATATTGTGCTATACTAGGATAGAAAAATTTTGAGAAAACATAAGAGGTTACAATTATGGAAATGAACAGAGTGTTATTGAAACTTAGTGGAGAAGCACTTGCCGGAGAAAAAAAGCAGGGCTTTGATGAAAAGACTGTATATGATGTTGCCGGACAGGTAAAGAAGATCCTGGATAAAGGAATCCAGCTTTGTGTAGTAATCGGTGGTGGTAATTTCTGGCGTGGCAGAACCTCAGAAAATATGGATCGTGTAAAAGCAGATTCGATCGGCATGCTTGCAACTGTTATGAACTGTATCTATACCGCAGATGCTTTTCGTGTATTTGGAATCAAATCACATATCATGACACCATTTGCATGCGGAACAATGACAGAGCTGTTCAACCGTGATAAAGCTGTAGAATATATGGAGCAGGGAGAAGTTGTTTTCTTTGCCGGAGGAATCGGACATCCGTATTTCTCAACAGATATGGCAACTGTTCTTATGGCGGTTGAAGTAAAGGCAGATGTAGTCTTATCTGCAAAAGCAATTGACGGCGTATATGACAGTGATCCTAAGACAAATCCAAATGCAAAGAAATATGACAGCATGCAGATGAAAGATATTGTTGATAATAAGCTTGGAGTTATCGATCTTGCATCTGCAGTTCTTGCTATGGAAAACAAAATGCCGATGATGTTATTCGGCTTAAATGGTGAAGACAGTATTGTAAAGGCCGTTACCGGTGGCTTTACAGGAACATATGTGAACGTATAAATAAACAGGAGGAACAAAGATATGTTGACACAGTACGAAGAGAAAATGACGAAGACAGTTGAAAACCTGGAAGGGGAATATGCTACGATCCGTGCAGGACGTGCCAACCCTAACATTTTAAATAAGATCAAGGTGGAATATTATGGCGTGCCAACACCGATGCAGCAGCTTGCAAATATCACCGTACCGGAAGCAAGAACGCTGATGATCGCACCATGGGAGCCATCACTGGTAAAGGCGATCGAGAAGGCAATCCTGAATTCAGATCTGGGCCTGACACCAAACAATGACGGTAAGAATATCATCCTGAATTTCCCTGAACTGACAGAGGAAAGAAGAAAAGAAATCGTTAAGGATATTAAGAAAAAAGGTGAGAATGCAAAAGTTGCTATCCGTAATATCAGAAGAGATGCAAATGACGCAATCAAGAAGATGGAGAAAGCCGGAGATATATCAGAGGATGAATTAAAGACAAACGAGGATAAGATCCAGAAGATGACAGACAAATATGTTGGTCTGATCGATAAGGCTATTGAGAAGAAATCAACAGAGATATTAACTGTTTAATTTGGAGTAAGTATGAATAAAGAAATAAATGGAGAAATGATCAATATTCCGGAGCATGTTGCGATCATCATGGATGGAAACGGAAGATGGGCGAAGAAACGACTGATGCCAAGAACCTATGGACATTCAGAGGGCGCAAAGGCAATCGAGCGAACATGCGAGAATGCAGATGAACTTGGTATTAAATACCTGACTGTATACGCATTTTCTACCGAGAACTGGAAACGTTCAGTAGAGGAAGTATCTACGATCATGAATATTTTCCGTAAGTATCTGGTTGACAGCATCGAGCGATCCAACCGGAATAACATGCGCATAAGGATCATTGGTAAGCGTGAGGACCTTCCGAAGGATATCGTAGAGAAGATGGATAATCTGGAGGAAGCTACAGCAAATAATACAGGACTTCAGTTTTCTGTAGCGATTAACTATGGCGGACGGGATGAGATCACAAGAGCGGTCAGACGGATTGCATCCGACTGTATGGCTGGAAAGTTATCACCGGATGCGGTTACAGAGGATACAGTCAGTGCCTACCTTGATACAAAGGAACTGACGGATCCGGATCTGTTGATTCGTACCAGCGGAGAGCTTCGGACATCGAATTTTCTTCCATGGCAGATCGCATATTCAGAATTTTATTTTACGGATGTGTTATGGCCGGACTTTGATATGGACGAGCTGGTTAATGCATGTCGGTATTACAGTCATAGAGACCGTCGGTATGGCGGGGTAAAATAAAGAGGAAATAATATGTTTAAACAACGGGCAATCAGTGCAGTGATCCTGGTGATCATTGCAGCAATCACACTTTATTTTGGCGGAGCACTTACATGTCTGGTAATGTGTGCGGTTTCGCTGATCGGTGTGATGGAGTTACTTCGTATATATGGGCTGAACAAGAAAGAACTTGGATATGCAGCTTACGGTGCAACGGTTTTTTATTATGCATTGTTGTATTTTGACCTGCATCAGTTTATATTACCGTTGATCGCGGTCTATATGCTGGTCATCCTTGCAATCTATGTGCTCACATATCCGAATTACAAAGATAAAGAGATCATGGCGGCATTTTTTGCATTTGTATATGTAGGTGTAATGTTGTCGTATGTGTATCTCATACGAGATATGAAACATGGACTGATTCTTGTTCTGCTGATCTTTGTCAGCTCATGGGGTAATGATACCTGTGCCTATCTGGTCGGACGCGCGATCGGTAAGCACAAGATGTCACCGATCTTAAGTCCGAAGAAGAGTATCGAGGGTCTGATCGGCGGAATTGTTGGAGCAGGAATATTAGGTGTTGTATTTGGTTTGATTTATAATCATTTCATGCAGGTTGCACATTCTGTATGGATATTTGCATTGATCGGAGCTGTATGTGCGCTGCCTGCAGTTATCGGGGATCTGGCGGCTTCTGCAATCAAGAGAAATAATGATATCAAAGATTATGGCAAGCTGATACCGGGGCATGGCGGAATCCTTGACCGGTTTGACAGCATTATATTTACAGCACCAATTATGTATTATCTTATATTATATTTGTTGTAATCAGAAAAAGCAGTGTGGGAGAGCGTACAGATGAACTGTGCTCATAATTACGCTGCTTTTCCTTTATGTCGCATTGGAAATAGTGCAGACAGATAAAAAATGTTAGATACAGATGTTTGAAATGGGTAAAGGAGAACAAATATGAAACATGTAGCTATCATTGGATCCACAGGATCTATAGGAACACAGACACTTGAGATCGCAAGATGGAATCAGGATATAAAAATCTGTGCTTTATCAGCAGGAAGAAACATAGACTTATTAGAGAAGCAGGCGAGAGAGTTCCGACCGGAGATCGTTGGTCTGTGGGATGAGAAGCTGGCAGATGAATTAAAAGATCGTCTGAAGGATATGGATATCCGTGTCGTATCAGGCATGGATGGGCTGATCGAGATTGCAGAATACAAGACATCGGATATATTAGTTACCGCTATTGTAGGAATGATCGGTATCCGCCCGACTGTGGCAGCGATTAAAGCGGGAAAAGACATTGCCCTTGCAAATAAAGAAACTCTGGTTACAGCGGGACATATTATTATGCCGCTTGCAAAGGAAAAAGGAGTATCGATCCTTCCGGTTGACAGTGAACATTCGGCAATCTTCCAGTCATTGCAGGGAAATACACATGATTCCATTGAAAAAATTCTGTTGACAGCATCTGGTGGACCATTTCGTGGCAAGAGCAGAGAGTTTTTAAAGCATGTGAAATTAGAGGACGCATTAAAGCATCCAAACTGGAGCATGGGAAGAAAGATCACCATTGATTCAGCAACGATGGTAAATAAAGGTCTGGAAGTTATTGAAGCAAAATGGTTATTTGATGTAGCACCGGAAAATATTCAGGTTGTGATCCAGCCGCAGAGTATCATTCATTCAATGGTAGAATATAAAGATGGAGCAGTGATCGCACAGCTCGGTACGCCGGATATGAAGCTGCCGATCCAGTATGCGCTGTTCTATCCGGAACGAAGATACATGCCGGGAGATCGTCTTGACTTTACGAAGCTTTCATCGATTGTGATCGAGACACCGGATATGAATACCTTTCTTGGGTTACGATACGCATATGAGGCAATTGGGATCGGTGGTTCGATGCCTACAGTATTCAATGCTGCAAATGAATATGCAGTAAAGCAGTTTTTAGATAGAAAAATCGATTTTCTTGATATCTATGATATCATCCGTGCATCCATGGATCATCATAAATTGATTGAAAATCCTGATATAGATGAGATTCTTGCAACCGAGCAGGAAGTATATGAATTTATTGAAAGTGGGTGTTAGTTTTTGAATATCATATTGATCATACTTGTTTTTGGTGTCATCATTTTCTTTCATGAGCTGGGACATTTTATCGTAGCAAAGATCAATCATATCACAGTAAAAGAGTTTTCGATGGGATTCGGACCGAAGCTGTTTCAGTTTCATAAGAAAGAAACACAGTATACGCTGCGGCTGATTCCGCTTGGCGGCTATTGTATGATGCTCAGCGAAGATGATGAAGAAAACGAAAATGATGAGAATTCCTTTGAGAAGAAATCCATCTGGGCAAGAATGGCGGTTGTACTTGCAGGACCTGCCATGAACTTTGTGATCGCATTTTTATTTTCCATGGTGATCATTCATTTCTGTGGAAGTGATCCTGCGATCATAGGAGCAGTATACAATAAAGATAATATTGAAAAATACCAGATCGAAAATGCCGAGGAATATTTTAATGGTGTATATCCGGCGGAAGAAGCCGGGATATCAGATGGCGATCGGGTATTAAAGATTGAGGGAAGTACAGTTAAAAATTTCCGTGAGTTACAGATCTATCTTCAGATCTATGGAGATGGTTCACCGATTGATCTGACACTTGAGAAAGAAGACGGAACGGTCTATGATACGACGGTACATCCGGCAAAGACACCGGATGGCTATAAGATCGGAATAATGAGTGTCGGTTATCAGCTCCCGAAGAACTTCGGAGAGCTTTGTAAATATTCTGCTTATGAGACCAGATACTGGGTAAAAGCAACCTTCTTAAGCCTGAAGCTGATCGTTACCCGTCAGGTAAGTTCGGATGAAGTATCCGGTCCGGTCGGAGTAGCGAAGAACATGAACGATACCTTCAATGAGGCAGCAAAGAGCAGTGTGCTTGATCTGTTCTTAAACTGGATGAATTATATCGTACTGCTGTCGGCAAACCTTGGCGTTATGAACCTGCTGCCGATACCGGGCTTGGATGGAGGACGATTTATCTTCCTGTTAATTGAAGCAGTAACGAGAAAGAAGGTTCCGAAGGATAAGGAGAATATCGTGACGCTGATCGGATTTGTTCTGGTTATGCTGTTGATGGTTGTGATATTATTTAACGATATCAAGAATGTATTCTTTCATTAGATGAACAGGAGTTAATATGTACAGAGATCATACAAAAGTTATAAAGATAGGAGACCGGGTGATCGGTGGTGGAAATCCGATCCTGATCCAGTCGATGACAAATACAAAAACCAGTGATATAGATGCTACAGTTGCACAGATCTTAAAACTTGAAAAGGCAGGCTGTGACATCATCAGAAGCACCGTAAATGATGATGCGGCAGCGGCGGCAATCCCTGCGATCAAGAAACAGATCCATATTCCGCTGGTTGCAGACATTCATTTTGATTACCGTCTGGCGATCGCAGCGGCTGAGGCGGGAGCAGATAAGATCCGTATCAATCCGGGTAATATCGGTGGTAAGGATAAGCTGGCACAGGTAGTAGCGGTATGTAAGGAACGAAATATACCGATCCGTGTTGGTGTAAACGGCGGTTCCCTTGAAAAAGAATTAGTTGAAAAATACCATGGCGTGACAGCAGAAGGAATCGTTGAGAGTGCGTTGGATAAGGTTCATATGATCGAAGACTGCGGATATGACAATATGGTCATCAGCATTAAATCTTCCGATGTTATGATGTGTGTAAAAGCACATGAGCTGATTGCAGATCAGACGAATTATCCGCTGCATGTGGGTATCACGGAATCCGGTACGGTTATGAGCGGTAATATCAAATCCTCTGTAGGACTTGGTATTATCCTGCATGAGGGAATCGGAGATACGATCCGTGTATCTTTAACAGGGGATCCGGTCAATGAGATCATGACAGCAAAGATGATCTTAAAGACGCTTGGACTCCGTACAGGAGGAATTGAACTTGTGTCTTGTCCAACATGTGGAAGAACGGAGATTGATCTGATCGGACTGGCAGAACAGGTAGAAAAACTGGTTGCCGATTATGATCATCTGAATATCAAGGTTGCTGTTATGGGCTGTGTTGTAAACGGACCGGGCGAAGCCAAGGAAGCAGATCTTGGAATTGCGGGCGGAAAAGGCTGCGGTATCCTGATCAAAAAAGGCCAGATTATAAAGAAGATCGACGAGAAAGATATATTATCAACATTAAAGTACGAGTTAGATAACTGGAGTGAATAGAACGTGCCGGTAGAAGCAAAATTATTTTTTGAAGTATTTCCTGAACTGAATATGGATAAAGAGCTGTCTTCCCTGTTTGAGGATACGATGATCGAAAAGGTGGTAATGAAGCAGGCAGAACGCCAGCTTATTATCAGCCTGCTGTCGAAGCACCTGATCAGCCGTCCGAAGATTGTACAGGTGGAAGATATCATTTGCGGACATTTATTTCGTGGACGTGGTTATAAGGTCATCATTGATGACCGTTATGAGCTGTCTTCCCAGTACAATACCAGAACCTTAACAGAGGTATATAAGGACAGTATCTTGTATGATGTCGAGAAGATCAGTCATGTTGGATATCGTTTATTAAAGCGGGCAGAATGGTATTATGCAGATGATATTATCACGCTTGCGATGGAAGACAGTAAGCTTTCAAAGAGCCATTCGATCGGGATCAAAAAATATCTGGAGGAGACCTATAAGAAACGGTTCGGTATGGATATCAAGGTCGGTTTTGATTATACGGAATCTGATAAAGAGATGCTCCGCCGTGCAAATGAACAGAAGATGAAGCTTGAGATTGAGGCAATCTTAAGTAATGTACATGAGGATGCGGATCTGACCTTGGATGGTAAATCAGTAGATAAAAAGAAGCTGGTCGGAGAAGGCAAGAAGGATGTTCCGGCTGAAAAGAAAGCACCTGCACAGGACGAAAAGCCGAAGGAGACATTTGCCGCCAGAAGGAAGAAATATACCTCGAATGATCCGGATGTATTCTATGGCAGAGACTGCGAAGGGGAACTGGTAAAGATTTCTACATTAGTAGATGGTATCGGCGAAGTCTGTATTCATGGCCAGTTGATCAAGATGGAAGAAAAGGTTCTCCGAAACGGTAAGACTTTATTCATCTGCAATATTACGGATTTTGAAGATACGATCGCATTTAAGATATTTGCATCAGAGGATGATGCGCCGGTTTATAAGGATGAGTTAAAAGAAGGAAGCTTCTATCGGTTAAAGGGTGTGCCGTTATACGATACTTTTTCCAAGGAGTTAAATATTGCATCTGTGCGTGGTATCAAGCATATACCGGATTTCCGTGTGCCAAGAGTTGACACATCGCTTGAAAAACGTGTGGAATTACATATGCATACGGTTATGAGCGAGATGGACAGTGTTGTTGATATCGAGAAGATCGTGAAACGTGCAAATGACTGGGGACACCCGGCGATTGCAATCACGGATCACGGCGTTGCACAGGCATTCCCGATCGCAGCACATGCAAAGGGTATGAAGGATGGCTTTAAACTGATCTTTGGCTGTGAGGGATATTTTGTCGATGACCTGAAGAATCTGGTTATCAATCCCAAAGGACAGGATCTGAATACAGAATATATCGTATTTGATATCGAGACGACCGGTCTTAGTCAGAAGAAGAATAAGATCATAGAGATCGGAGCTGTAAAGGTAAAAGATGGAGAGGAGATCGATCGTTTCTCGGAATTTATTAATCCGGAAGAACCGATCCCTTATAGTATAGAGCAGTTGACTTCCATTACAGATGAGATGGTTATGCATGCACCGACCGTCGACGTGATCCTGCCGAAGTTTTTGGAATTCTGTGGTGATGATATCGTTGTTGCACATAATGCAGCATTTGATACCGGATTCATCAAGAAAAATGCCAAAGATCTTGGAATAAAATTCGATAATACGATCATGGATACCATGACACTCAGCCATGTGTTATTGCCGGAGCTTGGTAAGTTTACACTGGATCGTGTCTGTAAGGCGTTAAATGTAAAAAATGAACACCATCACCGTGCTGTTGATGATGCAAATGCAACCGCAAAAATTTTCGTAAAATTATATGAGATGTTAGTGGAACGTGGCGTAAAGACGGTGGAGGATGTAAATGAATTAGGTTCTGCATCGGATGATACGATCAAAAAAGGCAGAACATATCATGGCATCATTCTGGCAAAAAATGAGATCGGCCGTGTGAATCTGTATCGTCTGATTTCTGAAGCACATGTCAGATACTTCAACCGCAGACCGCGTATGCCTATGAGCATGATCAATAAATACAGAGAAGGACTGATCTTAGGTTCTGCCTGTGAAGCAGGTGAGCTGTTCCGTGCGGTCGTAGATGATGCACCGGATGAAGAAATAGCAAGACTTGTTAATTTCTTTGATTATCTGGAGATACAGCCGATCGGAAATAACGAGTTTATGACCAGAAAGAAGGAGAATCCTTGTACGATCGAGGACCTTCAGAATTATAATAAGCGTATCGTGGAGCTTGGACGATTATTTAATAAGCCGGTTGTTGCAACCTGTGATGTCCATTTCCTTGATCCGGAAGACAGTATCTATCGTGCGATCATCATGAAAAGTAAAGGTTTTGAGGATGCAGTTAATCAGCCTCCGCTTTATTTCAGAACGACGGAAGAAATGTTAGCGGAATTCGAATATCTGGGAAGTGAGAAAGCCAGAGAGGTTGTTATCACAAATACAAATCTGATCGCGGATATGGTGGAATATATGGACCCGGTTCGACCGGATAAAGCACCGCCTATCATCGAGAATTCAGATGAGACACTTACGAATATCTGTTATGAAAAGGCTCATAAGATCTATGGACCGGATCTGCCGGAGGTCGTTGTAGAACGACTGGAACGTGAGTTACATTCCATTATATCAAATGGATTTGCCGTTATGTATATCATTGCACAGAAGCTTGTGTGGGATTCCAACGATCATGGCTATCTGGTTGGTTCCAGAGGATCTGTAGGTTCTTCCTTCGTAGCAACGATGGCAGGTATCACAGAGGTAAATCCGTTGTCGGCACATTATATTTGTCCGGAGTGTCATTTTGTTGATTTTGATTCCGAGCTTGTAAAATCATATTCCGGTATGTCGGGATGTGATATGCCGGATCGTGACTGCCCTCGATGCGGTCATCCACTGATCAAAGAGGGACACGATATCCCATTTGAAACCTTCCTTGGATTCAAAGGAGATAAGGAGCCGGATATCGATCTGAACTTCTCCGGTGAATATCAGTCATGTGCACATGCTTACACAGAAGTATTATTCGGTAAGGGTAAGGCATTCCGTGCAGGAACTGTAACAACGGTAGCAGATAAGACAGCGTATGGTTATGTATATAATTACTTCAAAGATCTTGCAAAGGATGAAGCGAGAGCAGAGGCTACGGCAATGGGAGATCTGACCCAGAAGGAGATCGAGAAATATGTCGATGAAAAGGCTATCGTCACGAAACGAAGCTGTGAGATGGAACGTCTGGCAATCGGCTGTACCGGCGTTAAGCGTTCGACCGGACAGCATCCGGGTGGTATGATCGTTCTTCCAAGGCATGAGGAGATCTATTCCTTCACACCGATCCAGAAGCCGGCAAATGATATGACGACGGATGTCGTAACATCTCATTTCGAGTACCATTCGATCGATCATAACCTGTTGAAGCTTGATATTCTCGGTCATGATGATCCTACGATGATCCGAAGACTGGAGGATCTGACCGGTCTTGATGCAACCACGATCCGGTTAGATGATCCTGATGTTATGGCGTTGTTCCATGGAACAGAAAGTCTTCATATTACACCAGAGGATATCAATGGCATTCCGCTTGGCAGTCTGGGTGTGCCGGAGTTCGGTACGGATTTCGCCATGCAGATGTTAATTGATGCAAATCCACAGAACTTCTCGGATCTGGTGCGAATCGCAGGTCTGGCGCATGGTACGGATGTATGGCTTGGAAATGCACAGGAGCTGATCAAATCCGGTCAGTGTACGATCTCGACCGCAATCTGTTGTCGAGATGATATCATGGTATATCTGATCCATATGGGCCTGGAATCCGGTACAGCGTTCCAGATCATGGAGAATGTCCGAAAAGGTAACGTAGCTAAAGGCAAATGTGCAAAATGGGAAGAATGGAAAGAGGATATGAAGGCACATGGTGTACCGGACTGGTATATCTGGTCGTGCCAGAAGATCAAGTACATGTTCCCGAAAGCCCATGCGGCGGCTTACGTTATGATGGCGTGGAGAATTGCATATTTTAAGGTGAATTATCCGCTTCAGTATTATGCAGCGTTCTTCAGTATCCGTGCATCAGCCTTCAGTTATGAGATGATGTGCTTTGGAAAAGAAAAGGTACTGTATCATATCAATATGATACAGAGTATTGATAAGAATAAACGAACCGCAAAGGATGAAGATAAGTTAAAGGATCTGAAGCTGGTTCTTGAGATGTATGCGAGAGGTTTTGAGTTCATGCCGATCGATATCTATGTGGCGGATGATATCCGTTTTCAGGTAATAGACGGTAAGATCATGCCGTCACTGGCTTCCATTGAAGGAATGGGAGAGAAGGCTGCAAAGCAGTTGAAGGATGCAGCCGGCAAAGGCAAATTTATCTCAAAGGAAGATCTGCAGGCTCATTCTAAGATTGGAAAGAGTGCGATCGACAAGCTGTCAGAGCTTGGCATCTTAGACGGTATGCCGGATACCAACCAGCTTACCTTTGACTTTGTATAAACGGACGAAACAATACCTTTATTCTGTAAGCCCTGACACTGTATCCCTTTCATTACGCAAAACACTTGCGTTCTGTTTTTCACGTAGCGGTACTAAGCTCACTGCTTACAGCAGTTTGCCAAGTACCGACGTGAAAAAAGGTTTGCTGCATGAAAGAATACAGAATCAGGACTTGGCAGATAAAAGGTATTGTTTCTGTCTATGATAAAATTAATGCAAAAATATGCTAAGGTGTATTTAGGTATAAGGAAGATCTATGCAACAGCCCTGTATCCCTTTCATTACCAAAACACTTGCGTATTTGATTGACAATGCCCTTATTACAAGCTAAAATATGGTCAGTACAAAAAAATGTAAATTTACTGAAAAAAAAGCTTGCATTTTATCGTAGCTTCTGGTATATTAAACAAGTCGCTAAGATATATGGTTCATTGGTCAAGCGGTTAAGACGTCGCCCTCTCACGGCGAAAACAGGGGTTCGATTCCCCTATGAACTGCTATTTGATAACCTGGAAGTTTTTTCCAGGTTTTTTCTTTTTTATGCGTAATCTATAGTGCATGATAAAACCGCTTCGAATGAAAGACAGGCGAAAATAAAAACTATATTTATTGGAGGATTCCCATGAAGATTTTTAATACTCTTACAAGAACAAAAGAAGAATTTGTACCGATCAATGAAGGTAAAGTAGGAATCTATGTCTGCGGACCTACCGTATATGATTATATCCACATCGGAAACGCAAGACCAATGATCGTATTTGACACATTGAGACGGTATCTCACATATAAGGGATACGATGTAAATTACGTATCCAATTTTACAGATGTTGATGATAAGATCATCAAACGTGCAAATGAAGAAGGTGTTGATTCCAAGGTGATCTCTGAGCGCTTCATTGCAGAGACAAAGAAGGATATGGCAGCGATGAATGTACAGGAAGCTACGACACATCCAAAGGCTACCGAAGAGATCCCGGATATGATCGAGATGATCAAGACACTGATTGAAAAAGGACATGCATATGAAGTAAATGGCACGGTATATTTCCGTACCAGAAGCTTTGCAGATTATGGTAAATTATCTCATAAGAATATTGATGATCTGGAATCCGGACACAGAGCAGAGAATCATCAGCTTAAGGTTTCCGGTCAGGATGAGAAGGAAGATCCGTTGGATTTCGTTCTCTGGAAGCCAAAGAAAGAGGGAGAACCGTTCTGGGAGTCACCATGGGGTGAAGGAAGACCGGGCTGGCATCTGGAATGTTCTGTTATGTCTAAGAAATATATCGGTGATATCATTGATATCCATGCAGGTGGTGAGGATCTGATCTTCCCACACCACGAAAATGAGATTGCACAGAGTGAAGCAGCAAATGATAAGGAATTTGCAAGATACTGGATGCATAACGGTTTCTTAAAGATCAACAACGAGAAGATGTCCAAGTCACTTGGCAACTTCTTTACAGTAAGAGAGATCGCAGACAAATATCCACTTCAGGTTATCCGTTTCTTTATGCTGTCTGCTCACTACAGAAGTCCATTGAACTTCTCGGCTGATCTGGTAGAGGCATCCAAGAATGGTCTGGAACGTATCCTGACTGCTGTTGACAAGTTAAAGTCACTTGCACCGGCAGATGTGGAGGGTTCCGATGTTTCTGTCGAGGCAGAATTAGATAGATATACGAAACGATTTGAAGCAGCTATGGACGATGATCTGAATACAGCAGATGCGATCTCAGTTATCTTTGAATTAGTAAAATATACAAATATCAATATTTCAAATGATACACCAAAGAAAACAGTAGATCTGGCAATCCGGACGATTGAGAAGCTGTGTGATATTCTTGGTATCATTACAGAGCGGGAAGAAGAACTGTTAGATTCTGATATCGAGGCTTTGATCAATGAACGTCAGGAAGCAAGAAAAGCAAAGAATTTTGCAAGAGCAGATGAGATCCGTAACATGCTCAGTGATAAGGGCATTATTCTTGAGGATACAAGAGAAGGAGTAAAATGGAAAAGAGCTTAGATCAGTATTTTACTGCGATATTAGGTGTAGAAGATTCCAATCCGGCAGAATATTCCGGGCTGGCGCTTGCTTATATAGGGGACAGTGTATTTGACCTTTTAGTAAAGACCGTTCTGGTATCAAAGGATAACAAACAGGCATTCAAATATCATAAAGAAGCTATTCATATAGTAAATGCAGAGTCACAGGCAGGTTATATCGATCTGTTGGAAGAGAAACTGACCGAGCAGGAAATGGCGATATATAAGCGTGGAAGGAATACAAAGACACATTCCAAGGCAAAGAATGCGTCGGTAGGACAGTACAGGAAAGCTACCGGTTTTGAAGCGCTGATCGGCTATCTTTATCTGAATAAAGAATATGACCGTTTATTTGAGTTAACAAGAGACTGCCTGGAATCAAAACAATTGATTGAGCATTTACAATCTGATGATGTGGATTAGAAATGGAGCATAAGCATGGAAGAAAACAGAAATGAAAAGTTTGAGATAGAGGGTAGAAATGCAGTTATGGAAGCATTTCGTTCCGGTAAAACAGTTGACAAGTTATATCTGCAGGATGGCTGTCATGATGGCAGTATCAATTCAATCGTGCGTGAAGCAAAGAAGCAGGAGACGATTATTAATTATGTTTCGAAAGAGAAGCTGAACCAGATGTCTTCGACCGGGAAACATCAGGGTGTGATCGCTCATGTGGCGGCCTATGAATATTCAGCGATCGATGAGATCTTTGCAAAGGCTGAGGAAAAAGGACAGCCGCCATTTATCTTTATTTTGGATGAGATTGAAGATCCTCATAATCTTGGCGCAATCGTTCGTACAGCGAATCTGTGCGGTGCACATGGCGTTATTATTCCGAAACGAAGAGCAGTCGGAATCACAGCAACAGTTGTTAAGGCTTCTGCCGGTGCAATCGCATATACACCGGTGGTTAAGGTAACAAATCTGGCGAAGACGATTGATGAATTGAAAAAACGTGGTATGTGGTTTGCCTGTGCCGATATGGATGGAGAACTGATGTACCGCTGCAATCTGACCGGACCGATGGGACTTGTGATCGGAAATGAGGGTACAGGTGTCAGTCGTCTGGTAAAAGAAAAATGTGATTATGTTGTATCTATACCGATGAGTGGTGATATCGATTCATTAAATGCTTCGGTTGCGGCCGGAGTATTGGGATATGAGGTTGTCCGTCAGAGGATGGGTGTAAAATAGGGGAGTACCAACGCCGTGTGTGTGCATGAAACAAATACCGATGAAGAAAATATCCGGT
Source organism: Clostridium sp. OM05-9 (assembly GCF_003481465.1). Taxonomy (NCBI): domain Bacteria; kingdom Bacillati; phylum Bacillota; class Clostridia; order Eubacteriales; family Clostridiaceae; genus Clostridium; species Clostridium sp. OM05-9. The sequence goes on from NZ_QULF01000002.1 coordinate 66,997, forward strand.
TGATCCGAGAAGAAAATGATAATGCCGCTTTTGAGTATCTGATCAAAAAGTACATGGGGATTGTAAAGAAAGAGAGTCGTGCCCTGTATATTATCGGTGCAGAAAATGAGGACATCATTCAGGAAGGAATGATAGGGCTCATTAAAGCTATCCGAAGCTTTGACGGAAGCAAAGGGGCATCTTTTTCTACATTTGCAAATCTGTGTATCAAGCGACAGTTGATCACTGCGGTGAAGCTGTCGAACAGGAAGAAGCATTCTCCGCTTAATTATTATGTATCATTTTATACGGAAAATGACGATGATGTTGCGCTTGTGGATGAGCTGCAGGCAGATCAGGCATTTGAACCGGAGAATCAGATGCTTGGGCAGCTGGAATCCCAGAAGCTTGCGGAGACGATTGATAAAAAACTCAGCAAATTTGAAAGGCAGGTGTTAGAAGGATATCTTGCTGGAAAAAGCTATGATGAGCTAGCGGAAGCATTTGGAAAGCCGTATAAATCTATCGATAATGCGATCCAACGAATTCGAAAGAAATTACGGGATATAGAACAGGATTAAAGATATAATTCTGGGGGAGTAGCTTATGATAAATTCTATAAATAAAAAGAATGGCCTGAGGAAAGTGATGATCATTGTCGGCATGTGCTTTGTCCTTGGGCTTTTTTCAGGATGTCTGGATTTATCGGATGAAACGAACGAAAATCAGACAGGAAATACAACAGAGAATATAACAGAGAATATAACAGAGAATATAACAGAATCGATTGACAGTACGGAAGCTACGTCAGATGAGCAGATAACTTCGGAAGCGAATATCGGGGGTACAACAGACAATCTTGCCGGACTTACAGTTACTTTCTTAGATGTCGGTCAGGGGAATGCGGTGTTATTTTCCTGTGATGACCATTACATGATGATGGATGGAGGTCCGTCGTCAGCGTCTTCATTTGTCGTGGCATACCTGAAAAAACAGAATATAGAGTCACTTGATTACGTGATCGCGAGCCATTATGATTCCGACCATATAAATGGTCTGGTGGGTGTGTTGAATGTATTTGACACAGAGACTTTTATTGGCCCGGATTATGTTGCAGATACAAAGATCTATGATTCGTTGATTGATAAGCTTGCGGCGCAGAACCTGACTATTACATTTCCAAAGACAGGGGATTCTTATACCTTTGGTGATGCGGTATTTACAATAGTAGCACCGATTACTTATAGTGATGATAATGAAAATGATAATTCTGTCGGAATTCGTATGACATATGGGGATACTTCATTCCTGATCTATGGGGATGGAGAGGAAGCCGGTGAGCAGGCAATGATCGCATCCGGAGAAGAACTTTCCAGTGACGTTCTGATGGTCAGTCATCACGGCAGCAGAAATGCCACAACAAAAGAGATGTTAGAGGCTGTTAAGCCCGGTTATGCGGTAATCAGCGTTGGGGCAGATAATTCATATGGACATCCGGCCGAAGAAGTGCTTGATCGTTTGGCAAATGCAGGATGCACGGTGTATCGTACGGATCTGAATGGTACGATTCAGGCGTACAGTGATGGAAAAACAATTACTTTTATACCGGAACGGCAATCAGATATGTCAGGGGTGGGAGAAAATCAGAATCTGTCGGATGATACAACGAAGACAGATAATGTAACAAGAGAGAGTACGACAGAGAAAGTTCAGGCGGAAATAGAAGCAGGATCAGAAAAGGCAGCAGAGCATACTTATATTATTAATACAAATACAGGAAAGTTTCATGAGCTGTCCTGCCGTTCAGTAAAGCGCATGAATGACAGCAATAAGAAAGAATATATCGGAAGCCGGGATGATCTGATCACGCAGGGGTATGAGCCATGTAAGATCTGTAATCCATAGGGTATGTTAAGAATGGGAGGATAAACGGATATGAAAAACAATTACAAATTTTTTCAGAATCGGGATTGTGAATTTTTCCCATGCCATAAAATAGAAAATGAAGATTCCTTTAATTGTCTGTTCTGTTATTGCCCCTTGTATCTGAAGGAAAACTGCCTTGGAAGTCCTGATTATATCTTAAATGGGAAAGGACAGAAAATCCGGGATTGCAGTAACTGTACGATCGTACATCGCCCGGAGATGTATGAAACAGTGATTGCACAGTTTCAAAAGCAGGACTGTGTGGTATTCGTCAGTATTTGGGATCTGAAGGATGAAATCATGGCGCGGATCGCAGAGATTGCTTCATGGGAACAGATGGAGCCGGAGAGCAGAAAAGAGCATAAGGATGAAGCCGAGAAAACGGTTATGCGTTTTTTATCCAGATACAATAATCGAAACCGGTATCTGGTACCTGTACTTTTGCAACCATTTTCCAGAGACTGTATTAAGTCTGATGGATTTATGCTCGGCAAAAAGAATATTTCATGCCGGATACTGGAACGAATAGATCCGTCAAAGATTACACAGGGATATCTGTATGCATTTCATGCCCCGGAGATCCAAATCGAGGAGATGGATTCATTACTTGGAACTTATTATCTGGAAACCTTTCAGATTGCATGTATGGATATTGTAAGAAAATGGATAAGAAAATACCTGGAACGAAAGCACAGTGTAGAGTTGGTGCATTACTGTAGTCCTTCTTTTGGACCCGGTTATTATGGAATGCCATTGGAAGCTGCCGGAATTCTTTGCAGCCTGATGGATACGGAACAGGTTGGAATCAGTTGGCATAAAGAACGAATGGAGCCGATGATGAGTCTGGCAGGAATTTATCTGATCAGTGAAGAACCACTGATACAGAACTGGAATGATTGTGAGAACTGTATCGGACAGTCCGTTGGATGTGAATACTGTATAAATAAATCCGGACATTAAAAAAGAGCTACTAACGGGAGTCGGACCCGTGACCTCCACATTACCAATGTGGCGCTCTACCACCTGAGCTATAGTAGCAACAACATTAGTTAATATATAGTAAAATGATGTATTTGTCAATAAGAGATTTACTGAAAGTTATTGAAAATTACTGAGTTTTGCTGAGTTTTAGAATTTGCAGTTGAGGCTTTATGTAAAATGTGATAGACTTAAAAAAGTCATGCTAATTATATGAAGGAGGCATTAATGATGGCAGAAGAATCAATCGGGAAAAATTTTATTGAACAGATTATTGATAAAGATATAGCGGAGGGCAAGGTAACGAAGGTGGTCACAAGATTTCCTCCGGAACCGAATGGATATTTGCATATAGGACATGCCAAATCCATATTATTGAACTATGGTCTTGCACAGGAATATGGCGGACAGTTTAATCTGAGATTTGACGATACGAATCCAACAAAGGAAAAGACGGAATTTGTAGAATCCATATTAGATGATGTAAGATGGCTGGGTGCCGATTTCGGAGACAGAGTATTCTTTGCATCCAATTATTTTGACCAGATGTATGAAGCAGCAGTCAAATTGATCAAGAAAGGCAAGGCATTTGTATGTGATCTGACGGCAGATGAGATCCGTGAATACAGAGGAACGCTGACAGAGCCGGGTAAAAACAGCCCATACAGAGACAGAAGTATTGAAGAAAATCTTGCATTATTTGAAGCAATGAAGAACGGAGAGTTCCCGGATGGAAGCAAGGTGCTTCGCGCAAAGATCGATATGGCATCACCGAATATTAATATGCGCGATCCTGTTATCTATCGTGTTGCCCGTATGACACATCATAATACAGGGGATAAATGGTGTATTTATCCAATGTATGATTTCGCTCATCCGATTGAGGATGCGATTGAAGGTGTAACGCATTCTATCTGTACACTGGAATTTGAGGATCACAGACCTTTATATGACTGGGTAGTACGGGAACTGGAATATGAGAACCCACCAAAGCAGATCGAATTTGCAAAGTTATATCTGACAAATGTAGTTACAGGTAAGAGATATATTAAGAAGCTGGTAGAGGATGGTATCGTAGATGGCTGGGATGATCCAAGACTTGTATCGATCGCAGCACTCAGAAGACGAGGATTTACTGCTTCTTCTATTAAGAAGTTTATGGAGTTGGTTGGTATCTCAAAGAGCCAGAGCTCTGTTGATTATGCGATGCTTGAGTATTGTCTGCGTGATGATCTGAAGCTTACAGCAAACCGTTATATGGCAGTCCTGAATCCAATCAAGCTGGTGATCGATAATTATCCGGAGAATCAGGTAGAATATCTGCCGGTTGAGAATAATCAGGAAAATGAGGAAGCAGGCTCCAGAGAAGTTGCATTCAGCAAATATCTCTATATTGAAAGAGATGATTTCATGGAAGAACCGCCTAAGAAATATTTCCGTCTGTTCCCTGGCAATGAGGTACGTCTGAAGAATGCATATTTTGTAACCTGTACAGGATATGAGAAGGATGAAGATGGAAATGTAACAGTTGTTCACTGTACTTATGATCCTGCGACCAAGAGTGGTTCAGGATTCGAAGGAAGAAAGGTAAAAGGAACGATACACTGGGTATCAGCAGAAAGCGCAATTGATGCTGAAGTTCGTTTATATGAGAATATCGTGGATGAAGAAAAAGGTAAGCTGAATGAGGATGGTACTTTGAATCTGAATCCGAATTCATTGACCGTATTACAGGGATGTAAGCTCGAGAAAGCATTTGAAGATGCAAAACCCGGTGAAGCATTCCAGTTCCTTCGTAATGGATTCTTCTGTGTAGATTCCAAAGACTCTACTAAGGAGCATCCTGTATATAACCGTATTGTTTCATTAAAGAGTTCCTATAAGCCGGGAAAATAAAATTTAGCCTATTAAAAGTATGAAAAATGATATATCAGAATTAGAAAACAGAAAATTATATATCCTGATCTCCAAGACACACACAGTTCCTGCAAGAATCATCAAATTCTGGACAAAAGAGCCATATGCACATGCATCCATTGCATTGGATCTGGAGCTTCGGGAGATGTACAGCTTCGCCAGAAAGGGAATCTATAATCCATTCAACTGTGGATTCATTATAGAAGATATTGATACCGGAATATTTGGCAGAGATGTTGAAACAAGCTGTGTTGTTCTGGAACTGACCGTGACAGATAAGCAGTACAGACATGTACTGCAGGAGCTTGCGGCATTTAAAGCAAATGCTGATCGCTATCGGTATAATTTTTGGGGACTTTATGGTGTTGTACGAAATAAGGCGATTGAGAGGAAATATAATTATTTCTGTTCCCAGTTCGTGGCAAGTGTGTTAGAACGTTCTGGTATACATATTCTCGATAAACAACCGGGGCTTGTAAGGCCGGATGATTTTCGGAAGAGCAGTAATGTTAAGGTGATTTACAAAGGCCTGCTCAGAAGATATCGTGAATACCTGTGGACACATGATCTGGCACAGGCATTTGGCGGTCATGTAACCAAACAGGCAATGTAAAAAGGTGACAATATTGCTGTGAATTTTATACTATATAAAAAATACTGTGTACATTACACTCACTATTATGAAGCAAACCTGCCCGAACGCCAGTCCTTAGTGAGCCGTATAATACGGCGAACTTAGTACTGCTGCGTTGAGGGTAGAGCGAAAGCGTTTTGCGGAATAATATGTGAAGTGCAATGTACACAGTATTTTTGTGTGTATCCTATGTTTATCGGGCAGGAATATTGTTGCTTTTTATTCTACAAATGTATGATTAGCCTTGATTATGCCGCGAGGTAAGGCATCCTTTGAGTTCTTCCATGGTTCATTCTTGAATCGATAGTCGAATTTATCGATGAACCATCCGATATCTCCGTTGACACGTTCCATGTTTTCAAAATATAAGTGATTCAAAGCTTCTATGAATTCTTCACATTGGTTTTTGGACAGCTTTGTGACAGAGGTATCGTAGAGGATACCGTAGTGATAAGTACAGAAGCCCTTGCTGCTTTTGAAGGTATCCTTGAATTCAGGATCTTTTTTCCACATATGAAAGATCGTATCGACATAGCGGTCAAAGGTACGATTCATACGGTCACAGATAAAGCAGGAGCTTTCCAGTTCTTTGATATATGCACCGACACCGGAAAGATTTGACTGCTTGGAAAAAAGTCCCGGTTTTGCAGGAGTTCCTTTTTCTGATAAAGCTTTCAGATCCCGGATCGTTTTATCAGTGTGTGTCTTTAACATCAGGGCAAGTCCCAGACGATTCTTTTCTTTATATAACATGCCGATGTGATGGGAGCAGAAGCCCATTTTATCTGTCATAGCACGATTATCGTCTTCCATATAGCTTGGTCCCATCGTATATTCGATGGCATGTTCCTCCAACGTTTTCTGCATCTGACAGAGAGGACATTCACAGTCTGCATGAAAGGCATCGTTGACAGGTATTGTGTATAATTGTTCAGCCATAGTATTCTCCATTTCTATATATCATTTGGATAGCAGCCTTTGAACAGGCGTTATCCTGTATCATGTCAGAAATCATCGGTTTGATTCCTGTATTAGAAGCATATCATGCAACACCTGAATTTACAAATCAAAATCGCCGGTTTTCGTTCTGAATTCAGGGTATATTTCATATAATGTAAGAGACCTTGTCCATTTAATATATTTTTTATCATTTTAGGGGTTGATTTTTTCCATAAAATGAATACAATAATAATTGTGTTAGCACTCAAGAGATGTGAGTGCTAGAAACTGCCGGAGCACATAAGGCAGATAAGAACGGATTTAATATGTTAGGAGGAATATATATTATGAAATTAGTACCATTAGGAGACAGAGTTGTATTAAAACAGTCCGTAGCAGAAGAGACAACAAAATCAGGTATCGTATTACCAGGGCAGGCAAAAGAGAAGCCACAGTATGCAGATGTTGTAGAAGTTGGTCCCGGAGCTGTTGTCGATGGCGTTAAGGTTCCTATGGAAGTAAAGGCAGGAGACAGAGTTATTTATTCTAAATACGCAGGAACAGAAGTTAAGCTCGGTGATGATGAATATATCATCGTAAAACAGAGTGACATTCTTGCAGTTGTAAGTGAATAATCAGATAGCAGAAAAACAGTTGGAGGTAGAAAGAAATGGCAAAGGAAATTAAATACGGAGCAGAAGCCAGAAAGGCTCTTGAAGCAGGCGTAAATCAGTTAGCAGATACAGTAAGAGTAACACTTGGACCAAAAGGAAGAAATGTAGTTCTTGCAAAGTCATATGGTTCACCACTTATCACAAATGATGGTGTTACAATTGCAAAGGATATAGAGCTGGAAGATGCATTTGAGAACATGGGTGCTCAGATCGTTAAAGAAGTAGCAACAAAGACAAATGATGTTGCAGGTGATGGTACTACAACAGCTACTGTTCTTGCTCAGGCAATGATCAATGAAGGTATGAAAAACCTTGCAGCAGGCGCAAATCCAATCATCCTCAGAAAGGGTATGAAGAAGGCTTGTGATAAGGCTGTAGAAGCAATCTCAGAGATGAGCCAGACAATCAACGGCAAAGAGCAGATCGCAAGAGTTGCATCTATTTCAGCCGGTGATGATGAAGTAGGTCAGATGGTTGCAGATGCTATGGAAAAGGTATCAAATGATGGTGTTATCACGATTGAAGAGTCCAAGTCCATGAAGACAGAGCTTGACCTCGTAGAAGGTATGCAGTTCGACAGAGGATATATTTCAGCTTACATGTCAACTGATATGGAGAAGATGGTTGCAGAGCTTGATAATCCATACATCCTGATCACAGATAAGAAGATTTCAAATATCCAGGATATCCTTCCGGTACTTGAGCAGATCGTACAGGGTGGTCAGAAGCTTTTGATCATTGCTGAAGATGTAGAAGGCGAAGCACTTACAACATTAATCGTAAATAAGTTAAGAGGTACATTCCAGGTTGTAGCTGTTAAGGCTCCTGGTTATGGTGACAGAAGAAAAGAAATGTTACAGGATATTGCTATCCTTACAAATGGTAAAGTTATCTCAGAAGAACTTGGTTATGACTTAAAGGATACGACATTAGATGACCTTGGTCGTGCTAAGAGCGTAAAGGTAACAAAAGAGAATACGGTTATCGTAGATGGTTTCGGAACAAAGGAAGATATTCAGGGCAGAGTAAATGTTATCAAGGCTCAGCTTGAAGAGACAACATCTGAATTCGATAAAGAGAAGCTTCAGGAAAGACTTGCAAAGCTTGCAGGTGGTGTAGCAGTTATCCGTGTTGGTGCAGCTACTGAGACAGAGATGAAGGAAGCTAAGCTCCGTATGGAAGATGCATTAAATGCTACCAGAGCTGCTGTTGAAGAAGGCATCATCGCAGGTGGTGGATCAGCATATATTCATGCAGCTAAGAAGGTTGCAGAACTGGTTGCAGAACTTGAAGGCGATGAGAAGACAGGTGCTAAGGTAGTTCTTAAGGCTATGGAAGCTCCGTTATTCCACATTTCAGCAAATGCCGGTCTGGAAGGCTCTGTTATCATCAATAAGATCAAAGAATCACAGCCGGGTATCGGTTTTGATGCATACAATGAGAAGTATGTAGATATGATCGAAGCAGGTATCATCGATCCTGTTAAGGTTACAAGAAGTGCTTTACAGAACGCAACATCCGTAGCATCTACATTACTGACAACAGAATCTGTTGTAGCTGATATTAAGGAAGATGCTCCAGCTATGCCGGCAGGTGCAGGTATGGGCGGCGGAATGGGTATGATGTAAAAATAAAATATCATTCATAAAGTTCAAATAGAGAATAAAAAGGAAGATAGTATTGTTTATTATCGTGTAAGATACATGATAGTGGCATGCTATCTTTCTTTTTTTTTGCATACGCATAGACTGTATTTTCAAACCCAGTAAAACATTTAATGCCGTTTTTCAGACATTTCGTGCACAGAATCCGGTATGGGGAAATGATTATGGTACAATACCAGAAAATAACTTATTTGGAACAACATAATGAGACATGCAGATATAATCATACTATATGTTGTATTATGTGTTGTATTCAGATGAATGAAAGGGGATAAGAAAATATGGTAAGACGACTAAAAGAAAACAAAGTTACAGGCATCCTGACGGCCTTGCTGGTTGGCATTGTTATGTTTGTAGGCATGGGAACAATGAAAGTAAATGCAGCAGAATACAGGTCAGGAACGATTGACCCTACGACTCTACAGGTAGGGGATACGGTTTATGTAGGAGTTGAGTTATCTTCAGACAAACAGATAGTAGTTTGCAAGCAATGTCATATGATCTGGATAACATACGGTGGTTCTTCGCAATATGGGATTGGAGACAGAATCAATTCTATTGTAAAGAGATCAGATGCACACAAAGATCATGCCGGTTATGTTGGATATAGTGAGTTTAGTTTTTACTTCACAGGAGAATATTTACCTAGTAATACGCCATATACAGTTATGGGAAATTCAAATCTTGGATATACGATTAAATATAATACAAATGGTGGTAGTGCAATAGCGGATGCTGTTAAACAGACACATATACCGAGTACATTTCCAACAACGACCAAAGCTGGATATGATTTTATTGGCTGGTATACAGATGAAAATCTTACACAGCCGGTATCGCGAGAACTTTCAATATTTGAAGATATAACGTTGTATGCAAAGTGGTCGAAATCGAGTGTACACCAGCATACATTTTCTAATAGTTGGAGTAGTAATGCATATGGTCATTGGCATGCGGCAACCTGTGAACATAGTGATTTGAAGGAAGATTTCCAGGAACATTCTTATGGAACTGCAGGTGAAGCCAGATATACATGTTCAATCTGTAAGTATGTAGATGCAGACAAGAAAGCTGCGGCAGATATCGTAGATGCATCAAAGGTAGTATTAAAAGCAGATGAAGTGCAGGTTGGAGACAAGATTTATTTTGGTAATCAGTTATCGCCTAATAAATGGATCACTGTATGTAGGAAATGTCATATGATCTGGATCACATCTGCTGACTCTGATCCGGATAATATAGATGTAGGAATCAGTGATGGAGATCAGAAGTGTTATGAGGTTAAGCAGACGGATGAGCATAAAAACCATAAAGATGATGTTGGATATGCAGATTTTAATTGGTATACAACAAATTCAAACAGTCCATTAGAGAGAAATGTTCCATATACAGTTATCGAGAATGATAACCTTGGATATAAGATCACATATAACACAAATGGCGGAAGTGAAGTAACTGAAGCTGTACACCAGAAGAAGCTCCCGGATGTGCTTCCAACAACAAGTAAAGCTGAATATGAATTTGCAGGCTGGTACACAGACGAGGCACTCACAAAGGCGGCTGTGCCGGGTAAAGCATTAACAGGAAATACAATTCTTTATGCTAAGTGGATGGTGAAGCAGTCCACACCATCAGATCCGGAGCCGACAAAACCGGTGGTAAAAGCAAAACGGACAAAAGCAAATGATCAGGCATTAAGCTCCAAGTTCAGTATCACTACAGGAAAGTCGATTAAAGTAACATGGGGCAAGGTTGCAAAAGCAGATGGATATGATGTATATATGGCATATTGCAAGAAGGGAAAATACACCATTGTTAAGTCTGTAAAATCTGCAAAGACCTTATCTGTGACGATCAATAAGCTGAATAAGAAGGCTGTAAATCAGAAAGATAATGTAAAATGTTATGTAGTTGCATATAAGAAGGTTGCCGGCAAGAAAGTGACCATCGGAAAATCCATTACAGGTCATGCGGTTGGCAAGAAAAATACGACTGTAACAGATGCCAAGAAGATTCAGACAAAGAAATCCGCTTACAGCCTGAAAAAGGGAAAAACAGCTAAGATAAAAGCAACTATTGTTAAAAAGAATAATAAACTTCCACTCTTTGGTCATACAGCAAAATTCAGATATGACACATCAAACAAAAAGGTAGCAACTGTATCCAAAGATGGCAAGATCACAGCAAAAGGAAAAGGCACCTGTTATGTATATATCTATGCAGTAAATGGATGCGCTAAGAAAGTAAAGGTAACAGTTAAATAAAAGTAAATAGAAAGAAGTTGTAAATTCGGCAGTGGCTTGGATGGACAGTAGTCTGAGACCACTGTCGTTTTCTGTAGTAGACAACGACATAACAGTGACAACCTGCGTGAAATTATGCCGTTTTTAACAGGATTTCTTCAGTGATTTAGCCTGTATGGGTTGACACTGTTTAAACAAGAATGCTATAAAGAGAAAAAGGTGGGTAATTTCATAATTCAAATCTAAAAATCAAATATGGGGAGGTAATCTATGAAATTAAAAAAGAAAGTGTTTGGAATGTTGGCAGCAGTACTGCTGATGGTGACGGCTGTATTTATTGGAACGCAGGGTATGGGTCTGGTACATGCGGAGACTTTAAAGGTATCCATAAACGGAACCGAACTGCAGGATGGTAAATATTATGAATTTGGAGGAAGCAGAGGAAGCGGAACGATGAGTGAGTGTGCCCCGGATTCGCTTCCTGAGGTATATATCTATTATGATGCCGGCGTTATAGAAGTATAGTGGAGAGATCGCTCAAAGTGCAGAACTTCGTTATCGCAGAATGACTGATACAGAGGTATCTGTTACACTGAATCCGACAACATATACCTATGACAAAAAAGCAAAGGAGCCGGAGGTATTTGTGACCTATGCCGGACAGACACTGGCAAAAGATAAAGATTATACGGTTGCTTATGTAGATAACATAAATGCCGGAAATGCAGTTGTTACGATTACAGGTATGGGCATATATCATGATGAGACACAGGTACAGTTTAAAATCGAGAAAGCAGCCAAAGCAGCGCCAGCAAGGCTGACTGCCATAAATGTAAGTAAGGCAGGGGCAAAGGACGGAGCAATCGATAAGCTGACGACAGCAATGGAATACAGTACAGATGAGGTCCATTGGGGCAGTGTAACATCAGGCACAATGGTGAGTGGGCTTGCAGCAGGTAATTATTATGTACGATATGCAGAGACAGAGAACTATCTGGCATCTCCGACAATAAAGGTAGTGATCGCTGTTCCAGCGAGCTCCTATAAGCTGACAAATGCAAAGACAGCTGTTACTTTGGATACAACAAAATATGCTTATAACGGAAAGGCGAAGAAGCCTTTGGTAAAATCTGTAACTTTTGCTGGAAAGAAATTGAAGGCAGGAACTGATTATACAGTTACCTATAAGAAGAATAAGAATATTGGAAAAGCATCCGTGATCATCAAGGGAAAAGGCAAATATACCGGAGGCATAACTAAGAACTTTATAATATATGCAAAGAAAGAAACAACAGTAACATCTGGTGCATATAAGTATAAGTTTACCAGTGGTTCTGAAGTTGCCTTTGCAGGTATAAAGAGTACAAAGACCACAAAAGTAGTGATTCCAAAGACTGTGAAGCTTGGTGGAAAGACCTTTAAGGTAACTTCAATCGCAAAGAAAGCGCTGTACAATAAGACTAAAGTAAAGAGCGTAACGATGGGAGGAAATGTAAAGACGATCGGAGCATCTGCATTCCAGAAATGTAAGAAGTTATCTACGATAACTGTAAAGACAACAAAATTAAAGAGTGTCGGCAAGAATGCATATAAGGGAATAAAAGCAAATGCAAAGATCAAAGTGCCATCTAAGAAATTAAAAGCATATAAGAAGATCCTTAAAAATAAAGGACAGGGAAACAAGGTTAAAATTGTAAAGAAATAAAAACGGGAGCTTTTAAATGGAATATAAAGTGCGTAGGTTATAAGCAACAATTTACACACTTTATATTCCACTTTTTTACGGATTCGCCATTTCGGGTGAGCGGAAGCCTGGATACAGTAGTGTTAAACCAGCTCTGCTCACCGATCACATCTACAGGCATATAACCCTGTCCGGTTACGATCTTGAGCCGTGCTTCCTGTATTGTATCGGCAAAGAGAAATTCTCCATGCAGTCCGATGATTGTTTCCTAGTATTCCTGTTCTTCCTTTTGACTGGTCTGATTCATGACGAGGATGCATGGAGTTTTTTTCAGATCGATGATTTCCAGGCCATGCAATTTGCTGAGTGGATTTTTCGTGGATATTTCAATGTAGAGTGTGCTCTCAGCAAGAACCATATTGTTATATGCATCGGAGAATGCACGGCGCCGGTCATTTAAAGAAAGATCGATTACGCCATTTTCCATAGCGTGATATAATTCTTCATGACTTCCGACAGAGATCTGAACATCAACAGCCGGGATATTTTTCTGAAAATAAAGAAATTGCTTTAGATAATTCATTTCCGTTATATCCCTTATAATAGCCGATTCTTAATAGTTTATTGTCGTTAGCAGCAATACGTTTTGTTTCTCTGAGCATCTGGGCTATGTCACTGGTAATGACAAGACTTTTTTCGATAGAAATGTTCCCCGGCAGGTGTGAGAGAAAAGGTAATGGCACTTATGACACATGAGGGCAGCGGACTTGGGAACAGTGAACGTGATCTCAGAAAGATCTGTCAAGGTGCAGAGATCATAAAGCCAATGGAGATCAAATTTGACTCACAAGGCGGTCCGGTACTGCAAACAGCAGAGAACAAAATTAATGATTGGATCGCAGAGGTGAAAAGAAGCCTATAGAGAGAGTTAATATTTATTTTCCACTTTTATGAGCAGTGTGCTATAATGACATGGATTAGAAATGACTAACTTGATGTTTTCAATTTTTATGTTCTGGCGAAATTGTGCGCCATATGAATGTGAAAAATACAAAGTCGTCAGCTTCCATGGATCGTGACACGTTTTATTGCATTGAAAGATTATCTTATGATGATGATCGGAAGAGCAGGCGGAGTGGGTTTATTGAAAAAGGCATTTGCAACAGATGATTATACGAAGGAAGATCTGCAGTACGTGCCAGATGTTTTAAAGCATTGCAGCAGAAAGACATTATGGCGGACATTTGATTCCTGCAATAATTATAAAGTTCCCGAACTAGTTCCTCAAATAGATACGAAGCTTCACTACTGGTACACAAAGGATGAGGAAAAAAAGAGAAAAAAGGATATTGAATATGTGAAACGTCAATTTCCACAGACAGAATTTGAAGTACTGCCTAAATTAGGCCATGCAGGACTGGTTCTGCTGAAACCGGAATTGTTTGAGATAATGATACAGGTGCTTTAATAAAGGAGAGGAGTTAGACAGCTATGAAAAAACAGAGATATACATATCTGAACGATGGATTTGAGGGAGTTTTATATGAGGTAGAAAATAAGGATGACAGGCTACTGATCGTTATTCAGGGACTTAAGGGATTGGAACTGCCTGAGAAGTACGCGGAGTTATTTTCAGGGAAAGGGTATTCAGTTCTTGCCATGACTTATTATGGCGCACCCGGACAGCCGGATCAGATGCGGGCAATTCCTTTGGAGATGTTTCAGACTGCGGTTGACCGTATGAAAGAGTATGGAGATGGCAGATTTAGGCATTTTGGTATGTATGGTAATTCCAAAGGCGCAGGAATGGCGTTGCTTGCTGCATCAGTTGTTCCGGATATCAGTCTTGTTATAGCTGCATCTTCCTTTGGACATATTATGCAGGGCAGTGGTAAGGCAGATGCAGATCCATGTAAGGCTATGGTTTCATATCGTGGAAATGATTTCCCTTATGTTTCAAATAAGCATATGTTCTCCAACTTCCTGAAAAAATGTATAAAGGAACATCATGTGCGGCTGTTGTACTTTTTTGAGGAATGGGAGAAAGAGGGAACGATTGAGAATGAGATACCGGTAGAAAAGATCTGTGGAGATATTCTTTTTCTTACCTCTACACATGATGAATCTGTTCCGGCAAAGCATGATGCAGAATTATTGACAGCACGGTTAAAGCGGGAGAACTTCAGCTACGGCTTCAAACACATCAATTCAGAGACTGGCAGTCATAATCTCGGATATTTTCCGGTAAATAATGGTGCGCTCCCAAGAGAGAAGAAATATCCACAGGAATGTCAGAAAGCAAGAGAAGATACACTTGAAATCATTTTAAAGACATTAAATGCGTGGAGCGTAGCTGATTTGTAAAGAAAAAATATTTCTAGAATAAGATGTTGACACACATGGTTACATTTGATAATATTTATCGAGTAACTTAATATTCCATGAGGGAGTAGTTAGCGCGAAAGTGTGATTTGTCAACATTCTGATTATAATAAGAGAGTATAATCTGGCAAATCTTAAATAATGAGACTCATGTATATCGATTAACAGCTTGTGTAATATACACCGGCGGATAATTGATATACATGAGTCTTTTTTAATCTGTCGGACATACTTTATAGTAGCAGACAGTTCGGCTGACGGCACTGGTATGGATAGAGAAAAAGGAGAATAACATGGAAAAATTCATTAACAACGCCCCGTTTGCTCTTGTAATTGTAATTCTTGTGATCGGTTTTGTACTGCTGATCAAAGGCGCGGATTTTTTTGTAGAGGGAAGCTCGAGTGTAGCAAAGAGACTGCATGTTCCATCTATAATTATTGGACTTACAATTGTTGCGATGGGAACATCACTTCCGGAGACAGCGGTCAGTGTATCAGCATCAATAGCAGGTAATAATGAACTTGCAGTTAGTAATGTAGTTGGTTCTAATATTTTTAATCTGATGGTTGTTATCGGAGTATGTGCAATATTAGCCACAGTAAATGTTGCAGGAGAAACGATAAAGAGAGATATTCCGCTTTCGCTTATATGTGCCGGACTCTTAATGCTTTTAGGAATAATCGGCCTTGGAGACAAAACAGGCATGACGTTGGGACATATGGATGGTGCTATATTTATTGGTTTATTTGCAGGATACATTTTTTACATGATCAGGATTGCATTAAAGGCCAACAAAGAAGGAAAGAAAGTTGAGATTGAAGGTGGCTCGGATGAGGAAATTAAGCTTGTATCCGTTCCGGTCAGTATTCTGTTTATCGTTGGTGGAGCAATAGCGATTGCAGTCGGAGGGGATGTGACCGTTGATGCGGCATCAAGAATTGCAAGTGATCTCGGAATGAGTCAGACACTGATCGGACTTACAATCGTTTCGATAGGCACGTCACTCCCGGAGCTTGTGACCTCAATTGTTGCAGCCAGAAAGAATGAAGTTGATATGGCGCTTGGTAACGCGATCGGTTCAAATATATTTAACATACTTATGGTACTTGGTATTGCATCAGTGATCAGTCCGATCAGTATAATCAGAGAGAATATTATTGATCTGTGTGTACTGGTTGCATTTACTGTGTGTGTATGGATATTCGCAGGGACAAAGAAGAAAATCGGAAGAATCGAAGGTTTGTGTATGGTTGCGCTCTATGCAGTATATGCAGTTTATATTGTTATAAGATAAATGTGGGTATAACAAATGATATTATTTTTAAAGGTATTTTTTACGGAATTCATAGCGGAGATGGGAGACAAGACACAGCTTATGTTGATTGCTCTTACGTCTAAGTACAAATTAAAAGATATCATAATAGGAACTGCTGCCGCAATTCTTGTACTGAATGGTCTGGCGGTTCTTGCAGGTGGACTTGTCAGCGAATTTGTTCCGGAATGGCTCATTAAGAATATTGCAGCACTTGCATTTCTTTACTTCGCAGCATCAACGATTTCCGATGGCGACGAAGAGGAAGAAGAAAACGGAAGATCAAAGATCAAGTTTGCGCCATTGGCTGTTTTCTGTACTTTTTTTGTAGCTGAGCTTGGAGATAAGACTCAGCTTACCGCTATAACATTTGGCGCGAATGAAGGTATGGGGGCAGCACTTATTGTATGGATCGGTTGTTCCCTCGGACTATTTGCAGCGGACATTCTTGGTATGCTGGTCGGTTATCTCTTAAAGAGCAAAACTCCGGATGGACTACTTAATACACTGGCATTTGTGATATTCTCGACATTTGGTGTGTATACACTTTATCAGGGACTTAAGCTTATCTCTTCGAGCGTCTGCCGGATTCCGGTATTGCTGATACTTATAGCTGTAGTCGTTATATTTGCAGGCTTATGCGCATTCCTTTTCGTAAGGCAAAAAAAGAAAAAAGAGGAAAAAATATAGGAAACGAATAGAATACAAATCTCGTTTCGTTAAAATAAATAGTCTTAATGTCAACGATAAGATTAACAATTCTGATAGATTATTGCGTGAAATAGTAGAAATAGTGCCATTTTTGTTTGATATTATACAAGAAACACATAAAGATATATCGTATTATTGATAATATATGTTATATTTGTATGTAAGGAGAAAACATGATGGTTGAAAGGAAAACATTATCGCAATTATCTGTGCCAATATGCCTGGAAACTTTATTCTATATGCTTTCAGGGATGGTTGATACACTTATGTTATCATCTGTAAGTGATCAGGCTGTGGGAGCAGTGGGAACAGCAAATACTTATATAGGTGTTTTCATTGTCATGTTTGGAGTGATATCATCGGGTATGATAGCTGTTATGTCACAAAATATCGGAGCGGGAAGACCCGGGATAGCATATCAGGCCAGACAGCTTGGACTTATGTTTAATGCGTTCATTGGTATCCTGATGTCTGTTGTTCTTGCAATTTTTTCCGGCAGAATACTTAAAATAGTAAGTATTGCTCCTGCTTTGTTTGAACCGGCTGAAACATACCTCAAAATTGTTGGTGGAACATGTTTTTTAAATGCGCTTATTCCTATTTTTTCCAGCTATTTGAGAGTATTTGGATATACAAAGCATTCCCTGATAGGAACTATTGTTGGAAATGTTCTTAATATAATACTAAATTCGGTATTCTTATTTGTATTTAACTGGGGAGTAATGGGAGTTGCCGTTGCCACGGTTATTTCAAGGGTTGTAAATCTTGTTATTGTAGCGGTGATGGGCGCTGTACTTATAAAAGCAAAACAAAGTCCTGATCGTATTTTGCCGCGAAAGATACTTGCGCAGATTGTTAAAATAGGTTTTCCTTCTGCATTTGAAACAGCACTTTATAATATAGCAATGACATTTATAGTGCGTTTTATGAATCAGATGGATGCGAACGGAATGAATGTCACAGCTCGTTCGTATGCTATGCAGATAGCAAATTTCTCATATTGTGCAGGAGCTGCACTGGCACAGGCTAATGCTATTATGACAGGCTGGAGAATCGGAGCAAAGGAGTTTGAAGAATGTGACAGGGGTATAAAAAAAGCAGAGATATATGGCCTTGTAATAGCAACATGCTTCTCTGTGACATTTGCACTGTCCGGACACATTATAGTGCATATATTTACGGATGATGCACAGATGATAAGTCTTGTGGTAAAATTGTTAATAATAGATATATTCCTTGAACTTGGAAGGGTGACAAATCTTGTGTATAGTCAGGCGTTAAAAACCAGTGGAGATGCAGTTTTTCCGGTTATAATGGGTGCAATTTTCATGTATCTGTTTGCGGTTGGCGGTACATATTTTCTTGGAATACATATGGGCTTTCTGGCGGTAGGAGCATATATTGCCATGGCAGGTGATGAATGTGCGAGAGCTGTTGGAATGGTGCTTCGATGGAAAAGCGGAAAATGGAAAAGTAAGAGTCTTATAGAATTATAGGAGCGATTATGTATTTTGAATTAAAGGAAAATAAACCACATGGTACAAAGGATGATCCGTTCAGTACATATCACATAGAGAATGCGGATCAGTCCTTTCAGATACCGGTACATTGGCATGATGAATTCGAAATTATATATGTAAAAAGTGGCTTTTTGACTGTAAATATATCAGGAGAGAACTATATCGGGAAACCCGGGGATGCCTTCGTTGTATCACCGGGCAATCTGCATTTTATGGGTTCAAAGACCGGTACTGTAGATTATTTTACTTTTCTTTTCCCATTGAAATATATATCTTTTTATACAGATGATATACTAGATGATAGATTACTTGAACCATTAGACAGTGGTCGTCTGATGATAAGTCCCAGTGTAAAAGATACGATAAAAGAATTGTGTGAGCAGTTAATTGAGATATATGAAGCCAAAAAGAGTGAAAGAGAGTTGAACATAACGACGCAGATAAAGACCAAAATAATTCTTTTACAATTTATTCTTGAAATGTGGGAAAAGGGATTTATAGTAGAAAATAACACAAGTGGTAGAAATATTGTAGAAAAAGAAATGGTCTCGTATATACAGCAGAATTTTACAGGAAAAATATCATTAAGGGAATTTGGGGAGCAATTTCATCTTTCTGAAAAATATATATCCAGATATTTTAAGGAGCATTTTCATATTACACTTTCACAATATGTGGTGTATTTACGGTTAGAGTATGCAAAACAGCTGTTGCAAGACACCGATATTTCTGTTACAGAGGCAGCAATGCGGAGCGGTTATCAAAATATAAGCTATTTTATCAGAAGTTTTAAAAAAACATACGGAGTTTCTCCGTTAAAATACAGAAAAAAGCAAGTTGACTGTATGCAATAACATTGTATTGGCCGCGTTAGCTCTGATTTTGTAACGTTTTACGTTTTATGGAGGAAAATGATAATGTCAAAAGATGAATATTTAATTACAGATGCCCCTATTAAAGCACTGACTGTATTTGCAATGCCTATGATTCTGGGCAGCTTCTTTCAACAGGTATACAATATGGCAGATTCAATCATTGTTGGTCAGTATGTCGGTGCTCCTGCACTTGCGGCAGTTGGCGCCTGTGCCGCACTGACAAATGTTTTTATCTGTATAGCACTCGGTGCCGGGGTAGGGGCGGGGGTGCTCGTAAGTCGCTATTTTGGTGCCCAAGATTATAGCAAAATGAAAACTATTGTATCAACATCCTTGATCAGCTTTTTGATTTTAAGCGTACTTTTGGGTATCTTCGGTTTTTGTTTTTCTCGCTTTATGATGACTGCATTACAAACACCTGCTGATATACTGGAGGAAGCAGTGTTGTATCTTCGCGTTTATTTTGTGGGATTTCCGTTTTTGTTTATGTATAACATTCTTTCAACGATGTTTAACTCAATCGGTGAATCGAAGATTCCGTTAGGCCTTTTGATAGTTTCTTCTATTTTGAATATTTTTATGGACATTTGGCTGGTGACCGGTCTTGGTCTGGGTGTGTTCGGGGCCGCTCTCGCAACTCTTATTGCACAGGGAATTTCCGCCGTGTTCTCGCTTTTGATTTTCTTTAGCCGGATGCGTCGATATAAAAGTCCCTTTAACTGGTTTGACAGGCAGGAACTATCTTCTATGCTTCAAATTGCCGTTCCGTCTGTTCTGCAGCAGTCTACAGTGTCAATTGGTATGATGATCGTACAGGCTGTTGTAAATCCATTCGGCACGCAGGCGCTTGCAGGTTATGCAGCAACGATGAGAGTAGAGAATGTTTTTTCATTGATATTCGTATCCATTGGTAATGCAGTTTCACCATATGTTTCCCAGAACTATGGTGCAAAGAAAATTGAACGTATCAAAAAAGGATATCATGCTGCGTTGGTGTTGGATGTATGTTTTGCAGTGCTTGCTTTTGTAGTCATTGAAACACTGCACACACAAATTTCTTCGCTATTTCTTGGTAAAGATGGAACTGCTTTGGCGTATCAGGTGTCTGGTGATTATATGAGATGGCTTGGTTATTTTTTCATTTTTATGGGTATTAAGATGGCAACTGACGGAGTCCTTCGCGGACTTGGAATTATGCGTCCGTTTCTCATTGCAAATATGGTAAACCTTGCGATACGCTTGTCGGTTGCATTGATTTTTGCACCCCGTTTCGGTATTGCGTTTGTCTGGCTTGCTGTACCGGCCGGCTGGCTTGCAAACTTTCTGATTTCGTATGTGGCACTTAGAAAAAGCTGGAGAATTCAACTAAAATTATACAGCAATTAATAAAGGAAAGAAGTTGGAATGATATAAAAGAATTTGAGTGATTAAAATCAATTTACACGTTTGTAAGAGATGAAATTTTAAAATGTTTATAAATAATCGGTAGATGCTGTTGGATAGATTGTTAAGGGAGGTAGGAAATGAACAAGATTATATACAGAAAGACTACAAAAGCTGATATGAAAATTCTGATGAAGCTGAGACTTGAAATGTTTAGAGAAGTGAATGGCTTGTCCGGTGAGTATGAATATGACGAGAATTTTATCTTTGAGAGCAGAAGATATTTTGAGTCAGGGGAACAGACTACGGTTATTGCGTCTGATGGAGAAACTCTTGTAGGCTGTGCAAGCTTATCCTATACATGGATTATGCCAACCTTTTCGCATCCAACAGGTAATCGGGCGCATTTAATGAATGTCTATACTCGTGCAGATTATAGAAGAAGAGGAATTTCTAAGAAAATGGTTGAGATTTTGATTGATGAGGCAAAAGAAAATGGTGTGACAGAAATAAGCCTGGATGCAACAGAGATGGGAAGACCGTTGTATGAATCGTTAGGGTTTAAAGCATCTGATTCGTGTATGGTGATGGATTTGGAGGGGGGATATTGATGAAGATCATAGAGTGTGGTTTTATCCGTTCACATAGCGTACCACATTTTTTTACAGATAATTACGACCATCCAATATATGAAGATGGAGTACAATTGGTGGATATGATATATTTGCGAAGTGGGAAAAATTAAGATAATTCCCTAGTTGTGAATAACAATAGTTAAAGAACAGTATTGGAGGAAAATATCTTATGTTAAATTTAATAGTGAAATATAATGAATTAACAGCAGAACAATTTATTGAATTGTGGGAAACGGTATGGGGAGGTGGACCGTCGCTTGAACAGACAAGGTTAGCAATGAAACATACTTTATTCAGAGTTTCTGTATGGGATGGAGATTTCATTGTTGCTATGGCAAGAATGAATGGTGATATGGGACTTAATTACTATATTAAGGATGTTGTTGTCAGACCTGAATATCAGGGAAAAGGTATCGGAAAGATGTTAATAAAAGAATTAAGAAGATTCATAAATGACAATGGAGTTAAAGGTACAGACATTTTTGTGGAATTATGTGCAGTCCCTGATAAGATTCCATTTTATGAAAAGTTTGGATTTGAGGCAAATGAGGCACAAAGATTGAAAATTTATCATCATGTAGAGTAAAGATAAATATGAAAAGAATAATGCATTTAGGAGCATTTGATGATGAACCTGCAATTGTTGTACTTATGGATACATATTTGAAGTAGAATGGAGAAATAAAATGGAATACAAAAAATTTGACAATATAATAATAGCAAGGATTGACAAAGGGGAGGAGATATTAGAACAACTGAAAGCAATTGCCATAAATGAGAATATAAAACTTGCCAGTATTAATGCGATTGGAGCTGTCAATGATTTCACGGTCGGAGTATATAAGACGGATGAGAAGAAATATTGCTCAAACAGCTTTAAAGGATATTATGAAATCACATCGCTGACAGGTACAATCAGTACAATGAATGGCGAATATTATGCACATCTTCATATGAGTGCCGGAAATGAGAAAGGCGCAGTGTTTGGAGGACATTTGAACAGGGCTGTTGTCAGTGCAATCTGTGAGCTGGTAATTACGATAATTGATGGAAAAGTTGACAGGGTTTATGATGAAGAAACAGGACTTAATGTATTTAAGTTTGATTGAGCGCATTGAACATGTGTGATAAATTATCATTTCAGTAATAAACCATGGAGTAGTGATAAGGAGATAAAAATGAAAAACAAATCGGTGAATGCGTTCTATACGGCTGAGATTTTAGCACTTGTAGTTGCTTTGATTTTCTTTGCGGCCGGTATGCCGAAGAA
The DNA here is from genome assembly GCF_003481465.1 of Clostridium sp. OM05-9. Classification (NCBI taxonomy): domain Bacteria; kingdom Bacillati; phylum Bacillota; class Clostridia; order Eubacteriales; family Clostridiaceae; genus Clostridium; species Clostridium sp. OM05-9. The sequence continues at coordinate 89,724 of NZ_QULF01000002.1, forward strand.
TGATAATTCTATGTCGGTCTTATCACAGTTTGAACTGGTAATGACGATCATAAGCGGTGCATTTTTATTATTACATGCAGTTTCAGCATGGTTGCTCAGTAAGAAAAATCCATATAGGGGGAAGCTTTTCTGGTTTTTTAAATTTTGACCAACCCTGCCGGAAGTCATTTTATATTATGACAGAATTAAGTTGATAAAACAGAAAAATTAGAAATTTTAGAGGTATAAAGAATGATAAATTTAGTAGCACTTCCGTGTTTATGTGTAGATGTTTTTGATGGAACTGATGAACTATATGCTGGCGGTGAAGCCCTTAATTTTGCAGTCCATGCATCAAAATTTGAGGAGTTCAATGTTTCAATATTGGGTGCGGTTGGACAGGATTCTTACGCAAAATTTATTATGGATTCTATTTCTGATAAGAGAATAGATGTAAGCCACGTAAGAGTAGAAAAGGATAAAGTAACAGCGAATAATCGTACATATCTTACAGCCGGCGGTGACAGATATTACAAAGATGATTCATGGACGGGTGATATTGTTGATAAAATGATATTGAACTATGATGAATTGGAGTTTATTAAAAAATCAGATGTTGTATTTGTACATTTTTGGGCAGGCTGTTTTGGACAAATTATAGATTTAAAAAAGAATAACAATTTCAGATTGGCAGTGGATTTTGTAGAATATCGTAATTTTAAAGAAATGGAAAAATATGCACCATATATAGATTATTTCATGATTAGTGGAGAGAAATCAATTCTCCCAATATTTGAAGCGTTTTCAGAGAAGTATAAAGGGCTATTTAATGTGTCTTTAGCTGATAAGGGAAGTGTTACATATCATAATGGTGAAAAGTATTTTGTTCAAGCTAATAAAGTTAAAGAAGTAATTGATACTACAGGTTGTGGAGATAGTTACCATGCAGGCTTTGTATGTTCACATTTGATAAATGGGAATATTTATGAGGCTATGAGAGTTGGGACAGAATTAGCAACAGAGACGCTGTCTCATTATGGTGGATTTTAAGAGGAAGAGAGTTTTTTGGGGATGTCATTTGTGGAGAAGCCTCCCTATTTTGGATGCCCAAGTGGAAAGATAGGATTGTTGTCCAGTATGTTTACTGATCCGGAATATAGAAGAAGAGGTATTGCAAAGGAGTTGCTATCCCGCGTTATAGATGACGCCAGGGAATATGGCTGTGGAACAATACAGATTACGGCGTCTGATATGGGAGTTAAATTATATACGGATTTTGGATTTGTACATAATGGTAACTTCATGCAATATAAACTTTAACGGCTATAGTATTTCTGATTGAAATGGGCAGAAAACAGAGAGGTTGGGATAAAATTATGGTTAGGGAAATAAATAAGACAGAACTTAATGAATTATTAGAGTTATATTTGTATCTTCATGAAGATTCGATTCCGGAAATGACAGAAAGCTTGAAAGAGACTTGGAATATTATTATGAATGACATGAATCATCATATAATAGTTTGTGAGGTAGATGATAAAATTGTGTCTTCTTGTGTTTGTGTAATTATTCCAAATCTTACAAGAGGGGTAAGACCATATGCGTTTATTGAAAATGTTGTGACACATTCAGATTATAGAGGACACGGCTATGCTACGAAATGCTTGGAATATGCAAAGTACATAGCGGAGCAGAATAACTGCTATAAAATGATGCTTCTGACAGGATCAAAAAAGGAAAGTATATTAAGATTTTATGAGAATGCAGGATATAATAGTTCTGATAAAACTGCTTTTATTCAGTGGCTTGAATAACAATAGTTAAAGAACACTATGAGATAGTTGGAACAATTTTGCGTGAGAAATATTTCCAGAAAGAGATATTAAGGTGAATTATGGGATTATTTGATAAATTAAAAAGAGGAAAAAACAATTTGACGATTGGTGCGATCATAGGCAAAGAGTATGAGCAGCAGTATTTTGATGAGTGTAAATATATTTGGAAAAATTATGTTCCGCAAGCTGGACAAGCACATAATCTGCAGGGAGAATTATTAAGAGAAATAGAAAAGATTCGATGTGAAGCCCAGGACAATGGAAATATTAACTGGGATGATGACTATTCCTATTTTTGTGATTTTATCAGTGGAAAATTAACGGAACAACCTATTTTTTCAGAAGTCGAGAAACAAGAAATTAATTTAATAATGGCTTACATAAAAGAATGTGGAACATACGCCCAAAAATTCTACAGCAGAAAAATATCAGAGAACAATGTGGATATGGAGAAGATTGCATATGTGAATGATAATTTGTACGATAGGATCTGCGATAAAATAGGACGCCTACATAAAGAAAATGGGGAGCCGATGCCATACGAGAAAAATGACGATATTGTGAGATGATTTCAATAAGAGTGTTGGAGAAAAAGCTTTTATGAAAAGCTTGGCTTTGAGGCAAATACGGAGGTAATGTTATTATGATCTTGTGCTTTTCCGGAACTGGTAATAGTCGTTATATAGCAAAGAAAATTGCAGATGAATTGCAGGACGAGATTGTAGATATGAATGCAAAAATCAAGGCAACAGATTATTCGCCAATGAAAACAGGCAGAAATATAATCGTAGTGGTTCCAACTTATGCGTGGCGTATTCCACAAATTGTATCGGAGTGGCTTTGTAAAACGAAACTGCTTTCTGCAGAACGCATTTGGTTCGTGATGGACTGTGGAGGCGAGATTGGGAATGCAGCGAAATATAATCAGCGCCTTGCGGAGCAAAAACATTTATGGTATATGGGTACAGCTCAGGTTATTATGCCGGAAAATTATATTGCTATGTTTGGTGCACCGAAAGCAGAAGAAGCAAGAAAGATTGTTAGAAATGCGGAACCTGCTATTATGGATATAATTGCGCACATTAAGGCAGAGCAGCCGTTCGCTGTACCAAGAAACAATCTTTATGACCGGTTAATGAGTGGTCCGGTAAATCCGATTTTTTATCATTTCTTTGTGAAATCTGATGCATTTCGTACGGATGCTACCTGTGTCGGTTGTGGTCAATGTGTTAAGAACTGTCCATTGAACAACATTACGCTTAAGGACAGAAAGCCTGTATGGGGAAAGCAATGCACTCATTGTATGGCTTGTATTTGTTATTGCCCTACAGAAGCTATTGAGTATGGAAAAAAGAGTGTTGGAAAGCCGCGTTATCATTTCGAACAATTAGAGAGCAGATGATTTATAAATCTCTGTACGGAAATTAGAAATTGATAATTTGAAAAATTTCCAGTTTGAAGGAGCGACAGTATATGAAGTATTTATACTTGCATGGATTAGGACAAAAACCAGACAGTTGGAACAGAGTAATAAAGGAAACGAAAGTGTCGGAAAGTAGTGTCAATTTGAGTTTGGCAGGGATGCTAAAGGGAAAAGCTGTTACATATAAGGAATTATATTCAGCATTCTCATCAGAATGTGACAAGGTGAACGATGAAATTGTCTTATGTGGGCTTTCTCTAGGCGCTGTTTTGGCACTTAATTATGCGATAGACCACCCAGATAAAGTAAAGGCGCTCGTATTAATTGCAGCACAATATAAAATGCCAAAAAACTTATTGAAAGTTCAGAATATATTGTTTCATCTTATGCCGAATTCGGCATTCAGTAAAATGGGTTTCAAAAAAGCGGATGTTATCAGCCTGTGCGGGACGATGGCTGAATTGGATTTCAGTGACTCACTGCATAAGGTGTCTTGCCCAGTATTGCTCATTTGTGGAGAGAAGGACACTGCAAACAAAAAAACTTCAAAAGAACTTTGCCAATATTTGAACAACGCCTGTTTCCATGAACTTGTGAAAACAGGTCATGAAGCAAACATAGAAGCTCCGGAAGAGTTGGCAATCGTGTTGCAGAAATTTTATGAAAATATCAGATGAATTTTGATTTGCGAGGGTAATTATGATAAAAATTTTGAATGATATAAAGAATGCAGAAAATTCAATATCTAATAATAGAAAACTTATAAATACCATGGCTATATTGTTCCTTGGAATAGCTTTGGGATTTTTTTCAAAATATCTGGATTTTCGTCAAGCTGAACTTCCAGGTGTGCTTATGGCAATAAATGGAGTATTAGATATTAGTAATTTCCTTGGGCGTTTTGCAATCTGGGTATTGATTGCACTGTGTATTTCTATTTATAGCAATTCTGCAATAAGAGCAAGCATTAATGTTTTTGTATTCTTTGTTGGTATGGTTGCAACTTACTATTTGTATTCAAACTATATTGCAGGATTTTTTCCAAGAAGTTATGCAATGATTTGGGTTGGATTTACAGCTGTTTCTCCATTATTGGCTTTTGTCTGCTGGTATGCAAAGGAAAAAAGCAAACTGGCATTTATACTGTCGGCTCTGATTTTGGCAGTATTGTTCAATATGTGCTTTGTATATGGATTCGGATATTTTAGTGCATGGTCTGTTTTGGAAGTGATAGTCTTTATTATTGGATTTATTGTTTTGAAGAGAGACACATTGAGGAGTTCTGCGATAATGGGAACAGTTAGTATAGTTCTTGCATTCCTGTTTAATATTATTATTCCATTCCAGTTTGGATAAATAAGAGTTTGAGGAGAGAAATATGAATCTGACTATAAGAAAATGGAGAATTGATGATAAATTCAATCTTGCAATAAACTTAAATGATCTAAGAATTTTGAATAACCTTAGGGATGGCTTGCCTTATCCGTACACGGAAAATGATGCAGAAGATTTTATACGGGCGATGTTATCAGCGAATAAAGACAATACATTTGCATTTGCGATAACACTTGATGATAAAGTGATTGGAAGCATGGAGTATTTCGACAGGATAATATCCATTGCAAAACCGCTGAAATGGGTTATTACATAGGAGAACCCTACTGGGGAAATGGATATATGACAAATGCAATCAAACAGGTTTGTGAATATGTGTTTGAGAAAAAGGATATTATTCGTATTTTTGCTGAACCATTTGCTCACAATATAGCTTCATGTAGAGCATTGGAAAAGGCAGGATTTCAATACGAAGGAACATTAAAGAGTAATGCTGTGAAATGTGGCAGTATCATTGATATGAAAATGTATGCACTTGTCAGAGAGTAATTCAACTTCCAGTTGTACGCCCAGCCGATGGTGTGGCACTGCGGAGTCAGAGAACCAATTATGTTTTACATTGTGAATATTTAAGCTGGTATGCAAAAGGGTAGGAAGCGTTGCAGTCTTTATGTCAATTGGTTATTCCATATTGGGGATAGAGGCAGGAAGTATCAGGCACTTGATTAAGGGAGATACAGTATGAAAAAGATATTAAGAAATATTCTAAGAGTAATATTGATTGTAATCACGGTTATTGCATTATTCGTGATAATATCATTGGTTCGCCATAAAGTATGCAGTTCAAGAGAAAAGGATTTATTAACTCCGTTAGGTGAACTGGTAGAAGTCAACGGGCACAAGATGAGCGTATATACAGAGGGGGATGGTTATAAAACGCTTGTGTTCATGTCCGGAAGTGGAACCTGCTCGCCAATATTGGATTTTAAGTCTTTGTATTCGCTGCTTAGCAATGATTATAAAATCGTTGTAGTGGAAAAATTCGGTTATGGCTTTAGTGATGTTGTAGACGAAAACAGGGATATCGATACGATGTTAAGCGAAACAAGGATGGCACTTGATAAAGCCGGAATAAAAGGCCCATATGTGCTTTGCCCCCATTCGATGTCCGGACTTGAGGCTTTATACTGGGTACAGAAGTATCCGGAAGAAGTTGAGGCTATTGTTGGTTTGGATATGGCAGTACCAGACTATTATGATGAAATGAACATTAATATTCCTATTATGAAATTAGGGCAGTATGGTGCGGCACTTGGAATCACCAGATGGATACCGAGCCTTGCCGAGAGCGATGCAATCAAAGCCGGAACATTGTCTGAAAAGGAAAAAGAGATTTACAGAGCAGTATTTTATCAAAAAACTGCAACTGTAACGATGATCGATGAAGTAAAAGCTGTAAAACAGAATGCCAATATTGTAAAAGAAAACGGAATTCCGCAGGTGCCGATGTTATTGTTTATTTCTGACGGCTCCGGTGGAACCGGTTTTACAAAAGAAAAGTGGAGAAGTATTCCCGAAAATTATATTTCAGATTGTGACAATGCAAGCTATATTGAATTAGATTGTCCGCATTATGTCCACGACTACAAATATGATGAGATAAGTAAAGAAATCAGGAAGTTTATTCAGTGAATGGAACAGGTGGTACATATGACTGTGTTGCTTTAATGGCATATTATGTCATTTGCAAATCAGTGACAAATCTTGACGAGATAGAAGAGATAAATGAGAACTTATGGAGGATGGAAAATGGTAAAACCTATTGTAAAAGATATTCTTTTTCTGGGACAGAAATCCGTTCCGGCAACACAGCTTGATATGAATGTGGTAAATGATCTTCGGGATACATTAGCTGCAAATCGTGAGCGTTGTGTCGGAATGGCAGCAAATATGATCGGGTATAAGAAAAATATGATCATTGTAAGTGCCGGACCTGTAGATATGATTATGATCAATCCGGTGATCTGTTCTAAGATCGGACGTTATGAAACAGAAGAAGGTTGTCTGTCATTAGAGGGAAAACGAAAAACAACGCGGTATAAGAAGATAGAGGTAGAGTTTCAGGATGCTGGTTTTGTAAAAAGAAAGATGGCATTTGAGGGATTTGTGGCACAGATTATTCAGCATGAGGTGGATCACTGTAATGGGGTAGTGATTTAATATATGTGCCACAAATCTTGAAAATTTTCAAATTTGTGGCATAATAATAGTGATCTTTTTTAGGAGTAAATGTGTATGTATATTAAACGTGAAAGATATTTACAAAAAATTCGTCCATATTATAATGTTGATCTGATAAAAGTTTTAACTGGTGTAAGACGTTGTGGAAAATCTATTCTGCTTGAACAGATTGAAGAAGAGTTTGTTTCAAATGGTTTTGATAAGACACATATTATAAGGATTAATTTTGAAGATTTACAGTTTGAAAAAATTCGTACAGCTGAAAAGCTGAATAGTTATATAACAAAACAAATCAAAGATATGGATAAATATCTGATATTTCTTGATGAAATTCAGCATGTGAGAAGTTTTGAAAAAGTATTGGCTTCTCTGAGAGCTACAATTAATTGTGATATTTTCATTACAGGCAGTAATTCCAAACTGTTGTCAGGCAAGATGGCAACACTTTTGGTGGGGCGATGTATTGAATTTAGGATAATGCCGTTTTCTTTTGCTGAAAGTTATGAATATATTAAAGTAATAGGAAAAAATCAGCCCCCTGATGAATTTATTATTGATTATATCAATTGGGGTGGATTTCCATTGAGATTTTCATTTTCCAAAGAAAGCGATATTAAAAGATATTTGGAACAAACATATTTGGGCATCCTTGATAGAGATATAATAACTGATAAATCAAAAATAAATAGACAGAATTTTGAAAAGATAGCAGGGTATATTATGGCAAATGCTGGAAAAGAATTTTCCAGTAAAAATATACAAAGCTATTTCGAGAATCAAAATGAAGAAGGTCTCGACCGTAAAACAATATACAGATATCTTGACAAGATGGACAAAGCATGCCTCATAGATCGGGTGAAAAGATTCAATATTGTTGGAAAGCAAGCAATGTCATATATTGAAAAACAGTATGCTGTTGATACGGGCTTTCGTATGATAAATACGAATTTGGTAAATTTTGAAGATACATTTTTCTTAGAAAATATCATTTATAATGAACTGGTTTCAAGGGATTATGAGGTGTTTACAGGAAAAACATATAAGGGTGAAATAGATTTTGTTGCAATTTATGGTCGTAAAAAATGTTTTATACAAGTAGCATATTATCTTGGAAGCAGGGAAACGATTGAACGGGAGTTTGGAGCATTTAAGCCTATAAGCGATGCGTCACCTAAATATGTATTTTCATTAGATAGATTCGATTATTCCAGAGATGGTATTTCACATATAAATATTGTTGATTTTCTATTAGGAAAAGTAAATATTAATTTAAGTTAGTGCCACAAATCAATAAAAAAATTTAAATTGTGGCACTAAAATAAAAAGCTATTATCAATTATTGTCAAAGTAATTTTTGCCTTTTACTTGACATAAGTAGAGGTGGATCACTGTAATGGGGTAGTGATATAACAGGAGATAAACATGGAAAAAGAATCAGGCAAATGGATCATGTATGGTGTAGCCTGGGATGATCCGGAATGTATTCACACAGTAGATGAGGCAATAGAGTATATAAATGAGATTGGCTTCCTACCGCTTTTTAGAAATGATATACCGGGATTTTCGCTGGAAGAACGAACCGTGCCGGAGTACTGGTGGTGTGAGGATGTTGACAGAGATCCATGGATGTGGCGGGCGGTTATCGCAAGAAGACATGACATCGTATATGGCAAGTTTTTTAATAAAAAGGCAGGTTTTATATCGAGAAAATGGCTTCCTGTATTTGCCAATTACAGACGGGATGGATATGATTTTGATGCGCTGTATGAAGATGGAAAAGCTCCGAATAAGAATAAAAAGATCATGGATCATTTCATGGAAGAACATGTGGATGCAGAACTGTATTCCAACGAACTGAAGAAAATGGAAGGATATGGAAAAGGCGGCGAAAAGGGATTTGATGGAGCTGTCACAAATCTTATGATGCAGATGTACCTTTGTAATTGCGACTTCAGAAAACGTGTAAATAAAAAAGGGCTAGAGTATGGCTGGGATGTAGCGGTTTACTCGTCCTTGGAACATATCTATGGGTATGATTATGTAACATCCTGTTACAAGGATGATCCGCAGGAGTCCTGGAATATGATCATCCGGCATATGCATGATATTTATCCGATCGCAACAGATATGCAGATAAAAAAGCTTTTGAAATAGATTCAAGGTTAATAATCTGATGATATTTCAGTAAATAGCCTGATGAATTTTCTTGCTTGACAAATCATCTTTTTGTGCTATACTTCATACCAACAGAATAGTAAAAAATAAGTACGCAAGGGTGTGTTACATCGGTTGCGTACTTTTTTTGTTTTATGAAATACAAGGGAGGTGAAACTGGTGAAGACCCTTGAAACAAATGACTGGCTGGTCATGAACAGTATCATATACAAGATCTACACAATCGGTGATTTTGATGCCATGCGGACACAGTTTCTGGAACAGATCAAGACCGTCATTGATTTTGACAGTGCAGATTTTTATCTGGCATCATCAAATGAGAAAGAAAATCTGGAACGTCCGGTATTCCTCAACTGTGATGAAGACTTGTCAGATATTTATGAGAATATGGATTACAGCCGTGGTATTATGTTCAGTGGCAGGAGTATGGTATACCGGGAAACTGATATCATATCGGATGAAAAAAGAGTTCAAACTGAATATTATCAAAGAGTATATAAGCCAAATAACTGGCATTACGCGTTACAAATGATATTTGGACGGAACAAACATTTTCTGGGCGTGGTGACATTATATAGGACGATTGGTAAAGAGGACTTTACATATGAAGATGTATTCCTGATGGATATGCTTAAGGATCATATGGCATACCGGTTGTCACAGGACAGAAATAATCAGATGACCAGCCAGGAGAAGCTGACGCTGACACAGGCAGTAAAGACCTATGATCTGACGAAGCGCGAGCAGACCATATTGCAGCTTTTGCTGCAGGGAATGGAGAATACGGAGATCTGTGACCGTTTATCCATAACGGTAAATACACTAAAGAAGCATATTTTAAATATTTACAGGAAACTGGGAATCCGAAACCGTGTTCAGATGTTTAAACTGATTAAAGAAAAAGAGTAGTTAATACCATAAAAGTAGTAAAAAAATGGTAATCCTGTTCTATTGAAGAATTAATTTGAAAGTAGTATATTTTCGTTAACAAGCAAAGGAGCTGTTCAGAGATGAACGGCTCTTTTTTGTTATATTAGTTGTATGTTGCAGATTGGAGGAAGAAAGAATGAAAGAAATCATATTAATAATCAGACCAGAAAAGCTGGAAGTATTAAAAAGCATATTGGATGAGAAGAATTGTGGTGGTATGACGATCTCAACCGTTATGGGATGCGGAACACAGAAAGGAACTGTTGAGGGCGTAAATGAGATTAAAGGCTTTAAAACTACGATCAATCTTCTTCCAAAAGTAAGAGTTGAAGTAGTAGTTGAAGATTCCAAGGTAGAACAGATTATTCTGGATGTCAGAGAAAAGGTAGCTACCGGACATGTCGGAGATGGTAAGATCTTCATTCGAAATATCGAAGAGGCTATACGAATCCGTACCGGTGAACGAGGAGAAAAAGCATTATAGAGAAATTTGAAAAAGAGGTGATATGATTTGGCAAATGTTATAGTTGATATCAAAGACGTAAATAAAATATACGGAACAAATCATGTTGTAAAAGATCTGAATCTGCAGGTAGAGGAAGGCGAGTTCCTGACATTGCTTGGATCATCCGGATGCGGCAAGACGACAACGCTTCGTATGATTGCAGGATTTGAAGAACCGACGACAGGCTCCATTCAGGTAGAAGGTGAGCCGATTGAAGATAAAGAGCCATTTGAGAGAAATGTAAACACTGTCTTTCAGAGTTACGCTTTATTTCCACATAAGACCATATATGACAACGTAGCATATGGTCTTAAGATGAAAAAGGTTCCAAAGAAAGAGATCAAAGAACGGGTAACGGAGATGTTAGAGATGGTTCAGTTATCCGGATTTGAGAAACGGTATCCAAGTCAGTTGTCCGGTGGACAGAAGCAGCGAGTTGCGATTGCAAGAGCGTTGATCAATCGTCCGAAGGTTCTGCTGTTGGATGAGCCGCTTGGTGCATTGGATCTGAAGCTTAGAAAACAGATGCAGCTGGAACTGAAACGGCTGCAGAAGAAATTACATATCACATTTATCTATGTTACACATGATCAGGAAGAAGCGCTTACGATGAGCGACAGGATAGCTATTATGCATGATGGTGTCATGGATCAGATCGGATCACCGACAGACATCTATGAAAGACCGGCAACCAAGTTCGTAGCAACCTTCATCGGAGAGACAAACGTATTTGACGGAACGATCAAATCGATCGTAAACGGAAAAGCGGTTATAGGGATTGAAAATGGAGATGTAACAACCTCCGGTTCCGTGACCGAGACAGAGGAAAAGAACACCGGATTTTCAGTTGGTGAATTTGTAACTGTTTCTGTTCGACCGGAAAAGCTTCATTTTTCGGCAGAACCGGTAGAGGGCTTCAGCGTACCGGCACTGGTCAAGGATTATATCTATGTTGGTTCAGTCGTCAAATGTCTGGCGGTTCTTCCAAATGGAAATGAAGTAAAGATGGAACGTCTGGCAGGCGAAGAACTTCCAAAATCCGGTGACAAAGTATTTATCTGCTGGAATCCGGAGGATGCGGTATTGATCCACAGTCTGGATAACAGCTTCTATCAGAGTATGGAAAATATAACACTGGCATAAGGAGGTGTTTGATATGAATAAAAAGAGATTCAGAGAAAAGACACTTCCGGCAACGATCATGGTAGGGCCGGTGACCTTATGGCTGATCCTGTTGGTAGCAGTTCCACTCATCTATATACTGGTCATGAGTTTTTGCAGTATTGATCAGTATTACAATGTAACATTTCAGTTCACATTCGATAATTACAAACATCTGGCGGACAGTTCTTATATTAAGATCTATGTTCAGTCACTTGTGATCGCATTACTTACAACCGTGATCTGTATCGTGCTTGCATATCCGTTTACCTATATTATTGCAAGGACAAAGAGCAGATCAAAGAATCTGTTATATATGCTGGTTATCATTCCGTTCTGGACGAATTCACTGATTCGTATCTATGGATGGAAAACATTCCTTGGTTCATCCGGCTGGTTGAATACCGTGCTTATGAAGCTGCATCTGATATCAGAGCCATTGAACCTCTTATATAATCAGGGAACTACCGTATTTGGTATGGTGTACTGCTTGTTCCCATTTATGGTACTTCCGCTTTATACCGCGATCGGCAAGCTGGATCATACTTTACTGGAGGCTTCCTCTGATCTTGGAGCTAAGGGCTGGCGGACTTTCTTTGAAGTGATCCTGCCGTTGACAGCCAGCGGAATTTTCTCCGGCTGTATCATGGTATTTATCCCATGTCTTGGATATTTCTTTGTATCGAATATCTTAGGTGGTGGAAATGCAGATGTTATTGGTAACCTGATCGAGCGCCAGTTCAAGAGTGGAAATAACTGGCCTCTTGGTGCAGCCTTATCCATCATATTAATTGTTGTCACATTGATCCTCGTCAAACTGTACCAGAAGACAGGCGGCGATATGGATAGTCTGGGGGTGTAAACGATGAGCAGAAAAGCAAAAGTAAGAACAAAGAGTATTCTTTCAAAGATCTTTTGTTCTCTGATTTATATTGTATTGTTTATGCCGATTGCAGTTGTTGTAGTGAATTCCTTTAATGCAACGACATCAAAACCATATCTGACCTGGAAGGGGTTTACATTTGACTGGTATGTGAAATTGTTTGAAAATCAGTCGCTTCTTACATCCTTTGGCAATACGATGATCATAGCATTGGTCACAACTGTACTTTCAACGATTATAGGTACGCTTGGTGCGATCGGAATGTACAAATATAAATTCAAAGGAAAAGGGATCATAGACGGACTTTTATATATCCCGGTCGTTATTCCTGAGATTGTAATGGGTATATCCTTACTTACTGTATTCGCAAAGGTCTCGATCCCAAGAGGTATGCTTACATTGATCATTGCACATATTACCTTCTGTGTGCCATATGTTATCTTCAATGTCAGGGCAAGATTATCCGGCTATGATATTTCGATCGAAGAAGCAAGTATGGATCTGGGAGCTAACCGCATCCGTACATTCTGGGAGATCACACTTCCGGTTTTAAGACCCGGCATTACAGCCGGTGCATTACTGGCATTTACGTTATCGATTGATGACGTTATCATAAGCTACTTTGTAAATGGTAATACGATGACTTATCCGTTACAGGTTATGGCAAGTATTAAGAGTGGAGTAGCACCTGATGTAAATGCGTTATCAGCACTGATCTTAGCAGGCACGATCATTTTTGTTGTCCTGACTCAGGGCAATCTGTTTAAGAAGAAAAAACAGTAGCTGTATAGAATGAAACAGTAAACAATTTATAGAAGTAACCGAACAAGGTTCAAGAGTAGAAGGGAGACATAATTATGAAGAAAAACAGAAAAAGAGCAGTAAGTATTGCATTATCACTTGTTCTTGCAATGACAGCAGTAAATATCACAGGCTGTGGTAAGAAAGCAGACAGTACAAACGGAGAGTTAAACCTGTTCATCTGGACAGAGTATGTACCGGATGAAGTAATTAAGGATTTTGAAAAAGAATATGGAATTAAAGTAAATGTATCAACATTCTCATCCAATGAGGATATGCTTGCAAAGGTAAAATCAGAGGATGAAGGAACTTATGATATCGTACAGCCGAGTGACTATATGGTAGAATCCATGATCGCTCAGGGAATGCTTGAGAAGTTGGATCAGGATGCACTTACCAATCTGTCAAATATTGGTAGTCAGTATCTGGATCCTACATATGATCCGGGCAATGTCTACTCCGTTCCTTATCAGGGTGGTGTGGCAGCGATCGCAGTCAACACCGACAAGGTATCAACAGATATTAAGGGATACGCAGATCTCTTTGATCCTTCATTAAAAGGACAGATCGTAGCACTGGATGACTATAGAGCAGTTATCGGTATGACGGAGAGAAGCATGGGACTCAGCATGAATGAAACAGATACAGCAAAGCTTGCCGAGGTTGAAACGAAGCTTCTGACATTAAAGGATAATATCGCAGTATATGACAGTGACAGTCCAAAGTCATCTCTGATCAGCGGAGATTGTAATGTTGGTTACTGCTGGGCTGCTGAAGTAGCGCTTGCTATGGATGAGAACCCATCGATCAAGATTGTATTCCCTGAAGAGGGCGCATATAAATTCATTGATAACTGGGCAATCGCAAAGGGTGCCAAGAACTATGATAATGCAATGAAATTCATCAACTATATGTGTGATCCGGATGTTGCTACAAAGGTTATGGCGGAATACCCATATCTGAATGCGAATGCAACTGCAGTGGAGGCAAATGAAGATTACAGGAACAATGAAGCAAAGAATATACCGGCTGAGGTATTTGAAAAAGGTGAATTTGTTGGAAATCTTGATACAGATACATTGACTGTTTACAACGATATGTGGAACAAATTAAAGCAGTAATACAAAACGGCAAAAGACAGACAAAAAAGTTGATCAGGAGGAGTAAGATATATGGAACCAAAAAAGATGTATATTGATGGTGAGTGGGTAACAGGAAGTATGGAAAAGCCGTTTGACGTTATCAATCCGGCGACCGGAGAAGTGCTCGCGCAGGTCTATGAAAGCAGTGTAGAAGATGCCAGACGTGCGATCGCTGCGGCAAAGAAATCATTTTACCAGACAAGAGAGTGGCGTGATATGGATTCCCAGACCAGAAGTGATATGATTCTAAAGATCGCAGATCTGATCGACAAATATGCCGATGAACTGGCAATGCTGGATACTCTGGATAATGGTAAGCCGCTTCGTGAAGCAGAAGGAGATATCAGTGATGGTATTCATTGCTTCCGTTATTACGCAGGTCTTTGCAAGACTCCGCATGGTGGTGTATATGAGGTAAATGATGGATTTGGCAAGATGCATTCATATGAGACCAGAGAGCCGGTCGGTGTCTGTGCGCAGATCACTCCATGGAATTATCCGTTTTTGATGTCTGTCTGGAAGCTGGCTCCTGCACTTGCAGCAGGAAACAGTATCGTGTTTAAACCAAGTCCAAAGGCTCCGCTTTCAACAATCCGGTTATTCGAGATCTTTGAAGAAGCAGGACTTCCGAAGGGCTGCGTCAATCTGTTACAGGGTGATGCTGAGGTCGGAACGGAAATGGGCGAGAATACCGATGTTGATATGATCACATTTACAGGAAGTACCAGAGTCGGTCAGAGCCTGATGAAAGCAGCCGCTACAAATGTGAAGAAGATCGGACTGGAGCTTGGTGGTAAATCACCAAATGTCATTTTCGCAGATGCAGATCTGGATGGCGCTGTAGAGTGGGCAATGATCGGTATTTTCTTCAATCAGGGCGAGGTATGCGCCGCAGGATCCAGAATCATCATAGAAGAAAGCATCCATGATGAATTTGTTGCCAGATTAAAGAAAAAGGCGGAAGCCATGACGATCGGCAATCCGGTGAACAATCCGGATATCGGACCAGTCATTACGGAAAAGGATATGGAGAAAGTTCTGTCTTACATAAAGAGTGGTATCGAGGAAGGCGCAACACTTGTAACAGGTGGTGAGCGCTATACAGAAGGAGAATGTGCAAAGGGCTACTTTGTACGTCCAACGATCTTTGATAATTGTACTTCGGATATGAAGATCGTCCGTGAGGAGATCTTTGGTCCGGTTGTCAGCATCCAGACCTTTAAGACAGAGGAAGAAGCGATTGCGATGACCAATGATACCGTATATGGTCTTGCCGGAGCTGTATTTACTTCCGATATAACCAGAGCACATCGTGTGATCAGTGAGCTTCGCGCAGGTATCACATGGATCAACTGCTACAACCCAACCTTTAATGAAGCACCTTGGGGCGGCTATAAGATGAGCGGTATCGGCAGAGAGCTTGGCGTTCATGGTATCGAGGAATATCAGGAGGTTAAGCAGATCAATATCAATCTGAACCCGGGTATTGTAGGCTGGTATGAACACTAGATAAAACAGACCGTTCACTTTCTGAAAAATGAAGGTGGGCGGTTTTTTATTGCTTTTTAATGCGTTTCAAATACCGACTGATTTGGCGAATAACAGAAATAGGGTAGAAAATGATACTTCGATAGAGGTATGACGATGGAATTACAAGTCGGTTATATAAGTTGAATATACTTATATTTAATTACATATAACAGATAAATGGTAGATAAATGGTATAAATTAGTAATTGAAAAAGAGCATGAGATACGATAATATACAGACATAGAAGCAAAGGAGCTTGTGAACAGGTCACAGGCTCCTTTTTTCAGTTTAATGGCCGTATAATTTATACTTCAATCAATGATTGTAAATGTTCATGGAAAGGTTGTGTTAGGTAACATACAGGATCAGACAGACACATTATAACACGAATATATTTTAAGGAGGATTTTAATATGAGTTATGAACAGGTAAGTAAGGATTTGGAGAAGGTAATTGGTTATATCCATTCAGATGAATTAACAGATGATGAAAAGAAATTAATGACAGAACAGACATTAGATTATTTTGATAATTATGTAAGCCCGGGCTGGTTAAAATACAGAAAGTCAGTATCTACCAACTCAGCAGTGCTTGAGTGGAAAGATCATGACGGTGTATGTGATGGCTTATATGGTGAAGAATTCATTGACTGTCTTGGTGGTTTCGGTATTTATACATGTGGTCATAGAAATCCGGAGATCCTTGATACCGTAAAGGCACAGCTTGATCATCAGGCGCTTCATTCACAGGAGCTGTTGGATCCGCTTCGTGGATATCTTGCAAAGGCAGTTGCAGATATCACACCGGGTGATCTTCAGTATTGTTTCTTTACAAATGGTGGTGCAGAGGCAGTCGAAATGGCATTGAAGCTTGCCAGAATCGCAACAGGCGGAAGATGGTATATCTCAACCGTTGGTGCATTCCATGGTAAATCAATGGGTGCAATCTCAATGGGTGGTAAGAATACATACAGAGTTCCATATACACCTATGGTACAGCAGGTACAGCATGTAGAATATGGTAATGCAGAGGATGCAAGAAAGGCAATCCGTAACCTGATCGCTGTTGGTGAAAAGGTTGCAGCTATGATCGTTGAACCAATTCAGGGCGAGGCTGGTGTTATCGTTCCACCGGAAGGATATCTGACAGAGTTAAGACAGATCTGTGATGAGTATGGTGTAGCGTTGATCTTTGATGAGATCCAGACAGGTATGGGTCGTACCGGTACAATGTGGAGATGCGAAGCAGAAGGCGTAACACCGGATATCATGACATTCGGTAAAGCATTTGGTGGTGGTATTATGCCAATCACAGGTATTATCTGTAAGCCATCCATGTGGGTACAGCAGTTGATCGACAACCCATGGTTACTTGGTTCTCCTACATTTGGTGGTAACCCTGTATGTTGTTCGGCAGCGATCGCAACGATCAAATACATGATTGATAATGATATTCCAGGACAGTGTGCAAGCAAAGGTAAGATCTTAAAGGCAGGACTTGAAAGTCTGAAGGCAAAATATCCTGAGATCATCGATGATGTCAGAGGCGTAGGTCTGATGCTTGCTGTTGAGTTTGTTACATCTGATATCGGTTACAGCATCGCAAAGGGCTTGTTCTCAAGAGGTGTTATGACAGCCGGAACACTTGTAAACTCCAAGTGTATCCGTTTCGAGCCGACAGCGGTTATTACAGAGGAACAGATCGCAGCCGTTATCGAGCGTATGGATGCGGCACTTGCTGATACGAAGAAAGAATATAATCTGTAAATTCATCGGTATATCATGATGGAAAATCATCTGACCATAGTATAGGCAATGATTTTTCGGATGCATAGAATGTGCGAAGTACATATAAGACTACCGTTTATTCGGATACAGATTTGATCGTCAGTTGAAACTGCTATGATCAGACTGCCGGATGGACGGTAGTTTTGTTTTATAGAAATATTTATTCTGTAAAGCAATTTTGTTCTGGGGTAAAAGAGTCGAAGCGGCTCTTTGTATTTATACATAAATAGGGTATAATAAAGCTATTCATTCTATATGGGGAGGTATATACAGATGAGAAAATTAAAGATCACATTTAACGCGCCGGTGACGCTGGGCTTTGTATTTATTTGTTTTGTTGTAACGCTGCTTGGGGTACTGACCGGTGGCGGAAGTACCCGGTTATTATTTATGACATATCATTCATCGCTTACAAATCCACTCACATATCTGCGATTCTTTACACATGTATTCGGGCATGCAGGATGGAGTCATTTTATCGGAAATGCCTCCTATCTGTTATTGCTTGGACCGATGTTAGAAGAAAAATATGGTTCGAAAGAAATGTTGGAAGTGATCGGTGTAACAGCACTTGCGACCGGTATTGTGAATTACATCTTTTTCTGGAATGTAGCACTTTGTGGAGCGAGTGGTGTCGTATTTGCATTTATCGTGCTGGCGTCCTTTACCGGATTTCGAGCAGGCGAAATTCCGTTATCCTTTATTCTGGTTGCGATCATCTTTATCGGACAGCAGGTATATGAAGGTATCGCAGTACAGGACAATATCTCGAATATGGCACATATCGTTGGCGGTATTGTGGGTGCAGTTGTCGGATATAATCTGAACCGGAAATAAACGGTGTGATATTTGCAAGGGAGGACTTCTCAAATGAATCGAGCATGTGAAATACATGACACTATATTGCAGGATGATCTGAAATTGAGAGAAAGACCGCTTAAGGTTCTGGCGGCTGTTGATTCTTTTAAGGGCAGTATGACATCTGTTCAGGCAGGCATGGCGGTTAAAAAAGGTCTGGAGAAAAATTATAAGAATTGTGAGATCGAAGTGGTTCCGGTTGCAGATGGCGGAGAGGGAACCATGGATGCGATCGCCTATGGAAAATCGAACATGAAACGTCATACAGTTAATGTAACAGGACCGCTTGGACAGGTCGTAAAGGCTTCTTATATCAGTTATGATGAAGCAGGAGAAAAAGTGGCATTGATCGAGATGGCAGAGGCAGCAGGACTTCCGCTTGTATCGGAGTCAGCCAGAAATCCGATGCATACAACTACATATGGAGTAGGCGAGATGATAAAGGATGCCATGCTGCATGGATGCCGGAGCTTTATTATAGGGATTGGCGGAAGCGCAACAAATGATGCCGGGATTGGAATGCTGCAGGCACTTGGGTGTCATTTCCTTGATGAATATGGGAATGAAGTTTGCTATGGAGCAGAAGGACTTTCCAAAGTATGCGGGATTCACATAGAAGATATGTTACCGGAGCTTTCAGTATGTTTATTTCAGATTGCCTGTGACGTTACAAATCCGCTGGTTGGAGAGAATGGATGCAGCCATATCTTTGCACCGCAAAAGGGAGCAGATGCTCAGATGGTAGAGAACATGGAGAAATCCATGGTGCGTTATGCAGATCTGGTGGAACAGCAGAACTGGTCAGGCTGTAAGCAGGATAAAGTACAAATGAATACAGACCCGGAGAAGTGTCAGATGGACAGCATAATAAATCGTATGACACCGGGAGCAGGTGCAGCAGGCGGTCTTGGATATGCATTTCTAATGTTCCTGCATGCAAGATTACGACCGGGAATTGATATAGTATTTGATGAGATCCATTTAAAAGAAAGAATAAAAAATGTCGATCTGGTTATTACCGGAGAGGGCAGGATGGATGCGCAGACGTTAATGGGAAAAACTCCGGCAGGCGTAGCAAAACTTGCAAAAGCACAGAAGAAAAAAGTGGTTGCATTTGCAGGTTGCTTCGGGGAAGGCATCGAACAATGTATGGAGAGCGGCTTGTTTGATGCATGTTATTCCATAACCGACGGACTTTCCGAAGAGGAACGAGGGAAAGCCATGCAGACAGAATGTGCCATGCAGAATATGGAACGAGCTGTGGAGGAGAAACTATAGCAAATAAGAAAGCCTGAATAGAGCAGTAAACTCTATTTAGGCTTTTTATGTAAGAACATTTAAAAGTCATATGACACTGTTAAGATAGGCGCAAGGAGGTAAGAAATATGACATATCAGATACTGATGATTGAAGATGATGAACAGATCTGCGAAGTAGTGAAAGATTATTTTACCAGAGAAAGCGAAAATGAGATTGTAGTACGGACGGCACAGAACGGACAGGATGGGCTGGATTTATTTGAGACGGAACGGGTGGATCTTGTATTGTTAGACATCATGCTTCCGGGAATGGATGGCTTTGCGATCTGCCGGGAGATGCGCAGGACGAGCATGGTTCCGATCCTGTTTTTAACAGCCAGAAGTTCCGAACGGGATATCCTGCTTGGCTATGATCTCGGCTGTGACGATTATATCATCAAACCATTTTCTCTTGTGACCTTATATGCGAAATGCAAGGCACTGATCAGACGGTCAAAGGATCTCAGCAGAACCGGAGAGCTGGTCTGTGGCAGGATACATATGAAGCCATCGGAGTATAGGGTCCTTGTGGATTCTCAGGAAATAGAACTTGCGCCAAAAGAGTTTGCATTGTTGCGGATGTTGCTTGAGAACAAAAATAAGACTGTGGCAAGAGAACGGCTGCTGATCGGTGTATGGGGTTATGATTATGAAGGCAGTGATCGTTGTGTGGATAATCACATTCGAAAGATTCGAAAACATCTTGGAAGTGCAGGAAAGCAGATTAAAACAGTGATAGGAAATGGATATCAGATACGGGGTGACGACGATGAAAAAGAACAAAAAGAATGATAAAAAAAGAAATGCATTATTGTCGGAGCGGCAGAAAAGAAAAAGACAAAAGATAAAAAGAAAATGGATATGGATTTCATCTGGCATTATAGCAGTCAGCATAATATTGTATCTGCTGGTGATCGGTTATTACAGAAATCAGGTCAATCTGGAATTAAAAGAATATTTTCAGGTATCAACAAATAGTGTCAGTGCAAGTTTGGCTGAATGTCAGGAAGATATTGCAGGTATGACAGATATAGAGGAAGCCCGTAATAGAATACAGGAGATCTTTGCGGAGGAAAATACACCATATTTTTTGACAGCAGTTTACAGGCGGCATTTGAAAAGCTCAGATGCAGTAGACAATATAGAAGAAAAAGACGGTGTAAATGCTGCAGATGAAAATCAAGAAACAGAAACTACGAAGCATACAGACGAAAATGATACAGAAAAATTAGAACAACAGGTACAGGATATAGAGGATGATATGGAGCAGATGCAGTCCGAAGTACAGATGTATTCACCGATTATGCCTTCTTTCCGGCAGGTGGTTCAAAATGCTGATGCAGGGGAATTTGCATGGAGTCTTCATGGCAGAGTAGATGATGCCAATCAGTATAGTAAGACGAGCAGGTATTTGCTGGCTAAGATGGAGACTTATGGAGCACATCCCGCAGATATAACAGAGAGTATAAGTGGTTGTTTGGGTGGAAACTATTATTTTAAAAGTCAGTATGTTGTTTTTGACAATGATATATATTATATCGTATCCGCTATGTATGCAGATCCATTTGGCTGGCATACAGAAGGCATCTGGTTATTTTATGGAGGGCTTGCAGTTGTATTTCTCATTATAATTGCAACGATCTTGACTGCGTTTATATCCTGTAGACGGACATTTTCACAGATGGAAGATGCAGAGAGAAAAGAAACGGTTATTACAGCACTTGCACATGATGTAAAAAGTCCATTGATGGCAATTTCCGGGTATGCAGAGAATCTGAAACAGTTAAACCAGACAGGAGAGTGCCGGCATTACATAGATGTTATTTTGGAAAATACATCTTACATGAATGAACTTTTATGTCAGTTAAGCGAGTATATCAAGCTTGGTAAAATGGAAGCGTTACAGACAGAGTCTGTAAGCATCGAACAGATATGGGAGCCGTTACAGGAACGGTATCAGAATCTTCTGGATGAAAAAGGTCTGGAGGTAAGAATGTCAGGAAACTGTACGGTAAAAGGTGATCCGCTGATGCTTTCCCATATGTTAGAGAATCTGTTTGTAAATGCAATTAAGTATTCACTGAAAGGAAGTGTGATCCGGCTGGTATTAAAGGAAGATCATCTGATCCTTAGCAATCCGATGGAACAGTCGATTACAACCGATCCGGAGGAGTTATGGAAGCCATTTGTAAAGGGAGACGAAGCAAGAACCGGCAGAAGCGGAAGCGGAATCGGATTGAGCATCGTGCAGGAGATCATGCAGATATTTGGCTACCACGGAAGTTTAAAAACAGAAGACGGTGAATTTGAAATAATGATTTATTTTTAAATAGAGAGTAGAAATTTTAAATAGTAGATTGACAGTGGTCTTACTATTATGTAACAAGCCTATCCACTCTGTGTAACTTCGAACTAACCTCGATTAAGTCGAGCTAAGGTCTCAGTTACGAATGTCGGTACTTGGGCAGCGTATTTTGCTGCCTTATGTACCGCTACATGAGGATAGAATGAGAATGTCTTGTGTAATAATAGGTAAGACCACTGTCAATCTGTTTTGTATAGTTTGCAGTTAGAATACGCCAGAATCGCATTGCAAACACATGGGAAATAGGCTATATTTATGGGTGGTACTGTTAGTTCCATGTAACAGGAAGTAAGAGGAAATTTGTATGAATGAAAACGAGATTTCAGAGATGATCGAGCTTGCGATGCAGGCAAGAACAAAGGCATATGCGCCATATTCGAATTTTCAGGTGGGAGCCTGTATAAAGATGGAGAAAGGAAGTTATTATACAGGATGCAATATAGAAAATGCTTCCTATGGGGCAACAAACTGTGCGGAACGGACGGCTGTTTTTAAGGCCGTCAGTGAAGGATGCAGAAAACTGTCTGCAATCGTGATCGTTGGCGGACTAAAGAACGGAGAATGTGACTATACTTATCCATGTGGGATATGCAGACAGGTCATTGCCGAATTTGCCGAGCATGACTGCGTGATCGTTGTAGCAAAGAATAAACAGGAATATCGGATGTATTCGGTAGAAGAGCTGCTTCCGGAGACATTTCATTTGAATAAAGAAAAATAAAGGAGACATCAGATTGAGAGACTTAAAAGAATTAACAGGGTATGACATTATAACAGAAGAAAAGATCCCTGAAGTAAATGGAACAGGTTATATCTTAAGCCACAAGAAGACAAAGGCCAGAGTGCTTGTAATTGCAAATGATGATGAGAACAAGGTGTTTAATATCGGATTCCGGACACCGCCGTATGATGATTCCGGTATTCCGCATATTCTGGAACATTCGGTATTATGCGGTTCCAGAAAATATCCGGTAAAAGATCCGTTTGTAGAACTGGCAAAGGGTTCATTAAATACGTTTTTAAATGCAATGACATATTCTGATAAGACGGTATATCCGGTCGCAAGCTGTAACGAAAAGGATTTTGAAAATCTTATGGATGTCTATCTGGATGCGGTATTCTATCCGAATATTTATGAACATGCAGAGATCATGCGTCAGGAAGGCTGGCATTATGAACTTGAAACGGTAGAAGGAGAGCTGATCTATAATGGTGTTGTGTTTAATGAGATGAAGGGTGCATTTTCATCTCCGGAACAGCAGATGTATTCAAAGATTGAAAAACTTCTTCTTGCTGACACACCATACAAGAATGAATCCGGTGGTGATCCTGCAGCGATTCCAACATTAAGTCAGGAACGTTTTCTTGATTTTCACAGAAAGTATTATCATCCGTCAAACAGTTATATTTATCTGTATGGTGATCTTGATATGTATAAGGAATTGGACTATATCGATAAGGAGTATCTCTCGAGCTTTGATTATAGAGAGATTGATTCTACGATCGCTGTGCAGACAGCCTATGAACAGATGAAGGATGAGAGCTGCTTTTATTCAATCGCAGAAAATGAGAGCGAAGAAAATCAGACATTTTTAACCTATAATATGGTAGTTGGCAGCAGCCTTGATAAGAAGCAGTCCGTTGCCATGAATATACTGGAATACGCAATTATGGACGCTCCGGGCGCACCTTTGAAGAAAGCATTAGTAGATGCAGGGATCGGAGAGGATGTCTTTGCTTCCTTTGATGATGGGATCCGGCAGACAATCTTTTCAATCGTAGCAAGAAATGCAAATATGTCCGATAAGGAACGTTTTGTGTCAGTGATCAGGGATACACTGACTGATCTTTCCGGGCATGGAGAAGAAGGAAAGGCGATCGATCGGACTTCGATCGAGGCTGCGATCAATAATTTTGAGTTCAAACATAAGGAAGCAAACTTCGGCAGATTTCCGAAGGGGCTTATGATGGGTCTGGATGCATTTAATACATGGCTGTATGATGATGCATCTGCACTTGAAATGTTTAAGTTAAATGAAGTATATGATGAATTGAAAGAAAGTCTGAAAACCGGATATTTTGAAGAACTGATCTGGGAAAAGCTGGTTCAGAATACCTTTGGTATGATTTTTGTTATGAAGCCGAAGAAGGGGCTTGATAAGGAGAATGATGCAGCAGAGAAGCAGAAGCTTGCGGACTATAAGGCCTCTCTTACGGAAAATGAGCTTGAACAGGTTGTATCAGATACAAAGGAATTAAAATTATATCAGGAGACACCATCTCCGGCAAAGGATATGGAGAAGGTTCCGTTGCTTAATATTTCTGATATCAGAAAAGAGATCCATCCGTTAAAGAACCGTGAGGACAGCATTTATGGTATGCCATTAATAAGTCATGATATCTTTACTAACGGAATCGGTTATCTGGAGTTTATATTTGATATCAATGATCTGGATGCAGAGTTTGTTCCATATGCAGAGCTGCTCACTAACATTTTCAAATATGTGGATACAGAGCATTACACATATGGTGAACTGTCCAATCAGATCAATTTCCATACCGGTGGTATCGGATTTTCTACAGGAGCCATGTATAAGGATGGCGGGAAGGATCATCTTTCATTCTTCTCCGTTAAGACAAAGGCCATGTATGACAAGCTTGGAGAAGGTCTGAAGCTGATCGAGGAGATCCTGTTCACATCGAAGCTTTCGGATAAGAAGAGATTGAAAGAGATTATATCGGAAGAAAAGGCCGGACTTAAGACTGATCTGATATCTTCAGGGCATATCACATCTGCAACACGCGCGATGTCGTATGTCTCAGATGTGATGGCATTTAAGGATATGACAGAGGGAATCGGATATTATGATTTCTTACAGGAGCTGGATCAGGATTTTGAGCAGAATGCAGATGCGATCATTGAGAAGCTGCAGACAACGCTTGCCGAGATCCTCAGAAAAGGAGCGGTAACAATCTCTTATACAGGTGACAATGATATCAAGGAATTATTGGGCGCAGATATTGAAGCGTTTGCAAGAAAGTTGTCGACCAGACCTGCTTTTGCAGAAAAACGTGTGATGAAAAAAGCTGTTAAGAACGAAGCCTTTAAGACAGCAAGCCAGGTACAGTATGCGGCTCTCGCAGGAAATTATAAAGAAAAAGGATTTGAATATACCGGAGCACTGGAAGTCCTACAGGTGATCTTCTCCTATGGATATCTCTGGGAGAATATCCGTGTAAAGGGTGGGGCATATGGAGCTATGTGTTCATTTGCCAGATCAGGAATGGGGTATTTTACATCCTACAGAGATCCGAACCTGATGGAGACATATGATATCTATAAGAAGGCAGCAGACTATGTGGCAGGCTTTGATGCAAGCGACAGAGATATGACCAAATATCTGATCGGTGCGATCGCGAAGTTAGATTCTCCAATGACACCATCAGCAGAAGGAGCATTCAGCCAGACCTGTTACTTTGCAGGTATTACAGATGAGCAGCTTCAGAAAGAACGTGATCAGGTGCTTACTGCAAATGTAGAAACGATCCGTTCACTGGCACCTGTGATCCGGGCGATCACAGATGGCGGGGTTATCTGTGCAATCGGTGGGGAAGATAAGATCGAACAGAATCGGGCAAAGTTTAAAGAAGTAAAAGATCTATAGTTTTTACAGAAGTAACGAAAGAAGATAGAAGTATATAGATTTGTAAATAGTTCTCCGGCAGGTTACAGAATTCTGTGCCGAATGGAGAACATGAATACATACAGAGTATGGAAGGAGAAGTATGAACGATACATACAAATCAGGATTTGTTGCGATCATAGGAAGACCAAATGTAGGTAAATCCACACTGATGAATCAGTTGATCGGACAGAAGATCGCTATAACGAGCAGTAAGGCGCAGACAACAAGAAACCGTATTCAGACCGTGTATACCTCGGATGAAGGACAGATTGTTTTCCTCGATACACCTGGAATCAACAGGGCCAAGAACAAGCTTGGTGAATATATGTTAAAGGTGGCAGAGGGAACATTAAATGAAGTAGATGTCGTTATGTGGATCGTTGAAGCAACGACATTTATCGGAGCAGGAGAACGGTATATCATTGAACAGTTAGAACGTGTTAAGACACCGATCATCATTGTGGTAAATAAGATCGATGCGGTAAGTGAAGAAGAAGTATTCAAGGCGATCTCGACCTATAAGGATGCCTGCAGTCATGCGGAGATCGTTCCGGTATCGGCATTAAAGGGAAAGAACAAAGATGAACTGATAAAGACGCTGTTCAAATACCTTCCATACGGACCACAGTTCTATGATGAAGACACGATCACCGATCAGCCGGAGCGACAGATCGTATCCGAACTGATCCGGGAGCAGGCTTTAAGACTTCTGGATAAAGAGATTCCACACGGAATTGCGGTTGTTATTGATTCGATGAAGGAACGTCCGAATGGACGGCTTATGGATATAGATGCAACAATCATCTGTGAGCGGGATTCCCATAAGGGTATTATTATCGGAAAACAGGGCGCAATGCTGAAAAAGATCGGCAGCAATGCAAGGTATGGCATTGAACAGCTATTAGATACACATGTGAATCTGAAGCTTTGGGTAAAGGTGAAGAAGGATTGGCGGGATACCGATACCCTTCTTCGAAATTATGGTTATAAGATGGATGAATCATGAAGGATGAGATAGTATTAAACGGAATCGTGCTTTCCTCCGGTCTTCAGGGAGAATATGACAGACGGCTTGTTATACTGACCAGAGAGCAGGGGAAGATCACAGCATTTGCAAAGGGAGTCCGACGACCAAGCAGCCAGTTGATCTCAAAGACGCAGCTGTTTGTCATGGGAGCATTTACTGTATATCCGGGAAGAAATGCATATACACTTATCAACGTAGATGCAAAGGAATATTTTCATGAACTGACCTTTGATATGAACAAATACTGTTACGGATCTTACTTTTGTGAGATGATGTCATATTTTACAAGAGAAGGTGACCGGTCGGCAGATTATCTGAATCTGCTGTTTGTCAGCCTGAATGCATTAAAAAAAGGACTGCTGCCGGTGAAACTGATCCGTTGTGTATATGAACTGAAGATCATGGATATCTTTGGACAGGGACTGCAGAGCTTTCATTGCCCGATCTGTGGAAGCGATAGGCTGACACGGATATTTGATCCCTTATCCGGTGGAATCCTGTGTGAGAACTGCCGGAGCAAGGCTAAGAAAAGTATCCATATATCAGAGGACGCCAGATATGTGCTTCAGTATATTAATGGAGCAATGCTTGGAAATCTGTATAATTTCACGGTTTCAGACAGCGTGCTGGAAGAACTTATGATGATCGCAAAGGAATTTCTAGCGGTATATGTAGACCGAAAATTCAATTCTGTAGAAATAATTGAATCCCTGTCTTGAAAAAAACAGGGAGAGAAGGTACAATAACGTACAAATATAAAGATGAAATATAAATGGAGGACATTATGGAAAAGACATTAGACAAGATCGTTGCTTTAGCAAAAAACAGAGGTTTTGTATATCCGGGTTCAGAGATTTATGGTGGACTTGCAAATACATGGGATTACGGTAACCTTGGTGTTGAGTTAAAGAACAATGTAAAAAAGGCTTGGTGGAAAAAGTTCATACAGGAGAATCCATATAATGTAGGCGTTGACTGTGCGATCCTGATGAACCCACAGACATGGGTAGCATCCGGACATCTTGGCGGTTTTGCAGATCCTTTGATGGACTGTAAAGAGTGCCATGAAAGATTTCGTGCAGATAAACTGATCGAAGACTACATGGCAGAGAATAACATGGAGATCGAAGGTTCCGTTGATGGCTGGTCAAATGAAGAAATGGAGAGCTTTATCGAAGAAAAGAATATCTGCTGTCCTTCATGCGGAAAACATAATTTTACAGGTATCAGACAGTTTAACCTGATGTTCAAGACATTCCAGGGTGTAACAGAGGATGCAAAGAACACAGTATATTTAAGACCTGAGACAGCACAGGGTATCTTTGTAAACTTCAAGAATGTACAGAGAACATCCAGAAAGAAGATCCCGTTTGGTATCGGACAGATCGGTAAGTCATTCCGTAATGAGATCACACCGGGTAACTTTACGTTCCGTACCAGAGAGTTTGAGCAGATGGAGCTGGAATTCTTCTGTGAACCGGGAACAGACCTTGAATGGTTTGATTACTGGAGAAGCTTCTGTATCAACTGGCTAAAAGACCTTGGTATCAAGGATGAAGAGATGCGTGCCCGTGATCATTCACCGGAAGAGCTTTGCTTCTACAGCAAGGGAACAACAGATATAGAGTTCTTATTCCCATTTGGATGGGGTGAACTTTGGGGTATCGCAGACAGAACGGATTATGATCTGACTCAGCATCAGACTGTATCCGGCGAACCAATGGATTATTTTGATGATGAGAAGAAAGAGAAATACATTCCATATGTTATCGAACCATCACTTGGTGCTGATCGTGTAACACTTGCATTCCTTTGTGCTGCATATGATGAAGAAAATATCGGAACAGAGGAGAAGCCGGATGTAAGAACTGTATTACATTTCCATCCTGCACTTGCACCTGTTAAGATCGGTGTCCTTCCACTGAGCAAGAAACTCGGCGAGGGAGCAGAAAAGGTATATGCTGAATTATGCAAATACTACAACTGTGAATACGACGACAGAGGAAATATCGGTAAGCGTTACAGAAGACAGGATGAGATCGGAACTCCGTTCTGTGTAACTTATGATTTTGATTCAGAAGAAGATGGTGCTGTAACTGTCCGTGACAGAGATACCATGGAGCAGGAAAGAGTAAAGATCGAAGATCTGAAGGCATATTTTGAGAAGAAATTCGAATATTAATCAGACGAAATGAATCAATATCTCAGATAGAGTATCCGGTTGATCGAATCTGTAAAATAAAAGGGACATTTGTCGGAAAAGAACATTATCTGGCGGATGTCTCTTTCTTTTTGAAAAAGATTCCGGAATATGCGGTTAAAAAGAGAAAAAAATTGAAAAAAATGGTTTAATATTATTAGGTCATATGATATAATCACGTCAGAGTGGTGGGAAAATTCTGCCCTAAAGCAGGCTTTTTTCAGCATATATTTAATTAGATACGTAGGAGGTAATAAACAAATGGCAAACAAGTGGGTTTATATGTTTAGCGAAGGCGACATGACCATGCGTAATCTTCTCGGTGGTAAGGGTGCAAACCTTGCAGAGATGACAACAATTGGTCTTCCAGTTCCACAGGGTTTCACAATCACAACAGAGGCTTGTACTCAGTACTATGAAGATGGTCGTAAGATCAACGACGAGATCATGGCACAGGCTATGGAAGGTGTTAAGAAGATGGAGGAGATCAACGGCAAGAAGTTCGGAGATCTTGAGAATCCATTATTAGTATCAGTTCGTTCAGGTGCTAGAGCATCTATGCCGGGTATGATGGATACAATCCTTAACCTTGGTTTAAATGACGAAGTTGTTGCTGCAATGATCGCACACAACCCAGATCCAGCATTCGAGCGTTTCGTATATGATTCTTACAGACGTTTCATTCAGATGTTCTCAGACGTTGTTATGGAAGTTGGTAAGAAGTACTTTGAGCAGCTCATCGATAAGATGAAAGAAGAGAAGGGTGTTAAGTTCGACGTAGAACTTACAGCAGCTGATCTTAAGACTCTTGCAGAGCAGTTCAAGGCTGAATACAAGAACCAGTTAGGAACAGATTTCCCTTCAGACCCAGTTGAGCAGTTAAAGTTAGCTATCGAAGCTGTATTCCGTTCATGGGACAACCCACGTGCAAACGTATACAGAAGAGATAACGATATCCCTTATTCATGGGGTACAGCAGTTAACGTAATGCCTATGGTATTCGGTAACTTAAATAATGAATCTGGTACAGGTGTTGCATTTACTCGTGACCCTGCAACAGGTGAGAAGAAGCTTATGGGTGAGTTCCTTATCAATGCACAGGGCGAAGACGTAGTTGCCGGTGTTCGTACACCAATGCCAATCGCTCAGATGGAGCAGGAATTCCCAGAAGCATATGCAGAATTCCTTAAGGTATGTGAGACTCTTGAGAATCACTACCATGATATGCAGGATATGGAGTTCACAGTTGAGAACAAGAAGCTGTACATGTTACAGTGTCGTAATGGTAAGAGAACAGCTCAGGCAGCTCTTCAGATCGCTTGTGACCTTGTTGATGAAGGACATAAGACAGAGGAAGAAGCAGTTGCAATGATCGATCCTCGTAACCTTGATACACTTCTTCACCCACAGTTTGATGCAGCAGCTCTTAAGGCAGCTACACCAATGGGCAAGGGACTTGGTGCTTCACCGGGTGCTGCTTGTGGTAAGATCGTATTTACAGCTGACGATGCAGAATCATGGGCAGCTAAGGGCGAGAAGGTTGTTCTTGTACGTCTTGAGACATCACCAGAAGATATCACAGGTATGAAGTCAGCACAGGGTATCTTAACAGTTCGTGGTGGTATGACATCACATGCTGCTGTAGTTGCTCGTGGTATGGGTACTTGTTGTGTATCAGGTTGTGGCGATATCATCATGGATGAAGAGAACAAGAAGTTCACACTTGCAGGCAAAGAGTTCCATGAGGGAGATTTTATCTCAATCGATGGTACAACAGGTAACATTTACGATGGAGTTATTAAGACAGTTGATGCTTCAATCGCAGGTACATTCGGTCGTGTTATGGCATGGGCTGATAAGTACAGAACACTTAAGGTTAGAACAAATGCTGATACACCAGCAGATGCTAAGAAGGCTCGTGAGCTTGGTGCAGAAGGTATCGGTCTTTGCCGTACAGAGCATATGTTCTTTGATCCAGAAAGAATCGCAGCATTCCGTGAGATGATCTGCTCAGATACAGTAGAAGAAAGAGAAGAAGCTCTTAATAAGATCCTTCCATATCAGCAGGGAGATTTCAAGGCTCTTTACGAAGCACTTGAAGGTAACCCGGTTACTATCAGATTCCTGGATCCACCTCTTCATGAGTTCGTTCCTACAGAGGAAGCAGATATTGAGAAGCTTGCAAAGGCTAAGAATAAGTCAGTAGAAGAGATCAAGGCACTTTGCAACTCACTTCATGAGTTCAACCCTATGATGGGTCACAGAGGATGTCGTCTTGCTGTAACATATCCAGAAATTGCTAAGATGCAGACAAAGGCTGTTATCCGTGCAGCTATCGAAGTTCAGAAAGAGCATCCAGATTGGAATGTTGAGCCAGAAATCATGATCCCACTTGTATGTGAAGTTAAAGAGCTTAAGTATGTTAAGAAGGTAGTAGTTGAGACAGCTGATGCTGAGATCGCTGCTGCTGGTGTTGAGCTTAAGTACGAAGTTGGTACAATGATCGAGATCCCTAGAGCAGCTCTTACAGCTGATGAGATTGCTAAGGAAGCTGACTTCTTCTGTTTCGGTACTAACGACCTTACACAGATGACATTTGGTTTCTCAAGAGATGATGCCGGTAAGTTCTTAAATGCTTACTATGATGCTAAGATCTTCGAGAATGATCCATTTGCTAAGCTTGATCAGACTGGTGTTGGTAAGCTCATGGATATGGCTGTTAAACTTGGCAAGCCAGTTAATCCAAAGCTTCATATCGGTATCTGTGGTGAGCACGGTGGAGATCCTTCATCTGTTGAATTCTGCCACAAGATCGGTCTTGATTATGTATCATGTTCACCATTCCGTGTACCTATCGCTAGACTTGCTGCTGCTCAGGCTGCAATCGCTAACAAATAATAGACTGCACGAAAACGTGAATTATAATAGTCAATAATAAAAAGTCTCTGTTACTGTTATATTGCAGTAACAGGGGCTTTTTGTTAATAATGAAAATTATATGTTTGCACATAATTGTGAACAATACAAAGAATCCCGTTTGGTGTATGCCGGGCGGGATTTTTGTGTTATAGTGGTAGTTGTGAGATTGAAGAATAGAAAAAGATGAAAGTAAGAAAGAGAAAACAGATGAAGACAGATAATAGTACGAAGAAAAAGGACAGTGTAAAGAAAGAACGTAGGGAAAAGAAAGAACGTAGGGAAAAGAAAGAGAAACTGACGATTGAAAAGAGAATATTACAACTATCATTTCTTGGAAGTGTATTGTTTATAGTAGCGGAAGGTGTGATGGCATGGTTTACCCATTCCCATTCTTTGTGGACTGATTGTTTGTTTGATGCAGCGGATTTAGTGATGATCGGACCGTTTCTGGTGCTTGTGCCCCTGCTTTATAAACCGGTGACAGAGAAGCATCCATATGGATATGCACAGGTAGAATCGTTGTTTTTACTGGTAAAGTACAGTGTATTATTAGCACTTACCTGCAATCTAATGGTTGAAAATATAAAGCTGTTATTACATGGTGGACATGAAGTTGATGCCGGCAGTATTGCTATATTTGAATTGCTTGTATGTCTTGGCTGTGCAGGCATGTATCTGTTGCTTGGCCATTACAGTAAAAAGTATGAGTCTACGACGATCAAAGCTGAGCTTTATATGTGGAAGCTTGATGTTATAAGCAGTATGGGAGTAGCCGTAGCATTTGCATTTCAGATGATATTGTTTACAACGAGATTTCGGTTTCTGACGCCATATATTGATCCTGCAGTAGCTGTAATTATGGCACTGCTCCTTATAAAAGAACCGGTAAAGGAGATTTTCCAGAGCATTAAAAATCTGATTTTATTTGCGCCGGAGGAAGATGTCTTAAATCAGATACGTGGAATCGTGGATAAACATATGAATGATTATCCCTATGAGGTTACATTCTTAGATGTTATCCAGACCGGACGGAAGCTTTGGGTTGAAGTATATATTGGAAATAAAACAGACGTTATACATATCAGCATTCTGCATCGTGTCCGAGATGAGATCAAGCAAGAACTGAAATACAAATACGATCAGGTATATATAGAGATTATACCGGATTAGGATAATACGAAAGGCTTCGGGTTGGCGCCGGGTATGTAAAATGCTAATTCGTTAGCCTGTAAATATAAAATAGTGTTATATTATAAGGGAGTATTATATAAGACAGAGGTGATCGATATGAAGAAATGGAAGGCTGCCGGACTGATCACAGTAGCCGGGGCATGTGTTATTGCAATCGTCTGGGGATTGCATGGTCGGACAAAGAATAATGCAAAATTGTTGCAGTTAGATGAGCAGGTATCGGATGATTCTGTTATATATGTAGCATTGGGAGATTCGATTACATATGGATATTCATTAGAACACGCAGAGAATGAACGATTTTCTGCAAGAATTGCTGCTTATATGAAACAACAGGGGATGCAGGTTGTCGAATGTAATCAAGGTGTAAATGGTCAGCTCAGTGGCGACATGTGGCAAAATATCAAGAAAGGCAAGGTAGATCTGTTAGACCATGCTGATTATGTGACATTTTGCATTGGTACGAATGATGCACTTCTTCCGTTTGAATTCTTTGTTATGCAGTATGAAGATTATTTTTATGGATATTCCGGTGCAGGAGATGATTCTCCGCTTTGGGGAAAAATTAATAAAAA
Organism: Clostridium sp. OM05-9; assembly: GCF_003481465.1. NCBI lineage: Bacteria > Bacillati > Bacillota > Clostridia > Eubacteriales > Clostridiaceae > Clostridium > Clostridium sp. OM05-9. Next base: position 123,570 of record NZ_QULF01000002.1, read on the forward strand.
GACATTTGTCCGGGACTTTGAGGAGGCAGACCGGTCTGCGGAAGATAATCTGAATCGGTTTTATAATAATCTTTCAGATAGTATAGATCTGATCCGTAAGGCTTCGCCGGATTGCCGGATTGCAATCATGACATTATATAATCCATATCGTAATATGGATTATGAAATATCGGCAGGAGGGATAACGGTCAATATCGGCCAGTATGCAGAAGAAAAGATCAGTCAGGCAAATACGATCATTCGTACAGTATGTAAAGAAAAGAATATTGTACTGGCAGATTGCTATGAAGCATTTGTTTCCTCAAATGATATTGTGCTTAATAATCAGAATGCAGAAAATTATATAGATCCAGATGATCATCCGACTGCAGTGGGACAGCAGTTAATCGCAGATGTGTTTATAGAAGCATTGTTTACAAAGTAAGATGTAATCAGACACAGTATTTACTTACAAAGTAAGAAGTGATCAGAAGACAGCATTTATTTACCAAGTAAAATGGAAATAGAATAGCATTCATTCATAATAGAACAGCAGTTTAATGAATAAAAAATAGAATAGTTGGAGCACATAATAAGACATTTTCGTATGAGGTTACAGTTTAAGATATGTCCGAAATTTGGGATATATTTTTATAAGGATATCATATGAAAATGTCTTTTTTTGAAGCAAGAGGGGTATAATTTATGATTTGATCCGACAATATTTGCATAACATTATGCGTTTTAAATTGTATCTGCTTCTAACAAACTAACGCGAATTGTCAGAATAAATACACATATTGTGTTTGTAAGATGAATATATTTATAAAATGCATCTATTTTTCTTTCTTTTTGGCAAATATTTCGATATAATTATTATGTAACTGGAGGTTTGGATGCAGAGACAGCATTCAGAAACAAGAATAACGTTTATGTAAGAAAGGGATGATGAGAACATGAACAGAAAATGGGGAAAGAAATGGATGGCAGCAATGCTTTCGATTTCGATGGTGATCGGTATGTTTCCTGGGGTTGGAAATCCGGTCAGAGTTCTTGCGGATGAGCCGCCGGGGCAGGCGGTCACGCAGGCAGATACCTCAAATGCAGATAACAGCGGAAAGGATAAATATGGATTTAATCTGACGACACCAAGTTCATTTAATGCAAATGACGGTGAAAATCCATACGGTTCCGGCTATTCTGCATTTAATGAAAAGATGGAAGCATTTTTATGGTATCGATCCAGTGGAAAGAACCGAAATGCTGAGACGTATAACTATACGAAAAGCTCGGATATCAAGGGCTATTATGTTGGACCGGATTCGAAACGGAACAACAATGGATTTATGCAGAGCCGTACAGCATCCGGCGCAGCTGATGTCAAGTATGTAAATGTAGACGGTTATGATCCGTATGGAACCGGCCGTGATAATATGGTTGCACTTGTTGGCGCATCACTGGGAAAAGATCCGCAGCTTGTTGTAGCAAGATACAGTGCATCCGGTAAAGGTCAGGAATTAAGAAAGACCTTCAGCCTTGGATCGGGTGATGATAATGACTGGCTTCGGGATAATCAGTTGGAAAAATACAGTGCCTATAAGAATTATTTTACATTAAAGGCAGGAGATTTTGATGGTGATGGAGATGAAGATATCGCAGTCTATGTTCCAAAACGTGGAGATCCGTATATTATGATCCTGGACGGAATCACCTTATCGCCGATCAGTGATAATATTCCGGTTCGTAGTTTTATGGGAAATACCGGAGCGGATATGGCAGGTAAATTTACCAATAATGGTAAGACAGCAAGAGCAACGATCAACATGTCGATAGAAACTTCGGATATCAATCGGGATGGTAAAGATGAGATCCTTCTGGTTGGTTCCTATTCGAATATCCACGATGACAGTGATGGAAAGAAGCTCTGTATTTGCCTGTTATAAGGTAGAGAACAAGAAACCACAGCAGATGAATAAGTATGTAATGGATAAGGATACATGCAGTGTATATATGCGTTACGCATCTGTAGCAGCAGGTGATATTGATTTTGATGGCTTCCCGGAAGTTGTAGTTGCCGGTGTATACAGTGATAATGATGGCCCGGATGGAGATAAATCCGGTTCAAATAAAAAGTATATGCTGGTAACATTGAAATACGATCCAAATGAAGAGGTGGAGACATTAATTCCATCCGGCGGAAACGTAATGGATATGTGTAATTTTGTAAATGCAGGCTTTGATAAAGATGATAATGTGCATCCGCTTCCTGCATTGACCTGTGCGGCAGTAAACGGAAGAAATGATGCGGAGCAGGTTTTCTTAGATGGTGTTTTCTGGAAGTTTGAAAATGAATCATGGAAAAAGGACTATACAGCCAAGGTATGTCAGAGCAGTGATAAAGGAATCGGCGGTTATATCATATCCGATACCTGGGTAGATGGCTGTGTGGCAGGAAACTTTGATGAAAATGATCTGGGAATTGAACAGGTCTTATATACGACCGGATATAAGCAACAGAGCTTTAACCGGTACTTTTACCGGGTGAACATGTCCGGTAAGGAACAGAACAAGGATTCATCGACCGGTATCTGTACACCGGGCAGTTATTTTGATTCGACTTCAAACGAGCTGATGCGGCATGTCGGCATGAGTGATTTCCCATGTCTGGCGATCGCAGCAGTTGATGCGGATAAAGATACGGATGTATTTACCTTTAAGAGCAAGAAATATACATACAGTAATGTAGATATTCTGGCTGTATTACAGGCTGCTCCATATTTTGGCGAGCTTCAGGATAATTATTATAATGGAAATATCGGAGAAACCTTATACGGTAAAGTATCTGGAAAAGGAACGGTAACCAGTAAAACGAAGATGGCATCCATTGGAGCATATGCATCATTTTCCATCGGTTCTTCAGCATTGCAGTTCCATACGGAGGCGTCCTATACCCATGACTGGGAGTGGTCATACGAGGATGAGCTTTCCCATGAGTATTCGATCAGTTTTGAAAATGATGGTACGAAGAATCAGGTAGTGCTTTATCGAACACCGGTTATTTTGTATGAATACGTCATCACGCCGGCCGACGGAAGTGCGTCGTATACCATGGAGGTCGGAGTGCAGCAGCAGCCGGTCTATTCGACCATGGATGTAGATTCCTTTAATCGGTTTGCAGCAAGCGATGAAACTCTGCAGAATAAGGTGATCACGAAGGATATTCTGTCCAGTACGCCGGGATGTCCGGATACCTATGCGACCAGTTCACTTGGAATGAAGGGGTTTGTTGGCTATCCGAACTGGGTAGAGATCAATAATAAGGTCAATGACCAGACAACGGTAGCGATGAATATCACGGATAGTACACAGAGCAGTAAGACAATGACCCAGACGAACAGCTTCGAACTGACACTTGGTGTAGAAGGTGAGATAGATGCCAAAGTGGTGAAGATGAATTATGGCGGTGGTGTCAAGCTTGGCGGTGGCTGGGGCTCCGGTAAGACAACATTTGATTATTCATCAGTATCGAAGGAAGGCGTGGTAGCTTACCCGCCGGCGACGGATTCCCAGTACAGCTTCAGTACAAAATTTGGTATCTGGCAGGCAAAACTTGGCGACAGCAATGTTCCAATCCTTGGCTTTGTTGTAAAAAATGTCGAACAGCCGCCATCTCCACCGGAAGATATCAGTGTGGATACCGTGACTGCAGATTCCGTAACGCTTGCATGGGAAAGTGGTTATAAGAAGGCAGAGAAATATGAGATCTATCAGGTATTTAATGATGGTATCACAACCAATAAATACAGTCTGTTAGATACGATCAGCGGTGACAGTGCTTCTTACACCTATGATGGATTGAAACCATCGACGGAATATGAATTTGCACTTCGTTCAGTTGGAACAAACAGCGGAGGTGAGACTGTATACTCCGAATACACACCGGAGGTATCCGTTCATACACTGGCTGACAGTGAGAAACCGGATATCTTAAGCATGACAAGTGTACAGAGAGTTGTTGTCGGCGGTAATGCAAGCTTTGTGATCGATGCACTTCCATCTGCAAATGCAAAAGGCGGTCTGTCCTATGCATGGCAGGTTCGAAAAGCAGGTTCGGTCAATTGGGTAAACCTGACGGACAAAGAAGCTTCCGATATAAATGGAAGTACATTGAAGTTAAATGGTATCACAGAGGATATGGATGGCAATTCTTATCGATGCGTTCTTTCTGAGCTGATAAAGGGTGTGCGGTTATACGCATATGGAGCACCCGGCATCCTGCATGTCGGAAGGGCTGACAGTATGGTGACAGCAACGATCAGCAATACACAGTCCGATAGTGCAAATAAGGGAACTAATACAGCATTTGGACAGTACACACAGACACGGACGGTTACGAATGAACGTACGGTATCGAAGACTGTAGCGGTTACAATCGGAACACAGAAGGAGACATTTGTCCAGTATAAGAATGGTGCAGTGGTATCCGCTGTATATCCGGATGCAGTAATACCGGAATTTATCTATTTTGACAGCCAGACAAATGAATGGTATGTACTGGAAGGATATAATGAGACAGCAGGAACAGCAACTGCAAAGGTGAAATTAAATGAAGTAATACCAAATGTATTCCGGAGTGGAACAACCGGTGATGCAGCCGCTCTCTGGAATGGAGTTGATGCAGATACAATAAAGCCTGTGACAGAACAGGTGACAGAGACTGCAGCGGGCAAGACTTATTATGCATATACAGCAGTAACAGCCGATGGTGAGATATTGTTGTACAGCACAGATGCTATGTCAGAAGCAGTTACACAGTGGTATCAGTTGGAACAGGGTACAGATGGAGCAATTACAGCAAAAGCGTATGCCGGTACTGTTCAGTCCTATGTGCCTGCTTATGCCGGATATAAAGAAGAATCTGCTGGCACTACAAATCAGCAGTATATCGAGGTTGATGGAACAACCTGGTATCTGTACTGGCCGGAGGCATACGAAGGAAATAATGCTTATATCATGTATTCAAAATCCGCCGAAGCAGATCGGACTGCGGATGAGACCTATTATTACAAGACTGAGCAGACGGTAACAGATGAGAACCAGCAGGAGCAGATCATTACAACATTTAATGAATTAAAGATCGCTACGGATGATGCCTTTTCTCTTATGGGAAGTGGAGCATCTAAGCAGTATGGTGTTACCCCTGGTGAGGTTGTTACCGTAAATGAAACATATGATACACAGGTTGAAGATATCATAAAGGGAGATCAGACAACGGTTCAGATCCATGTTGCAGAGGCAGTTACATCTTCTGTCAATATCGATAAAACAGGAATTGTAAATGTAAACTTCTTCAATAACCGGACCGGTTCTATTCGTGATATATCAACCGATGTAGATAAGAATGGTAATGCTTCTGTTGTATGGAATCCGGAAGAAGCCGGAGATTATACGGTGACTGTATCTTATGGCGGAAATACATCATTATATCCTACTGATACACAGACTGTTTATTATGTAGTAGATCGTACGGATAATACGGTATACGTTCTTTCCGGAAACAATGCGGAATATGGCAATACCATTAAGTTAGAAGTCAGACAGGGAAAACGGGAAAACGATACATCCGGCAATATAACGACAGAACCGCTTGCAGCAGATGCTTCTGTATCTTATCAGGTATCCTATGTGGATGGAGATGATAAGGTTGTAACGGAAAATATAGCCAGCAATACATTTACTCCAAAATGGCCGGGACAGCATACATTTGTTGCGACGATAACCAGACAGAACGGTACCAGTCAGGCCAAATCATATGCGATGAAGATGCTTACCGTAAGCAAACGGCCGATCGTTATTACTGCTCCATCAAAGGATGGTATATCAGAGGATGACACGGCAGATAAAGTATTAAGCCTGTCAGATGTTGTTGTAAAATATTCGGGTGATGACACAGAATCCGGTATCCTGGATTCAGATGCAGCTAAATATAAACTGTCGGATTTGATGACAATAGAGGCTGAGCCGAAGTTAGATGAAAATTCGACAGCAGGTGTTTACCAGACCGGAATCGCATGGCTTACAGTTGGAACCGAAGAAGACAGTGAGTATATAGATTTGGTAAAAGAATTCCTGAAGAAATATAACGTCACTCTGAACAGAGGAAAATATCAGATCGTATCGAACCAGTATACAGTCCGATATGAGTCTGATGGCAAGGGAACGATAAAAGGATATTGTGGAGACTCCAAAGAGCCATTTGCATCCGGAGCCGGATTAGCAGATCAGAGCAAGGTATCCTTTAAAGCAATTCCAAAGGATAATTATAAGGTCAAAGCATGGAAGGTAACAGGAAGTGATGGAAATGATCTGGTTCTCGGAACTGATTATATGGTAAATGGAGATACATTGATTATTTCAGCATTGAGCAGCAGTGTTCATGTCAGTGTATCCTTTGCAGCAAAGACCTACCAGTTGAATTACGATCAGCCGGAAAACGGAAGTCTTCAGGCATATTATGTAAAGGCCGGAAGCTATGGAAGCAAGATCGATACAGGTGAGACCGTCCTTACGGGAAAGAGTATCCTGCTTCAGGCGGTTCCAGATGAGAATTATGTCGTAAAACAGTGGACGGTTTCTCATGGTGGTTCAGCAAAGATCCAGAAAAATACTGACGGAAGTATCTTTGCCGGAACAGAGATCACACTCGATAATGTGGAGACAGATACTGTTGTGGCCGTTGAATTTGAACCGGTAGAGACATATTTATTTGAGACAGAAGTGATCGCAGAAGATCCAGATACATCGGTTGCAGGCTGTAAGATCAATGTCTCAGAACAGGTTCAGGATGGCAAGGCAGCAAAGGGATCAACGGTGGCACTTACAGCAGATCTTCCGGAATCCGTTACTGTATCAGAATGGAGAATCTATACCGATGATACACATTATACTGTAGCAGCAACGGGTGGAGACCGGTATGTAGTATCCAATGTGCAGAAAGACATGAAGATCAAGTTGGTTGTCAATATGTTCCAGATGGAAACACTTCATTTTGAAGCGGTAAATGAACAGGGACAGCAGGTAGATGATGTTGTTACGGCATGGAGTGATTCTGTACAGATCAATAACGATACAAAGATCGTAAAGAATCTGTCCGTTGTTATGAAAGCAGATGTACCGGAGCAGTATCAGATCGCAGAGTGGAAGCTGTTTACCGGTTCAGAAGAACAGACGATCGCGACCGGAAAGGATGCGAAGGAAAGTTCATTTAACAGTGTAAACAAATCCATGCGTGTTGTACTCGTTCTGCTTGATCGTCCAACTGTCACATATAACAGTGATAATAACGGAACACTGAAGTGTGATGTTGTATCCGGCGGTTATATCGACAGATACCGTATAGAAGATATTGTTATGACAGCAGTACCGAAGACCGGATATGAAGTGGATCAGATCACAGTAATGATGGATGGTGCAGCTTACAGTGATATGACGGTTTCTGATATAGAAAATACAGACAATAAGCAGATCAAGATTCAGGCACCAGATACAGGCTTTGAGAAAAATGTAGAGGTTGCAGTTACTTATAAGGAGATTCCAAAGGTAGAACTTCAGTATGAGTTGGTATCAGCAGATGGAGCAAAGGCAGAAACAATAGCTGTTCATGTGGATCGCAAAAAACAGAATGATCTTATGCGGGATGTATCCGCCGGATCCGGCAGTCTTGAAGTATATCGGGACAGCACGGTTACAATGACAGCATCGGTGATCGCTGGCTACGAGATCAATGCATGGAGTATGAATGGTACAGATATCACAGCAGATGTCCGTACGAACAATACAGATCTGAGCAAACTGGTATGTACCGTTGATGAGAAACTGTTACAGAATGTACCGATTAAGATCACGGTAACGGTTGTTAAGACGCCGGAGCCTCCGGTAGAACCGGTTGTAGAGGAACTGACTAAGAAGCAGATCGAGAAGAATTCACAGACACTTTCCAGCAAACAGAAGGTTGTCTGGACACAGAAGGGAATCCAACTGACCTGGAAAGCTGTTAAGGGGGCACAGGGATATGATGTCTATGCAGCTCCATGTAACAGAAAGAAGCTGACTGTTGTTAAGACGATTTCAGGTGCAAAGAAGAACGCAACAGTACTGAGTAAGTATAAAGGCAAGAAGCTGAACCGGAAACAGTCATACAGAGTCCGTGTCAAGGCATATCGTATTGTGAATGGGAAGAAGCAGTATATTGCTACAGGACTGACACTTCATATCGCAGGGCCGAAGAACAAGACATATACAAATGTAAAGAAGATTCAGTGCAAGAAGACAGAGTATACCTTAAAGAAAGGTAAAACAGCAAAGATAACAACTAAGCTTATCTTACAGGATAACAAAAAGAAACTGTTATCCAAAGGGCATGGTGCTAAACTTCGCTACAGCAGTACCAATAAAGCGGTTGCTGTTGTAACGGCAAAGGGTACGATCCGTGCAAAGAAAAAAGGAACCTGTTATATCTATGTTACTGCATTAAATGGAGTAAATAAACGGGTGAAGGTCACAGTAAAATAAAACTGCAAATTTAAGTTAAAAAAATTCCATGGTGGGGTAACATGGGAGCGTTCCGGCTCCCTGTTATCCCATTTATGGAATTTTATTTTTCTTCAAAATATTTATATGAAAATTTATTTCTTTCGGGACAGGTAGGTAACAAAAATCATGCGTTTATCAATGATCTGTCCGGCGATAGCAATACCTTTTCCCATTGTAAAAGCTGCAAGGATCGTTCCGATTCCAAGACCTTTGATGTGACCGAGGAAGAAGCCTGTCATACAGGCAGTTGTAAGCAGGCAGATAACGTCAAAAGAAATCTTAACGATTGAATATTTCTTCTTTATGATCTGCGACAGCTCGCGTGGAAAAAGGTCGGTAGGAACGATTGGCAGACCGCAACGGTTGGAAAGCGCGATACCGATACAGATCAGCACATAACTAATTATAAAATAAAGAATCCGGTATCCGATAGCGGTTGGAAGAATGTTGATCCACATTTCATGGACATCAAGCAGTTTCCCGAAGAAAAAACCAACGATAAAACTGCACAGATATTGAGGGACAAATTTCTTCCGTAAAATCATCAGGGTGAGAACCAGAAGTCCCTGAAAGATGTAGGTCCAAGTACCCAAGCTGAACTTTGGGAGCACCTCGGAAAAGGCGTAAGGAACACTCGAAATCGCAGAAATCCCTGCACCGGAATATAACATCAGAACGACTGCGAAGCTGTTTATGCATACGGCAACGATCAGGGCGATCTCTCCATACATGATCCGTTGTGTCATATGAGCATCCGTTTCAGGAATGATCTGTTTTTGTGCATATGTATTCATTTTAAAGTGACATCCTTTCATTTGCGCTTATCATAGATATCTGTAATAGAAGATTTTGATATCATATGTAAGTGTATTTACTTCATTTTATTTATCTTTCACGGTTCCGTATTGTAGCACTCCATGCAAATGATAACAAATAAATAGTTTTTATAATTCTATAGATATTGTCTATATATGATTTGCGAGTATAATTGAGAGAAATGAGAGATATAAATAATTTTGTACGAGAACAGGGAAAATGGATCGAACATCAAAAGTCAGATAGAAAGAGGTAAACGAATGAATTTATTTTACATACGATATTTCGTGGAACTGGCAAAGGAACAGCAGTACACGAAGGCAGCAAAGAATCTGAACATCACACAGCCGAGCTTAAGCCATGCGATTCACCAGTTAGAAGAAGAACTTGGGGTATTATTATTTGAAAAGACAGGACGTAACACTGTACTTACGAGGTATGGAGAAGAATTTCTGGTCTATGCGGAGAATACGATCCGGACGCTTGATCAGGGCATCCGCCTGATGCAGAAGGCAGCACATGGAGAAGGTGTCATAAGATTAGGGTTTGTCCGACCGCTTGGTATGGACTTTGTTCCGGGACTGGCTGATGATTATAGGAAAAGGTTACAGGATGAAACGGTTCAGTTTTCATTTCATACAGGAACAACACATGAGTTAATAAATGGACTGAAGGAGAAACAGTACGATATTATATTCTGTTCCAGACCGGTGGATGAAAGCGGTCTGTCTGTTCTTCCGGTTGGCAGACAGGATCTTGTCGTGATCACCCCGGAGGAACACCCGCTCGCAGAAGAGAAAAATGTAGATCTTGCGGACACATTAAAATATCCGCAGATTTATTTTGCGGAAGGTTCTGGTATGCGGGATGTGATAAACGAATTATATAGCTTGATAGGTGAGACACCGCAGATTGCTTATGAGACAGAAGAAGATGAAGTAATTGCCGGCCTTGTAGCGCATAACTTTGGAATTGCTGTTGTTCCTTATATGAAGCTCTTAGAACGGCTTACGGTAAAAATCCTGAAGCTAAGAAAGCCCCGGGCAGACCGGATGTATTATATGGTCTGTGACGCGACTGCTTATAAGCCTCCCTGTGTACAGCGTTTTTATGATTATGTGTCGGAAAAAAATGAAATGCAGGAAGATAAATTTATATGGAATATATAGAAAATCGGAATTTGCATAAAAGTTTCGCGTATACGACAGGTTTGTGGTATAATTTTACATGAGTGATATGTATGGCTTTTTGCAATATGTATACAAAAATGATAAAAGGAGATAAAGACTATGGCATGGTATGACAGCGCAGTATTTTATCATATTTACCCACTTGGATTGTGTGGATGTCCACATGATAACAATGGAGAGACAGGAGCACATTTTGACAAGTTAAATGAATGGGCGGAGCATGCGAAGCGGATCGGATGCAATGCGATTTATATAGGACCGTTATTTGAATCCGGTTCTCATGGATATGATACAACCGATTATCGGTTGGTAGACAGACGACTTGGAACAAATGATGACTTCAAGCAGTTCGTAAAGAACTGTCATGCAAATGATGTAAAGGTCATCGTAGATGGTGTATTTAATCATACAGGCAGAGATTTCTTTGCATTTCAGGATATAAAACAGAACCGGGAGAATTCCAGATACAAGGACTGGTACTGCAATGTGAATTTCTGGGGTAACAACGAATATAACGATGGATTTTCCTATGATAACTGGGGCGGATATAATCTGCTTGCGAAATTAAACCTCTGGAATCCGGAAGTGAGGAATTATCATCTTGAAACCGTAAAGTTCTGGGTTGAAGAATTTGATATTGATGGAATTCGTCTGGATGCTGCGGATGTACTTGATTTTGGCTTTATGAAAGAATTACGTTCCTTCTGCAATGGTGTGAAACCGGATTTCTGGCTGATGGGCGAGGTTATTCATGGAGATTATTCGAGATGGGCAAATAACGATATGCTCCACTCCGTAACAAATTATGAACTGCATAAGGGCTTATATTCCGGACATAACGATCATAATTATTTTGAGATTGCGCATACGATCAAGCGTTTAAATGGCATTGTAGGCGACAAGAAGTTATATACTTTCTGTGATAACCACGATGTAGCAAGAATTTACAGTAAATTAAATAACAAGGCGCATATGTACAATGTAGCGATCCTTGTATATACCGTACCGGGAATTCCGTCGATCTATTACGGTTCTGAATTCGGTATACCGGGCAATAAGGAGAATGGTTCAGACTGGAATCTGCGTCCGGATCTGAATCTGGCTGATTTTGATGAAAAAGATGAGCTTCCTGCATTATATACAACGCTTGGACATCTGAAACAGAGATTTCCGGAACTGACCTATGGAGACTACCGGGAATTGTATCTGACGACCGGACAGTTTGCATTTGCAAGATGCCTGGATGGACGTGCGGTTGTAACGGCATTGAATAATGCAGATAACGGTGCACACATGGAGATTAATCTGCCGATTGGTGCAAATAAAGCAGTCAACCTCCTGACGATTGATCAGACAGCAGAAGCGCAGGAGGATACCTGTACCGATGATGCAACAGCAAAGGCATGGGGAAATGCACGAAATGAGTTGCTTGATAAAGCCGGTCAGTTGGTCGGAGCCTCCGGTGAAATCCGCTATAAGGCAGAAGATATCCGTAAGGCATTAGAAGCACTGGAAACAGGCGCAGACTTCGGCCAGGCAGTATGGAATCTGTTTGGAAATCTGAATGATACCATGAATAACATGCATCGTGTGATCGGTGAATTTGAACAGACAATGCATAAGCAGGAGAGAAACTCTGTAGCCGCAGGCGGTGACTGTACAGGCGGAGAAAGCCTTGAGATCCGCGATGGGAAGCTGATCGTAGACCTTCCGGCAAACAAGGGTGTTGTCGTATATTTAACCAATGAATAATATATAATTTGCCTACATTTTACTTATAGTAATGAAAATTACTATGAGAAGATGGTATTAAGTATTTTGTATAATATTTTATTAGAGAAATTTATAGACAGAAAAAGTCCATCAGACTTGTTTTCTGAATGAGCAAGTCTGATGGACTTTTTTGTCGCAAAAATTTATGCATAAAGAATAAGAACTATGCGTAGAATATTAAGATTGCATAGAAAAAAGAATGCAAAACCTCTAAAAAATATGTAGTTTTTTGTTGAAAATCACATAAAATAGTGTTAGCATAAATATATATGTTAGTATATTTGTAACGAGACTGCACAGAATTGACGGAAACCGCTTCTGTGCCGGGGGAATGGTTATAATTAAGGAGATTGTATATGATACTTATTGATACGCAAAAAGAAGAATTTAGCAAGCTGAGGGATATCCGCGTATTTGGAAGAATCAGTCACGATGACCGGTTTAATGGGAATCTGCTGGTGATCGGTCTTGGCGGTGTCGGAAGCAGAACCGTTTGTAACTTAAAGGGGATGATGGTTGATGATATCATACCGGAGGATAATATTCATTTTCTGATGATTGATTCAGACATTCCTGAGATGGAACAGACAATTGAGGACAGCAAAGAGCATGTTGGTTTTAATGCACTTGAAGTATTAAGTATCTACAGACCGAATATTGAAAATATACTTGCAGATGGAATCAAGAAAAATCCGGTACATCCGAATCTTGCAAACTGGATGGATGCAGACTTTCCGGATGTTACAGTGACAAAAGACGGTGCGCATGGCAATCGTCAGATCGGACGACTCATGTTTTCAAATGCTTATGAAGATATCCGTATGCTGTTATTTGACAGACTGGAAGAGATTCATGATAAGGCGAATGGTAATTGGATGGATGTGATCATTGTATCCAGTCTTTCCGGCGGAACCGGAAGCGGTATCTTATCCGATCTTACATATAATATCCGGGCGTATGGAAAAGCAAAGAAGTGGGCGAATCTTCGAATCGGAGGCTGCCTGTTGATGCCGGATGTTATATTTGGCAACAAGAGCGTAACGGAAGATCCGGAGTTAATGTTCCGGATGATGGCAAATGGCTGTGCTGCGTTAAAAGAAGTCGATTACTATATGAAGCTTTCAGAAAAGGATGATGCATATATATTTGAAAGCACCACCCACAAGCTGGTGATCCGGGAGAATCTGTTCGATGCCTGTATGCTGGTATCCGGTAAGAAGGACAGCCAGGGATACCTGCCGGAGGGTACAGTTCTGATGGACACAGCAAGCTTCCTATATAAACTTGCATGTAACAAATATATCGGTAACAATGATGTAAACGATGACAGAAAGCTGCTTCGGGATGTATTCTTTGACAATGAGAAATATTCTGTGACAAACTGGAAGATGGAACATTCGGATTCTGAGATTGCGACAGCAAATTGTTATTATAAGGTTGTCAGTGAAGCAGATTACAAGATACCGATCCGTGAGATTGAGAATATCTGTGAGAGTGATCTGTTTAACAAAGCATATAAGCGTTTGTTTGTTTCACCATTTGACAATCCGCAGATTGAAGCGGATATCAAGGATGCGTTAAAAGAGCTGGATGATTTTCTTCATGCAGAACCGGGGGATGAGATCAACCTCAGTGTGAACGGATTAATCCAGTTTGGACAGTTTACGAAGCCAACCTATAAGATGATCAAGAAGCATACAGATGGACTCAGAGAACATATGGGTGAGAAGCTTGATAATATGGATAAAGAGCTTCCGGTCATGATCAAGTCCATTAAGAATAAATTGTGGAATTCTTTAGATGCTGTAATTGCCAGATATATCAAGGTATGCGGTCCGTATGCAGCGATTGATATTATCGGAGCACCAACAGCCGGTGTAGCAGATTCTACCAGAGGTATGATGGCAGAGGTTAAGAAGCTGCAGGAGCTTCACAGCAAATATACACCATCCGGTGAATATTCTAGAATTATAGAATCTATATGTGAGATTGTAGCAAAACGTTTCTTCACTTTTCCGTCTGCAAAGCGTGAGACAGAGAATGGATATTATGATGCCTGTATCAAAGAGACACTTGCTTCAGAACGAAATCGGATCATGGATGAGATTGATGCACAGGATCTGTTTGGTGATACACTTCGTTGGTTGCAGCAACGGGCAGAGCGTTTGGATGAGATCTATTCCCAGTTCGGAGAAGATCTGAAGAATTCAATCGAGGATCTTGCAAATGAAGGTAAGGTAACAACGAAGAATATATTAAAGAATGCAGCCAGACATGAATTCCTTCCAACTGATTATGTAAATGACAGTCGTATCAATGAGGTAAAGGATGGACTGATCCGGTTGATGTTAGATAATGAAGCAAATATTGATAACGGAAGAGTTGTTCCAGTCAAGGATGCGATGGAGAAGATTTATCGTCGTTTATTCAGCGGTATCGGAGCATATGGTCCGGAGAAGATGTTATCCGTTGCATTCTCAGATAAGAAACTTGCAGAGAATGATATCAATGTTATGTTTGGTTCACCGACAAATGACCGACGGGATGAAGTTATGCAGAAGGTAGCTGCTGCATTTGTAAATGATATTCAGGAAGAAAAGCAGTTATGTGTGCTCAAGGATGGCTACAAAGAACTTTTGTTGAATAAGAAATATATATCAGTGCCAAATGTAATGCCGTATTTCAGTAGGGCAGTAAAAGGAATCTTGATGGATAAACCATATAATGAGAAGGAGGATTCCATTACATTGAATCCTGGTGAGATCGAGATTTCGATCAATGATATGTATGTCGGCGTGCCTGCATCTATGATGGCATGTACAGCAGAGATGCAGAAAGCCTATAATGCAGTAGATAGTTCTTACAAGGGACTGCATATTGACGAAGTGAATAGGGATATGAGAGATTTCCCGAATCTTTGCACGTTATAATAAATAGTATGAAAGAATCCTGCATGTGGAGGTGTATGAAACCGTTAGTGTTTTTCAAACTTTCGTATGTGGGGTTTTTTTAAATTTGATTTTTACCGGAATATGGTTATACTGGAAAAAGGTTTACATGAATAGATAGAAAGGAAAATTTCCATGTTGATTTGGTATGCGGATGTGTCGGATATGACAGAGGAGCAGATGAAAAAGTATCTGGAAGAGCTGTCTGAGTATCGTTTGGAAAAAGTGAATAGGCTTCGATATGAGAAGGATAAGAAATTGTCGGTTGCTGCGGGAATTTTGCTTGACCGGGCGTTAAAAGAGTGTCATTTGTCTGAGAAAGACTGTCGCTATCAGATCATGGAGCATGGCAAGGTTTATCTGGCAGATCACCCTGAGATAGCATTTAATATCAGCCACAGCGGATGCATTGCAGCGCTGATCTTTCACAAAGAATCGAAGTGTGATTTGTCCTGTGGCATTGATATCGAGCTGATCCAGGGTGGACGGGAGAAGATCGTGAATCGGTTATTTTCAGAAGCGGACAGAGAACAATATAAGAAGTTGGATCCGGATGCGGCTGCGTTATATTTTGCACGGGTCTGGACCCGGATGGAATCATTTGGTAAGATGACAGGAAAAGGACTTGATTTTTCAGAACCGACTCAGAAAAAAATTATGGATCGTTCAGAGATGAAAAAGAAAAATATCTATTTCCGGGAATTCAGAATAACAGATAAAACAGGTCGGAAATATAATCTCTGTGCCTGTGCAGATAAAGAAGGTTTGTTAGAAGAAACTGTATTTTCTGATATGTCGATTCTTTTTTCTTCTCAGAATGTAGATTGTGTGGTAATATGATGATGAAAATTTATGTACTGATACATAAGTGAAGTTTTGGAGGAACATGATATGAGTAAAAAAGCTACGAAAGCACTGAATAATCCGTATTATATCGCAAGATATAATGCATCAAAGAATAATCCAAATCTTACCAGCCGGGAAAAGACGGCTGAGATTTTAAATATTGACCGGACGCGGTTATCACGGATCGAGCTTGGCATGTCAGTTCCTTATCCGGAAGAAGTTCTGGGGATGGCGGATGTATATGAGATACCGGAGCTTTGTAATATGTATTGCTCAGGGGAGTGTGCAATCGGTCGTGAGACAGTGAAACCGATCAATGCAGATAGCCTGGATCGACTGATCCTTCAGTTCCTTGGATCTTCTCAGAAGATGGAGAATATCACGGAGCAACTGATCAATATCACTTCCGATGGAATTGTAGATGAAGGAGAACTGGAGCAGTTTGATTCGGTTCTGTCTGAATTGGAAAAAATGTCGGTCAACATTCAATCGTTGATGATGTGGGCTAAAAAAAATAAAGATTCAATTATGAGTAAAAGAGGAAATTAGAAATGGCAGACAAGAATATCGAAAACGAGATTAAGAAAAGAAGAACATTTGCGATCATATCCCACCCGGATGCCGGTAAGACAACTTTAACAGAGAAGTTTCTCCTGTTTGGTGGTGCGATCAATACGGCAGGATCGGTAAAAGGAAAAGCAAATTCCAAATATGCGGTATCCGATTGGATGGATATTGAGAAGGAGAGAGGTATATCAGTTACCTCATCCGTTCTTCAGTTTAATTATGAAGGCTACTGTATCAATATTCTTGATACACCGGGACATCAGGATTTCTCAGAAGACACATATCGAACCCTGATGGCTGCGGATTCTGCTGTTATGGTTATTGATGCATCAAAGGGTGTAGAGGCACAGACGATCAAGCTTTTTAAGGTCTGTGTAATGCGTCATATCCCGATTTTTACATTTATTAATAAGATGGATCGTGATGCAAGAGATACATTTGAATTGTTAGATGAGATTGAAAATGTCCTTGGAATACGTACCTGTCCGATGAATTGGCCAATCGGTTCCGGTAAGGAATTTAAGGGTGTCTATGACAGAGAGACCAAGATGGTCGATACCTTTGAAGCTATCTCAACCGGTGGTGCGAAGAAGGCTGCGGAGACGCAATATCATATTGAGGATCAGGAGCTTAAGGATCTGATCGGACCGTACCTGTATGACCAGTTTAAGGAAGAAATTGAATTGGTTGACGGTGCAACCGATGAAGTCGATCTCGAGAAGGTTCAGAAGGGAGAGCTTTCACCCGTATTCTTTGGTTCTGCACTGAATACATTCGGTATCGATATGTTCCTGAATTATTTCCTGAAAATGACGACACCTCCGCTTGGAAGAATGTCGGATCAGGGTGTGATCGATCCGGTTACAGAACCATTTTCAGCTTTTGTCTTTAAGATACAGGCAAATATGAATAAAGCGCATCGTGACAGAATCGCATTTATGCGTATCTGTTCAGGTAAATTTGAAGCCGGTATGGAGGTTTACCATGCAGCCAGCAAGCGTAAATTAAAATTATCCCAGCCGCAGCAGCTTATGGCGCAGGATCGTAAGATCGTAGAAGAAGCATATGCGGGTGATGTAATCGGTGTATTTGATCCGGGATTATTTTCAATCGGTGATACTCTTACATTTCCGGGTAAGAAATTTCAGTACGAAGGAATCCCGACATTTGCGCCGGAGCATTTCTGCCGAGTTGTTCAGATGAATACGATGAAACGTAAGCAGTTTGTACAGGGTGTTACTCAGATTGCACAGGAGGGTGCAATTCAGATCTTTCAGGAGTTTACAGCAGGATTGTCGGAGATTATCGTAGGTGTTGTAGGTGTTCTTCAGTTTGATGTATTAAAATACAGACTGGAGAATGAATATGGATGTGAGATCCGTTTAGAGCCGATCCCTTATAACTATATCCGCTGGGTAAAAGATCCATCTACAGATCTTACAAAGCTGAAACGTGTCAGCGATGTTAAGAAGGTGAAGGATATGAAGGGTAATCCATTGTTATTATTTGCAAATGAATGGGTTATCAATCAGGTGCTTGAGCATAATGAAGGACTGGAACTGTTAGAGTTCAGAAAGAATTAAATAAATGAATAATCTACCCTGAAAATGTAAATCCTTTTCTTATGAGGCCTAAGAAAAAATCCGTTTGACGGACAGGCAGACATAAGCAGGAGGAACATGATATGGCACTGAACAGGGTAGTGATATGTGGTGTGAATACAGCCAGACTTCCGTTACTGACAGACAAGGAAAAGGATGAATTGTTTGACAGGATCGAGCAGGGAGATATGGCTGCCAGAGAGACCTTTATCAAGGGCAATCTGCGACTGGTTCTGAGTGTGATCCAGAGATTTTCGAATTCAAATGAGAACCCTGACGATCTGTTTCAGGTTGGATGCATAGGATTGATAAAAGCAATTGATAATTTTGACCGGAGTCTGGATGTGAAGTTTTCGACGTATGCAGTTCCGATGATACTCGGAGAATGCCGGAGGTATCTGCGGGATAATAACAGTATCAGGGTATCCAGGTCGTTAAGAGATATTGCATATAAGGCGATCTACACAAAGGATGCTTTGTTAAAGAAGCTGGATCGGGAACCGACCGTGGATGAAATTGCAAAGGAGATCGATGTAGCACCGGAAGATATCACGACAGCACTGGATGCCATATCGACACCGGTTTCATTATATGAGCCTGTTTATCAGGAAGGCGGAGATACGTTATATATCGTAGATCAGTTAAGTGATAAGAAGAATAAAGAAGAAAATTGGGTAGAGAATATTTCATTGAAAGAGGCAATGAAGAAATTAAATGAGAGAGAATATAATATATTAAGGCTCCGTTTCTTTGAAGGAAAGACACAGACCGAGGTCGCATCGGAGATCGCCATTTCACAGGCGCAGGTCAGCCGTATCGAAAAGAGTGCAATCAAATCGCTAAAAGGCTACCTTCGATGAGACATGAACGATAAAGAGGTATCTATATATTATTTCTACAGAGCATTTTCATTCTATTTTACGCTGTATAACTTCGAACTAACCTCGGCTGATAGCCTTGGTAAGGTCTCAGTTATCACGTAGCGGTACTAAACGCACCGCCTTGCGGTTTGTTAAGGACCGACATGAAAAGGGTCAGTAGAACAAAATATAGATACCTCTTTATCTGTTTACGGGTAAATCTGTGTTATTGTGATTTCCCATATTATAGTATAGTTTTTTACATTTATTTTGCTTTTTTGCTTTGACCTATTTAATTTTTTTGTTTGGCTTCTAATTGTGACTTGGCTTCGGTGGCAAGCTCTGCCATATAATCCTGAACGGTTGTGCTGCCGGTGTCGCTGTTTTTCATGAGATTTGCTTTCAGCTTTTCTACTTCCTCAAGTGGAAGATCACTCATCATGGCAACTTCGGCCGGTTCGATGTGAACATTTAACATTCGTTCTGCCAGATCATATTTTGCTTTTGTTGTTCGATTCAATTCTGATTCATCTCCTTACTTATTCAGATCCTTCAGATAAGCTTCGTTGATCTCGATGATCTTATTCATGGCTTCCGGCCCCGGAGCACCAATCGTATTACGTTTATTGACACATTCTTCCATACTGATCGCCTGATAGATGTCGTCTTCAAATACCGGGCAGATTGCCTTGTAGTCGTCTAATGGAAGCTCATCCAGTGAGATGTTCCGTTCGATACAGGTGAGAACCAGTTCACCTACGATGCCGTGCGCATCCCGGAATGGAACACCGTGGTTTACCAGATAATCGGCAGCATCCGTAGCATTTGTAAATCCGTTCTTTGCAGATGCTTCCATACGGTCTTTATTTACAGTCATAGTCTTTATCATACCATTAAATAATGCGATACATCCCTTTACAGTATCAATTGCATCAAAGGTAAATTCCTTATCCTCCTGCATATCCTTATTATAAGCAAGCGGAATTCCCTTCATTGTGGTAAGGAGAGAAGTCAGTGCGCCATAGACACGTCCAGTCTTACCACGAACCAGCTCTGCGATATCAGGGTTTTTTTTCTGTGGCATGATCGAACTTCCTGTGCTGTATGCGTCATCCAGTTCAACAAACTGATATTCATTTGTATTCCAGATAATGATCTCCTCTGAGAAACGGCTCAGATGCATCATGATCGTTGAAAGAGCGGATAATAATTCGATGCAGTAATCACGGTCTGCGACAGAATCCATACTGTTAAGAGTAGGACCTGCAAAATCAAGCAGGGAAGCAGTTAACTCACGATCCAGAGGGTAAGTTGTGCCGGCTAAAGCACCGGAACCCAGTGGACAGTAATTCATTCTTGCATAGATATCACACAGACGGCCGTAATCACGCTTGAACATCTCCATGTATGCACCAAAGTGATGGGCGAGAGTGATCGGCTGCGCCTTCTGTAAATGTGTAAATCCGGGCATATATGTGTGAATATGTTCCTTCATCAGGGAATGTAAGGTGTTCATTAATTCCAGCACAAGAGCTTTAATTTCGACGATCTCATCTCTTACATAGAGCTTCATATCAAGAGCTACCTGATCATTACGGCTTCTTCCGGTATGTAATTTCTTACCGGTATCACCGATACGGTCGATCAGATTTGCTTCTACAAAGCTGTGAATATCTTCATATTTGGATGTGATTTCAAGTGTGCCATTTTTTACATCGGTAAGGATGCTGTTTAAGCCGTCGATGATCTGATCACGTTCTGCTTCCGTAAGAATGCCGGATGCTGCAAGCATAGTAACATGTGCGATGCTTCCGCGGATATCCTGTTTATAGAACTTCTGATCAAAAGAGATCGAAGCATTAAAGTTATATACTAATTGGTCTGTTTCTTTTGTAAAACGACCGCCCCAGAGCTGTGCCATAATGTAGTTCCTCTTTTCTCTAAATTTATTTTAACTGTTTCATTTTACAACAGGATGAGAGCTTAATCAACAAAAACAGGGATTAGCAGAAGAATTTTGCACGGTAAATATCAAATTTTTATGAAATAGATATTTACAGGTTTACAGCAGTTGCGGACAGATGATAAAATAACCTAAATTGTCAGAATGGATGGATTGGATGAAGAAACGACATTTTATTTTGAAAGGAATCATTACGGCACTTGTGCTGATCGTTCTTTTCTATACAGGAAGATGGGCATTTTTTAATATATTTCATCGTCAGGATGTTGTGGACGGACTGGTAGCATTACGAACAAATGTGATGCATTCGATGGAAGATGGAAATGATTCTGATATCTTTTATGTAAAAAATGTAAAGATAAAGGATATAAGTGATATCAATAAATATGTGGATTCGGCATTTGGAAGTGTAGATACCTATCGAGTACTGGTGTCCTCCGGCGATTATCTTGCAATTCAACTTTCTTTTGATCGGAGTGAGAATTATTATGTGATCCGGAAGGTGCTTTTTGATGAAGAGATACCATCGGATAAAAAGAAAGCACTTGCCATGTATGATTCATATATAGAATTTTACAAGACCTGCATCAAAGAACCGATGAGCGATTTTGATAAGGAGAAAGCAGCACATGATTATCTGATAAAGAACTGTGTATATGGCTTTCCAGAGGAACAGCAGGATGCATATGATGCTTATGGTGTTCTTGTATCCCATAAGGCGGTCTGCGATGGCTATGCAGAGGCATTTTTTATGCTGATGACCTGTTTGGATATTCCTTGTGATATTGTGGTAGGGACTGCGGATGGAGATCTGCATGCATGGAATCAGATAGAACTTGACGGGGAATGGTATAATATTGATCTGACCTGGGATGATGCGGTTCCGGATATGGGTGAATATGTAAAACACACATATTTTAATCTGACAGATGATACACTTGCCGAAAATCATACATGGGAACGGGAGTTTTACCGTACCTGCACAGATACAGATATGAATTATTATGTGAAGACGTTTGCAGTATTTGATGATTTTGAAGCATATAAGAAAGGAATCACGAAGCAGATCGGACGCTCGGATGTGCTCGAAGCAATTGTTTATTATATGGATACGGACAGACCGGATCTGTCATTTCTCTATGACAGTTCGGCTATAAAAAAACTTAAGTATCTGGTTGAAGATATGGGAGAATATTATGTGATCATTGTATATGTAAATACATGATTTTATTATTGTAAAACAAAATGCCCGCGACAGTACGGGAGAAAGGAAAACTCAATGTCTGATGAACAGGCGAGGGTGAAGTGTGATAGATATGAGCAAGAAAGAATTTATGGATCAGCTCAGAGAAGGGCTGGATGGCAATGTATCATATGAGAAATATTGTGAAACAATAGAATATTATGAGTCTTATTTCCGGAGAAAACTGGCAGAAGGAAAGACTGAGGAGGAGATTGTTGCGGAACTTGGCTCCGGGCGACTGATCGCAAAGACGATTGTTGATACCGCAGGAGCTGACCGGACAGAACAGAGTTATACTTATACAGAGACAACAGGCGGCAGACGCGGAAGTGTGAGCCGAGATGGAGAAGACGCACCAAAGGGCTGGCATGTCAAAATGGATGAAAATGGAAATACCAGTGTCTGCTTTGGAAAACTTGATTTTTCTACAACGCTTGGGAAGGTTGTGATCGGAATCGGACTTATTTTATTACTTGCATTGATTGTATTGCTTGTTGTGATTGGAGTTAAGATTCTTGTATATGTGATCATTCCGGTTGCTGCAATTTTGTTTATTGTGAACCTGATTATCAGTCTGATCGACAATCATCGAATGTAGTCGGAAGTAGAATTTTTAACAGATAAAAAAGTTTTAAAAAAAGTTGAAAAAAGTTCTTGACAATTATCGGTATATCCCTTATACTAGCAAAGGTGTTCGACAGAGAACACAAACGAAATGGGATCTTAGCTCAGCTGGGAGAGCATCTGCCTTACAAGCAGAGGGTCACAGGTTCGAGCCCTGTAGGTCCCATTTAAAATAAAATATGGCGGGATAGCTCAGTTGGCTAGAGCATGCGGTTCATACCCGCAGTGTCGAGGGTTCAAATCCCCCTCCCGCTACTAACCTTTAATCGTCATGAATGTCATGACGATTTTTTTCTTTGCCGAAAAGTTTGTTGATTATGAATGGATAAATTATTATAGAATGGATAAACATTTTATCATCGGGTGAGATGGGTAAATAAGAAATAAGGAGAAATCAAATATGCGAGTTGGAATGGGCTATGATGTTCATAAATTGGTAGAAGACAGAAAGTTGATCCTTGGCGGAGTGGAGATTCCATATGAGAAAGGACTGCTTGGGCATTCAGATGCAGATGTTCTGCTACATGCGATCATGGATGCGCTTCTTGGAGCAGCGGCACTGGGAGATATCGGCAGGCATTTTCCGGATACAGATGACCGTTATAAGGGTGCAGACAGCATGGTGCTGTTAAAGGAAGTGAAGAAGCTTCTGGACGAGAATTTTTTCTTTATAGAGAATATAGATGCGACAGTGATAGCACAGCAGCCGAAGCTTGCCCCATATATAGAAGATATGAGAAAGAATATTGCAGAATGTCTGGAGCTTCCGGTGAACAGGGTGAATGTGAAGGCTACGACAGAGGAAAAGCTGGGATTTACCGGAGCAGGCCTTGGAATCAGTTCACAGGCTGTCTGTCTGTTAGAGACTGTTGGAAACTATGATTATGATGTTATGGGAATGAATCAGGGAGGCTGTGCCGGTTGTCAGGGCTGTCCGGTCAGGCAGTAGGTAGTTTCGGGTATGAATGAAGAAAGATACGATCATATGGATTGTAAATCGTTTGATTCGATCAGGATAGAGATTGCCGGAGCGGAAGATTTGAACGAGATACGAAAACTCTGGAAACAGTCATTTGACGATCAGGATGCATATATGGATTATTATTTTTCAAGTGTAGCAATAAGGAATCAGATCTTTGTGGCAAAGAATGGCTCTAAGATCATTTCCATGGTGCATTTAAATCCATATACTCTTGCTGAGACGACAGCAGGAGTGACAGCATATAAAAAGGGCGGTTATGTTGTCGGAGTTGCGACAGTCCCGGAATTTCGCAAACAGGGAATTATGTCGATGTTAATGAAGTATGTACTGTCATATGCGGCAGAGAATAATTACGATTATATTTATCTGATGCCGGAGAAAGAGATCTATTATAAAGGACTGGGATTTGCTCCGGTGGTAGAAAGCGGCTTTTATAATATAACAGATCTGAAACCTGAGAAGAATAATTATGAGCTTTGTGGGCTGGAAGATATAACAGATGAACAGTTGGAGAGCTTTTCTGAAAAACTGACACAATGCTATAATCTCTTTGTACCACGAACCAGAGCCTATCTGGAGGATCTTGGAATGGAATGTCAGTCTCTATTCGGTGATGTATATATCATAAAGGATGAGAATGAGATAGCGGCAGTATATGGAACTATGTATGATGGAGATTATGCAGAGATCGTTCAGTATTGTACAGATACCGGTTCACTTGATCCGTTGTTATATGGCGTTTGTGAGAGTGGCATCCGGGTATTTCCGGAAATCGAACTGTTTGGAACTTATGCGAATCATAAGATGATAAAGAAAGGTCATGGGATCATGTTTTATGAGCCGTATATGGAGTGCACAGAATTATATAGAAAATTAGATCATATTTTCATAAATGAAGTGGTTTAAAAAAGTATGGATACCATGTATAATAATTATAGAATGTATATACAAAAAGGAGAAATAAAATGACAACAGATGGATATGTAGAACATATAGTGAAAACAAAGACTTCTGCCGGAATCATGGCATTGATCGTACTTGGAGCAATTATCACTGTGGTGGGAGCATTTTTTATGTTCTTTGTACCGGGA
Organism: Clostridium sp. OM05-9; assembly: GCF_003481465.1. Taxonomy (NCBI): domain Bacteria; kingdom Bacillati; phylum Bacillota; class Clostridia; order Eubacteriales; family Clostridiaceae; genus Clostridium; species Clostridium sp. OM05-9. The sequence continues at coordinate 148,645 of NZ_QULF01000002.1, forward strand.
GGCGCAATCTTTGGACTTCCGCTTGCGGTTGTTGGTGTGATTATATTTTCACTTGCAATCAATCGAAAAGAGTGTGAGTTTGAATATTTGTTCGTAAATGATGATGTTGAGGTTGCAAGGATTACCGCAAAGAGCAGCAGAAAACAGATGTATCATTTTGAAGGCGGAGAAGTAAAGCAGATCACGACTGTAGATTCAATCTATAGGGATAATGAGCATCAGGCAAATTCCGGTATTAAAACGATGAATTTCACTTCAAAGGATAAGAACACAGAGAATCCTGTTTATTCTTTTATTCTGAATAAGAATAACCGCACAGAGGAAGTCCTGTTAGAGCTTGATGCAAAGACGATTGAACATGTAAAACAATTTTTTAAGGGAAAAATCCGGGAATAGAGAAAGTCAGGAACAGACACATATTTATAAGCAGAAAGACAGATACTATAAAAAGAGGTGCTTGCGATGAAGATTACTTTTTTTAAATATCTGTCTTTGTTTTTGACCGGAGGGATGGTATATTATTTTCTTGAGATATTTACCAGAGATTATTCTCATTATTCCATGATAATTTGTGGGGGGCTGTGTATGATTGCCTGCGGAGGTTTGAATCAGATGTTCCCGAGAATGCCGATTCCGCTACAGATGATTTTATCGTCAGGGATCATAACTTTGTTTGAATTTGTAACCGGAGTTATCGTAAATCTGATCTTTCATGTTGGAGTATGGGATTATTCATACCTGCCATATAATGTAATGGGGCAGATATGTCTGCCGTATTCTGTGCTGTGGATGTTTCTTTCATTGATCATAATATTTGTGGATGATGGAATCAGGCATTTTCTGTTTGGAGAGGAATTACCGGAGTACAGATTATTTTGAATAAATGAAATGAGAGTTTTTTATTGCTGAAGAAGCTGCGACATTTAGAGTAATAAAAAAAGCTTATAACAGATCCGGTCTGAAACCCGGACTTCTGATGATAAGCTTCTTTTATGTGGTGTGAAATTAAATACGAAATTATGGCTGAAGAGGAGTCATCTTAAGTCCTTTATACAGTTTGGTATAAAGACTTCTTTCGTCGGAGTAAAGCATGATTCCCCGTGCACCATCTTTAACAATGTAGGCGTATTTATTCTTCTGTACATTCATGTACAAAACTTCCTCCACATTCAGTTCTTTGGCCTTCACTTTAGCAACACTGACACTTACCGGCTGTAATTTATATTTTTTGATTGCCTGTTCAACTGTCATGATAAACACCTCCATCATATAGTATGCCTATGTTTGTTTGAATATAGTATATTGTATAGATAGCACAAAGTCAACTGTTAATAATGCACAAAAAGGCAAAAAAAGGAAAAAACTTCCGTTATTTTTGATAAAAAAGGAGAGATAAATAGTGAAAAATGCAAACTATTATACTATGATGGAAGAAGAATTGAAGAAAATATCGGATTCCGGCAGTAAGAAGAAGCTTCTGCTTCATTGCTGCTGTGCCCCGTGTTCCAGTCATTGCCTGGAAGTTCTGACCGATTATTTTGATATTACTGCTTATTTTTATAATCCAAATATCACAAGTGATGAAGAATACGGGAAACGCTGGAATGAATTAAAACGCTTTGTTCATGAAGTATATCAGGAGAATGGGGTGGAGTCATATCTGGAAGAGCATGAGAGCGAACGGTTTCTTGAAATGGCAAAAGGAATGGAAGAAGAGCCGGAACGCGGGATACGGTGTTATGCCTGTTATAAACTTCGTCTGGATAAAAGTGCCGCGTTTGCAAAAGAACATGGATATGACTATTTCACTACAACCTTGTCGATCAGTCCACATAAAAATGCAGACTGGCTCAATGAAATCGGAGAAGAGCTGGGTGAGCAGTATGGTATAATGTTTTTACATAGTGATTTTAAGAAGAAAAACGGATATAAACGCTCAATCGAGCTTTCAAAGAAATATAATTTATATAGACAGAACTTCTGCGGTTGTGAGTTCAGCAGAAGAGCGTATGAAGCAACAGAAAAAATGAAGCAGGAAGCTGCTCAGAAATAAGTTGACGAATTTCGATGAAAAAGTGTTGTCTAACAATAACAAATGTGTTAGAATTGACAAAACTAGAAAAAAGAGGCAGATGAGGATCTTTGTATGTGTGCACAGATTCTCTGTTCACTCTTTTTTTTTGAGCAAAAATAGAAAAAAGAAGAAAGGAATTGTATTATGAAAGCTTTTTTGATACTTGAAGATGGACATGTATTTGAAGGCACCAGTATTGGAGCAACCGATGAGATCATAAGCGAAATTGTTTTCAATACGTCTATGACAGGTTACTTAGAGGTGTTGACAGACCCATCCTATGCCGGGCAGGCAGTTTGTATGACATATCCGTTGATTGGTAATTATGGTGTATGTCTGGAAGATATGGAGGCTGATAAACCATGGCAGTCAGGATTTATTGTAAGAGAGATTGCGAAGAAGCCAAGTAACTTCAGAAGTGAACAGAGTATTAACCAGTTCCTTATTAATAACAATATAACAGGTATCGAGGGAGTTGATACCAGAGCATTGACAAAGATCCTCAGAAATCAGGGTACAATGAAGGGCATGATCACAACAAATGCTTCTTATGACCTTGAAGATTGTCTGAAGCGGATCAAAGCATGGGAGATGGGACATGTTGTTCTTGATGTTACATGCAAAGAAAAGAAAGTTTATCCGGGAGATGGCTACAAGGTAGCTGTTATCGATCTCGGTGTTAAGAGAAATATTATCAAATCTTTATTAAAGAGAGGCTGTCAGGTTACCGTATATCCTGCTGAGACACCTGCGGAGGAGATCATCGCAGATGCACCGGACGGCATCATGTTAACAAACGGACCTGGAGATCCAAAGGATTGTAAGGTTACAATCAAAGAAGTGAAAAAACTTTTCGATACAGATATTCCTATTTTTGCAATATGTCTTGGACATCAGCTGCTTGCACTTGCAAATGGCGGCGATACCGTAAAGATGAAATACGGTCACAGGGGTGCGAACCATCCTGTAAAAGATTTAAAGACCGGAAAGGTTTATATTTCAACCCAGAATCATGGATATATGGTAAAAGAAGAGAGCCTTGACAGAAAGGTTGCCGAGGTCAGCTTTATCAATGTAAATGATGGTACAGTAGAAGGTGTTCATTACCTTGGTAAGAATGCACAGACCGTACAGTTCCATCCGGAAGCATGTGCCGGTCCTCTTGATACAGACTTCTTGTTTGATGTATTTATGAATATGATGGAGGTGTCTAAGTAATGCCAAAGAATCCGAATATTAAAAAAGTTGTTGTAATTGGCTCCGGTCCTATCGTAATCGGACAGGCTGCAGAATTTGACTATGCCGGTACACAGGCTTGTCGTTCATTAAAAGAAGAAGGTCTTTGCGTTGTTCTGATCAACTCCAATCCGGCTACGATCATGACAGATAAGGATATCGCAGATAAGGTATACATTGAGCCATTAACAGCCGATGTTGTAAAAGCAGTGATCGAGAAAGAAAAACCAGACAGCCTTCTGCCAACACTGGGTGGTCAGGCAGCTTTAAATATCGCAATGGAACTGGAAGAATCCGGTTTCTTAAGAGAACATGATGTTATGTTGATCGGTACATCTTCTTCAACAATCAAAAAAGCAGAGGACAGACTGGAATTCAAGAAAACCATGGAGAAAATCCATGAGCCTGTAGCACCATCTGAGGTTGTTACAACGGTAAAAGCCGGTCTCGAATTTGTTAAGAAGATTGGATATCCGGTTGTACTCCGTCCGGCATACACCCTCGGCGGAAGCGGCGGTGGTATCGCTGAGAATGAAGAGGAGTTTGTCGAGATTCTGATGAATGGTCTGAGACTCAGCCGTGTCGGTCAGGTTCTGGTAGAGCGTTGTATCGCAGGCTGGAAAGAGATCGAATACGAAGTAATGCGTGATGCAAATGGTACCTGTATTACAGTTTGTAATATGGAGAATCTGGATCCGGTCGGTGTCCATACCGGTGACTCTATCGTAGTAGCACCATCCCAGACATTGGGTGATAAAGAGTATCAGATGCTTCGTACATCTGCATTAAATATTATTTCTGAATTAAATATCCGTGGTGGCTGTAACGTACAGTTTGCATTACATCCAACTACATTTGAATATTGTGTAATCGAAGTAAATCCTCGTGTAAGCCGTTCGTCGGCACTTGCATCCAAGGCAACCGGTTATCCGATCGCCAAGGTTTCTGCAAAGATCGCACTTGGTTATAATCTGGATGAGATCAAGAATGCAATTACCAAGAAGACATTTGCAAGCTTTGAGCCTGCACTGGACTATGTTGTTGTTAAGATTCCTAGACTTCCGTTTGATAAGTTCATCAAGGCAGATCATGATCTGACAACACAGATGAAGGCAACCGGTGAGGTTATGAGTATCTGCACAAACTTTGAGGGCGCATTGATGAAAGCAATCCGTTCTCTGGAACAGCATGTAGATGGTCTTCATTCCAGCAGATATAAGAATATGTCTGACAGTGATATCTTAAAGCTTCTGCATCATGTAGATGACAGACGTATCTTTGTTATTGCTGAGGCGCTTCGCCGTGGCATTACACAGGAAGCAATTCACGATATCACAAAGATTGATCTTTGGTTCATTGATAAGATCAACAATCTGGTTGACTATGAACAGGAGATCCGTGATTCCAAGGGAGATATCTCCAAGGAACTGATGAAGGAGATCAAGCGTGTAGAATTCCCGGATAAGGTAATCGCACAGCTTACAGGAAAGACAACAAAAGAGATCAAAGAGCTGCGGTATGGCTATGGTATCCGTGCATCTTTCAAGATGGTTGATACCTGTGCTGCAGAGTTTGAAGCATCTACACCATACTATTATTCCTGCTTCGACGGTGAGAGTGAAGTAGAGGAAGATCATTCCGTAAAGAAGGTTATGGTTCTTGGTTCCGGTCCTATTCGTATCGGACAGGGTATCGAATTCGATTACTGCTCCGTACACAGTACATGGGCATTTGAGAGAAAGGGATACCAGACCATTATCGTAAATAATAATCCTGAGACAGTCAGTACAGATTTTGATATTGCAAATAAGCTGTATTTCGAGCCGCTGACAGCAGAGGATGTAGAAGCAATTGTAGATCTGGAAAGACCGGATGGTGCGGTTGTTCAGTTCGGCGGACAGACAGCGATCAAGCTGACGGAAGCACTGATGGAGATGGGTGTTCCGATCCTTGGTACAAGTGCAGAGAATGTAGATGCCGCTGAGGATAGAGAATTATTCGATGAGATCCTTGAGAAGTGTTGTATCCCAAGACCTGCCGGAAAGACGGTATTTACCAGAGATGAAGCCTTAGAGGCAGCCAATGAACTCGGTTATCCGGTTCTGGTAAGACCTTCTTATGTATTAGGTGGACAGGGAATGCAGATCGCGATCTCTGATAAAGATATTATTGAATTCATGGATATCATCAACAGACATGTTCAGGAGCATCCTGTTCTGGTTGATAAATATATCATGGGTAAGGAAGTAGAAGTAGATGCCGTATGTGATGGAGAAGACATCCTGATCCCTGGTATCATGGAGCATGTAGAGAGAGCCGGAATCCATTCCGGTGACAGTATCTCTGTATATCCTGCACAGACACTTTCACCAAAGATCAAACGTGTAATTGAAGATTATACAAGAAAGCTTGCAAACAGCCTTCATGTAATCGGTCTGATCAATATACAGTTTATCGCATACAATGATGAAGTATATGTAATTGAGGTAAATCCTCGTTCCAGCCGTACTGTTCCATATATCAGCAAGGTTACCGGTATTCCGATCGTAGATCTTGCAACCCGTGTTATCACAGGTGAGAAGATCAAGGATATGGGATATAAGCCGGGACTTCAGCCGGAAGCAGAATACTTTGCGATCAAGATGCCTGTATTCTCATTTGAGAAGATCCGTGGAGCTGAAATCAGTCTGGGACCGGAAATGAAATCAACAGGTGAATGTCTTGGTATCTCCAAGGACTACAACGAAGCCCTTTACAAGGCGTTCCTTGGTGCAGGTGTAAATCTTCCAAAGACAAAGAAGATGATTCTTACAGTTAAGGACGCAGACAAGATGGATGCAGTAGAAATCGGCAGACGTTTTGCGGCTCTTGGTTATGAGATCTTCTCTACAAAGAGCACATGTAGAATCCTGAATGAGAATGGAGTACCTGCTGAACTGATCAACAAAGTAGAGGAACCATCACCAAATCTGTTGGATCTGATCTTAAGTCATGAGATCGATCTGATCATCGATACTCCGTCACAGGGAATTGAACGAAGCAAGGATGGTTTCGTGATCAGACGTCATGCAGTTGAAACCGGTGTTACCTGTCTTACAAGCCTTGATACAGCGAATGCGCTGCTTACAAGTTTGGAGTCATCCGCAAACAGACGATTATCACTGGTTGACATCAGCGAATTATAAGTATAATATGATACAACCTGACAAAACAGGCTGCTGCATTTTGCAGCAGGCTGTTTTGCGTTCTTAATAGGAGGTGGAATATGCATAACATTCCAAGAGATGAGGTATTTGTGATCGGACATAAGAATCCGGATACGGATTCAATTTGTTCAGCGATCGCGTATGCAGATCTTAAGAATCAGTCAGAAAATAAATATATTCCCAAAAGAGCGGGTAATATCAATAAAGAAACAGAATTTGTATTAAATTATTTTGATGTGGAAGTGCCGGAGTTGATCAAAAACGTGGACACCCAATTGAGTGATATTTCTTACCGACTCGTTTCCGGTGTACCGGGTGATACAACAATGAAGAAAGCATTTGAGATCATGCAGAAGAATGATGCAACGACGTTGCCGGTTGTGGAGAATGGAAAGATTCGTGGAATATTAACTGTCGGAGATATTGCAGAAGCTTATATGTTGAATTCGGAGGACGACATTCTGTATAAAGCGAGAACCAGATGCCGTCATATTATTGAAACGATCGATGGTGAGATGGTTTGTGGAAATCCACACAGCTATATCACAAATGGAAAAGTTATCATTGGAGCGGCTCATGTGGAGTTGATGGAGCATTTTATAAAACCGGGTGACCTTGTTATCTTAAGTGACCGGAAGGAATCCCAGCTGATGGCAATTGAAAAGGGAGCAGGTATGCTGATCCTTTGTCTGGTAGATAAGGTAGATGATGATGTAGTAAAACTTGCAGCATTTAAGGGCTGTTCGATCATCATATCACAGAATGATACCTATAAGGTGGCCAGACTGATCGGTCAAAGTATACCGGTAAGATTCTTTATGGTTCGTGATAATATCATGACATTTAATGAGGATGATTCGGTTGAAACGATCAAAAGCGTAATGTCGAAGACGAGAGTCCGTTATTTCCCTGTCGTAGACAAGAGCGGGAATTATCTGGGATTGGTTTCCAGACGTAACTACATCAATGCCAGAAAAAAACAGGTGATCCTGGTCGATCATAATGAACGTACCCAGTCGGTTGATAATATCGACAAGGCAGAGATCCGGGAGATCATCGATCATCACAGAATTGCAAATGTAGAAACACTTGCACCGGTTTATTTCAGAAATCAGCCGGTCGGCTGTACATCTACGATCATATATCAGATGTACAGAGAACAGAATATTATACCGGATAAGAAGATTGCGGGATTGATGTGTGCGGCTATTTTATCAGATACGCTGCTGTTTAAATCGCCGACCTGCACCTGCGAGGATAAGAATGCAGCATATGCTCTTGCACAGCTTGCAGAGATAAATGTGAATGATTTTGCAATGGAAATGTTCGATGCCGGAAGTAATCTGAAGGGAAAGACGATTGATGAGATTCTGCATCAGGATTATAAGAAATTTGAGATTGACGGACGTACCTTTGCGATCGGACAGATCACATCGATCAATACCAGAGAGATTGAACAGATACAGAAGAGTATGTACGAGTATCTGACCGATTATACAGAAAACGGCTGTGATGTATTTTTGTTTGTAATGACAAGCATTTTAGACGATAGTTCCGGAATGCTGGCATTTGGAGATGAGGCAGAGGAGATCTGTTCCCGTGCGTTCCAGACGAAATTTGTAGATCATTATGCATATCTGGAGGGCGTGGTTTCCAGAAAGAAACAGATTGTTCCGGCACTGGTTCGGGCTGTACAGGAACTCGATCAGCCGGAATAGAATAAAGGCAGAAAGGCAGATGTACAATGAAGAAATATCAGGCAGTTATATTTGATTTGGATGGAACACTTTTAAATACATTAGAGGATCTGGCGGACAGTACAAATTATGCACTTCGTCAGATGAATTACCCGGAACGGACAATCGATGAGGTCCGCCGTTTTGTAGGAAATGGTGTAGAAAAGCTGATGGAGCGTGCAGTTCCGACGGGAACTTCAGAAGATGATACATTAAAAGCACTTGCGATATTCAAGGAGCATTATTCAAAGAATATGTTGAATAAGACAGGCCCTTATGAGGGAGTTATCGATGTGCTTAAGGTGTTAAAAGAAAAAGGAATACCGGCAGGGATCGTATCGAACAAATTTGATGCTGCAGTAAAGGGACTGCGGGATCAGTTTTTTGGAGAGTATATTTATACTGCGATTGGGGAGTCTGCAAATGTAGCAAAGAAACCGGCACCGGATACCTGCATCGAAGCAATGAAGGAAATGCAGATCGGACGGGAAGGTACAGTCTATGTAGGAGATTCAGATGTGGATATCATGACCGCGAAGAACAGCGGACTGGAATGTATCTCTGTTACCTGGGGCTTTCGTGATGAAGAATTCCTGTTAGAACATGGTGCTACCCAGATCATCCATAAGCCGGAGGAGCTGCTCGAATTCTTTTAAACGGTAGAGCTGCTGCCTGACTGATAAGGAAGTTGGATGGGCTTATGAATCGGTTTGATATGAAAGATATGCACTATGCAGATGTACATGGCGGATCAATGTATAAGGAATATGTAAGATGAATATATATACAGCGAATCAATATATAAAGGATACCTTCGGGGAGAAATTATACAAGCTGTCATTAAATGCCGGAACCACCTGCCCGAACCGGGATGGAACGGCAGGAATTGGCGGTTGTATTTTTTGCAGTAGTCTAGGATCGGGTGATTTCAGCCCAAAAGCGGATATGGACATAGATCGACAGATTGAACAGGCAAAACAGCTGGTTGCTTCGAAGTTCAAAGGTAAACATTATATTGCATATTTTCAGTCATTTACGAATACATATGGTGATATCGACCGTTTGCGGGATATTTATAGAAAGGCAGCGATGCGGTCAGACATTGCGGTTATTTCAATTGCAACCAGACCGGATTGCCTGGGAAATCAGGTGATCGATATGCTGCGTGATATACAGAGGATTAAGCCGGTGTGGGTAGAACTCGGACTTCAGACGATACATGAGGAAACGGCAAAGCTTATCAATCGCGGATATCCCATTTCGGTATATGACGAGGCGGTAAAAAAACTCAGGAATCTTGGTGTACATGTGATCGTACATATGATACTGGGACTTCCGGGAGAGACGCAGAGAGATATGATCGAAACAGCAGAGTATATAGGAAAGAGCGGTGCACAGGGCATAAAGCTGCAACTACTTCATGTCCTTAAAGGAACAAACCTTGCTGAATTGTATCAGAATGGAGAATGTTCTGTTTTATCGCTGGAAGATTATACAGAATGTGTTGTTTCGTGTCTGAAGGTACTGCCGCCGGATATGGTGATCCACCGTCTGACCGGAGATGGGCCAAAGAAACTATTGATCGCACCGCTTTGGAGCGCAGATAAGAAAAAAGTAATGAATACGATAAATGCAGCAGTCAGGCAGGCATAGCCCGGGAAACTGATTGCTGCATTTTTGTTGTTTCTATATCTGCTGATTGCAGATAGATGCTGCTTCTAAAAAAGTAGAAGCAGCATGTTTGTAGACATCGGAAAGGGAGTTATATCGTTCAAACAATTCAAAAAAGTCCCAGGAAAAGGTGTGCCCGTAGGTAAACAGACGGAACAATTCTTCGTTTTTTAGATTTTCGAAAGAAGCAAGATCAATGCAGACGAGAAAGATCAGAAATTCAATATTGATATGATAGTATACGGCTGTGCGGAAGATCAGCCGGATATCCGGATAACTGCGGCCATGTTCATAATTGGAATAGGAGGAGGGTGTGAGTTTCAGATGCTTTGCTGCTTCCTGAATGGTAAGATGGTTTCCGGTTCTGAGTGCGGTAAGAGCACTTCCTATATTTGTTTTCGTTGTCATATTAGAAGTTCCTTTCATTTGTAGTTTTACTGTCTGAAATACGAAGATCTATATAAGTGTCGATCAGCTTTTGATCGATGGATGACAGACAGGCGATTTTTGCAGATCGTTCATTGCTCTGTGCATCTGTGGGCAGAGCCGGAACGGCAAGGTATGGATTTTCTTCATAAACTGCTTCCGGCATTGCACCGGCCGGAGCATTCTGGACAGCCAGAGTATAGGCAAACAGAAAGTCGTGCTCTAATATCCGGGACAATTCCATGATATGCTGCATGCCGGGGATGATCCTTCCGGTTTCGTAACTGGCATAGCTGGCACGGGATACAGACAGCTGTTTTGCGACCTGTTCCTGAGTCAGATGTTTCTTCTTGCGGAAATACTTTAATAAGTCAGGAAGTGGATTGTTTTCTTTTTTCATATTGGATTCCTTTCATTTGTTTTTTTTCGATCATAACAGAAAAGGTGGCTGCAGGAGTGTTGATGTAATAACTTGTATGGTTTGATGTAATAACTTGCATGTTTCGGGATAAAAAGTTGCGTTTTTAATATTGATACGGTACAATTACAAAAGTTCAGAAGATAAAAATGGAGGTATAAAAATGAGCCGTGCAGATGATATATTTATTTCAATGTGCCGTTCGATCATAGAGAACGGATACAGTACAGAAGGGGAAAAGGTTCGTCCAAAATGGGAGGATGGAACCAGTGCCTATACGATCAAACAGTTTGGTGTTGTGAACCGGTATGATCTTTCAAAAGAATTTCCGGCGATCACACTTCGCAAGACGTATGTGAAATCTGCTATTGATGAACTGCTCTGGATCTGGCAGAAAAAATCAAATAATATCCATGATCTGAAGAGCCATATCTGGGATAGCTGGGCAGATGAAGATGGCTCGATCGGAAAAGCATATGGTTATCAGATGGGAGTAAAACATCAGTATAAAGAGGGTATGATGGATCAGGTGGATCGTCTGATTTATGACCTGAAACATAATCCATACAGCAGACGTATGATAACCAATATGTATGTGCATCAGGATCTTCACGAAATGAATCTGTATCCATGTGCATACAGTATGACCTTTAATGTGACCGGAGACCGCCTGAATGCAATATTGAATCAGCGTTCACAGGACGTACTTGCAGCAAATAACTGGAATGTGGTCCAGTATGCAGTGCTGGTTCATATGATCGCGCAGGTGACAGGCTTCAAACCGGGTGAACTGGTTCATGTGATCGCAGACGCACATATTTATGACCGCCATATTCCGATCGTGAAGGAACTGATCGAGAGAGAAACCTATCCTGCACCGAAATTTAAAATGAATCCGGATGTAAAGGATTTTTATGAGTTCACAGTAGATGATTTTACGATCGAAGATTATAAGGCCGGACCTCAGGTGAAAAATATTCCAATCGCGATTTAACGGATATTTGTAGTTATTTGAATAAAATTACTAAAAAAAGATTGTATTTTAAGATAAAATTCACAAAAAGTATTTGTCTATTCTAAAAACTTGTGGTACAATTTTCATATATTTTTGGAGGTGCGTTACACATGGAAGATATTATGATTACATCTGGCACAAGTTTTGAAGGATATGAGATCTCAGAATATGGTCCATATAGATTTGTGCAGACAATTTTAAGTTCAAACTTTCTGAAGGAGATTGGTTCATCAATTGCAGATATTGCTACAGATCGAAGCAGCATATATCAGGAGAAGCTGGATGGAGCAATGAATGAAGCAATCAAGTCATTCAAGGAGATGGCCGGCAAGACAAAGTACAATGCAGTTGTAGGTTTCCATACAAATGTAGTAGATTACTCATCTAATATTACATCTGTTGTTGCTGCGGGTACATTGGTTTCTATCAAGAAAGAATATCAGTCCGAATTTGAGAAGAGTGTATTTGTCAGAAAAGAGTTATATGTTAATAACTATTATGACAAGCTTGTTCCAAGAGCTGTAAAGATCGTTCTTGCTTCAGAAGGAAAAGGAACCAGAATATCAGCATGGTTTAATAATTACAATATGGAAGATATCAAAGCAATCAAGGCAGATATTAAATTTACAAATATTTATGGTGATGAGATCACATTGACCGGAGTTGATTTCGTATTTGATAAAACAGGTCAGTCGCTTCTGAAGTCTGATTATATTGAATGTAAGCTTCCGGATAAGTACATAAAGATCATTTCAAGCTCAAAGGTATATATCCAGAAGTATGTAACTTCCCGTGGAGTATATTCCTGCGGAGATGATCCGATCGATGTAGATCTCAGTCCATTAAAGTTCAAAGCCCTTAAGATGAAAAAAGGTCTGGATGCGGTATGTAACTATAAGTCAGACGGACTGGTATGGACCTGTAACTGTGGTCATGTAAATGAGGGCGGAGCAGAAGAATGTGTGATCTGTTCCAGAAAACAGGATGAGATGAAGAACACGGTTTCCTTTAATTATGAGCCTATGATTGAGGAAATGCGTCAGAAAGAATATGTTATGGAGATCAAGGATGTTCTTATGAAGCACATTAAGGACATTGATTCCGGCCTTCGTATGCAGTTGTTGGAAATCATGGAGTCCGGTCTTCAGTATGAGAAGACCCGTGGCAATATGAAGGATACGGTTATTGAAAAGGTAGAGAATCTGTTCCTTGGATTATAAAAATGCAGCAATATGTTCTACAGATAATTGAGCATCTGGAAGAAATGGGATATAAAAAACTGAATCCTGAAAGCAATAACGTATATGGCAGACTGGGAACAGATGCCATATATGTTGTTGTGCTTGGAAGCAGCAGAGATCTGAGGGCAGAAAGCTTACAGAAGTTTAACAGACAGATCATACATGACTTGTCTGCAGACAGTGATAAAAGAATCGAACTGCTTAATATATTACTGACACCGAATGGATTGTTTGATGATTCTGTAAATGAGATTGTTTCAAAGATGAGCAATGTCTGGCTGTTCAGTGAAGACTATGGCAAACTGTATGTGTTTGAAAATCAGCCAATGGATTTTGATGGCTTGCAGCCGGTGCTTGACAAACAGATCCTGCAGGAAAAGGGCAGGAATCTTTCAAGGATCCGTAAAACGTTTGGTGTAATAACACCGATATTGATATTAATCAATATTATTATTTTTGTGATATCTGTATATACAAGAGATGCAGCGGGAAATTCTTGGCTGGAGGAATTGCTTGCGGATAATTTGTATGACGTAATCGTAGAAAAGCAATATTATCGAATCATAACATCCATATTTTATCATTTTTCTCTGATTCATCTATTCAGCAACATGGTTGTTCTGGTTGCGCTGGGAGCGAGAGTTGAGAATCTGATGGGACGGATTGGCTTTCTGATTTCATATTTGTTTTGCGGGATCACCGCTTCAATATGTTCGTTGATCAGCTGTTATCTGGGAAATTATTATACATATGCAGGTGGCGCATCCGGGGCAATCTGTGGATTGATGGGAGTGCTGATCGTATTTGCATTTTTTAATAAAGGACATATTTCAGGAATTTCGTTAAAAGATCTTTTGTTTTTATCCGTGCTCACAATATTAAATGGATATGTTTCAGATGGAATTGATAATGCAGCGCATGTAGGCGGCCTTATCGCTGGACTTTTAGTTGGTATAATTGCGATCCTGATTCATAAGGCTGTTGTAAAAGATAAACCTATGTGATAAAATTAAGAGATGAAAAAATTGTTAGGAGTATGGTTTGATGGGTACTGGAATAAGTATGTCAAGTGTGAATAAAATTAAAGAACTGGCTGAAAGCAGAGACTATAGTCTTGCTTTGGATATACTTGAACATCAGGATTTGACCAAGTCCCTTTCGCCACAGTTTATTAAGATCTGTGGTGAAGTTTATTATGAAAACGGGCGGTATCAGGAAGCCCGTGCTGCTCTTGTAAAAGCACATTCCATGGCACCTGTAGGGAATAAGATCATATATTCTCTGATCCGGGTATATTTATCCATGGGCTTTTATTCACTGGCAAATACCTATTATGAAATATATAAATTTAATCAGAATGAAAAAGATGCGGGTACATACAGGATCGAATATATGCTTGCGAAAGCAGAAAGAAAACCATACAAGGAATTGTATGGTATTCTGATATCGGCAAATGAAAAAGAAACAAGTGATATCTGGGATTTTGAGATGCTTTTATTGTATAAAGCAATGGGAAATGAAGAAAAATTCCAGTCGGAAGCCGAGATGTTCTGTGCAACTTATAAAGGTTCATCTTATATTGACAAGGTGAATCAGTTAAGAGAGAAATTATATGATGTTGATAAAGCCATCTATTGTTATCCTGAAACGGAAGCAATGGATGACGATATCGCGCAGCAGGATGTCCGTCTGATGGAAGAGAAAGTATTAGAAGCAGATGATTTGAGAATCCATCCGAAAGATCCAAAGATCACATTGATGGTTGAGGATCGGGAACCAGTTACGAATTCTATGAAGTTTAAACAGATGCTTCTGAAGTCGAAAGAAAAGAAAGAATCCAAGAAGTTACAGAAACAGGGAAAAAAAGCAGAACAGCAGAAAGAACAGACAGATCAGGAAGTATTGGATACTCCGGAGAATTCTGATCAGGAAGAGAATACCGGAAAGAAAAAGTGGTTCCTTAAGAACCGGATGTCAAAGAAAGAAGAAGAGGCAATTGAGGAAGCATTTGCGGAGCAGGAGAACTCAGAAGTAGACCGTGATCAGCTTCTTGGCGAGATTGTAAATCCGGAATCTGATGAAACTGTCGCTGAGAATGGCATGGAAGCTGAAGCAGAACCGGTTGCTGATCCTACAGGGGATGAGAAGAAGCCGAGAAGTCTGGATGAATTATCAGAGGATTCATTTGAAGATGGCGTTGACGATTTTGATTTTGATAACGAAGAATATGATTCTGTATTGATGGTAGATGTGGATGATGCAATCATGCCGGAACCATCGAATGAACATACAGAAGAGATTCTCGAAGAAGCTCCGGAAGAGATTATATCTGAAGATATAACTGACGCTTCAGATGTTGAGAAACCTGAGAATGTTGAATCGGAAGAACCTGAAAAATCTGAAACCGATGAGCAACAGATTGAGAAGAAATCAGAATATACGGAATCTGTTGAAGATCATGAGATTACTGAGGCGGAGACAAAAGATGCTAAAGAACCTGAGACATCAGAATCGAATGAAGAAGATGCCGATAGTGCTGAGACGCCAGGGCCGGCCGGGGAAGATGATGATTCTGTTGTTATAGAGGAAGTAGAAGAAACTGAGAAATCTGAGCTTGAAGAAACAGCAGAAACCGCTGAGCCTGCAGAAGATGCTGAAAAGGCAGAGATGCTGGAGGAAAATCAGGAACTGGAGTTAGAATCAACGGATACAATGGAGAAAACAACTTCTGATGATCCGTTTGATATAGATATAGCGATTCAGTCGCTTGATGAATATACATTTGACGCAGATACCTGGAAAGATGATTCATTTGAACAGGCATATGAGGATGATGATATTGTGGAGATCGAAGCAGCAACTGGATCTGACACAAAAGTGGAAGCCGAAACAGAGAATGAAGCTGAAGAGGAAGTAGAAATCGAGCCGGAAGTGGAGGTTAGGGCTGATTCCGATCCTGGATCAGAATTAGAAGTCGAAGCTGAGGCTGATTCTGAGAAAGAATCTGAGAGTAAGACGGAAGCTGAGAAGGATGTTGAAATAGATTCTGAAGCTGTGGTTGAAATGAATTTAGAGGCCGAGGTCAATCCGGAATCTGAAACGGAACAAGAACCAGAATACGAGATTGAATCGGAGAAAACGGCACATAGACGGGACTTCCCGATATTTCGTTCAAGTCTGTTTCCGGATTATAACAGCGACAAACCTCCAGTTGTAGAGTTGATGAAAGAAACGGTTGATATGAAGGCTGAATATGACAGAAAAATGTCAGATAATCTGGAAAAAGAAGAACAGCTTATTAATCAGGCAGATGAATTACTGGCAAGACTTGGTATAGAGCTTGGAACCAAATATGCATCAAATACAGACTACTTCAATATGCATAGTGATAGTTTTGTTAACCTGATTGAAGATGAAACAGACGTCGAAAAAGCGGATCTGTCATCTGATGAGAAGGGGATATCGGAACAAGAAGATAACAGAAAAGAACAGCTTGAGCACCTAGATAAAAAACAGGAGAAGAAATACAAGCTTAAGAGAAATGACAAATAATTAGATTAATATATAAATATTATTTTTTATTTGATAATGTGGAAGGAGGCGTACAAATTGGCTGTAGATCAAACAGAAGCTATGATTGCTGCGATAAAGGCACAGCTTGAAAAAGAAAGAGCCGCTGAAGCTGCAAAGCAGAAGAGACTGGAAGAAGAGCAGGCACTGAAAAATCTGAGCAGTAATAAAAAGAAGTCTTCAGATAGTGGAAGCAAGAGCCAATATAAGACTTTGTCTGCTGAAGAACTTGCGCGTATTGAGGAGAAGAAACGACGTAAGAGAGAAGAAGCATTGGGTATTGTTCATGAGGATAAGCCTGAAGAGACAGAGAACAACGAAGCAGAAACTAATAAGCCAGATACAAATAAAGAGGCAGAGGGTGAAGCAAAAGAAGCAAAGACAGAGGATAAGAATGACAAGCAGAAAATGCCGAAAATCAGTCTTAACCTTGGTGGTATTGCCGATGAAGGCCTTGGCGGCCTTGGCGGCGGTTTAGGAAGCGGACTGGGAGAAGGTCTCGGTGGCGGACTTGGCAGCGGTTTAGGAAGCGGACTTGGTGGCGGACTTGGCAGTGCACCTTCAGAAGGCGGATTGTCCGGAAAAACAGAGGACGCAGGCAGTGGCCTTGGTGCTTCATTAAATATTAAAGGTAAGGTGGATGATTCCCTTTCACCTAGTAAAGTTGGTGAAACAGAGAAACAGACACTTACAGATGATTCTGTACGTTTTGATGAGGATGATATGTCTTCTGTTGCTGCAGATGATGCAGAATGGACACCAGGAAAGAATGTTGAGGTAAAAGAAGTAAAGACACCAAAGGGTAATGATAAAAATGGCGACTTGTTCAGTATTTTACCTGACAGAAACAAAAACGCATCTGATGTTTCGTCCATGTATGATATAGATGATGATGACGATGATGATGATTTCCTTGGTGCCGGCATTAAGAATCTGTCAAATATAGATGAGACAAGTGAAGAAGAAGCAGCACGGATCAAGGCAGAAGAGGAAGCTAGGAAGAAAGCAGAAGAGGAAGCTAAGAAGAAGGCAGAAGAGGAAGCTAAGAAGAAAGCAGAGGAAGAAGCCAAGCGTAAAGCTGCAGAAGAAGAAAACCGTAAGAAAGTAGAGGAAGCCCGCAAGAAAGCTGCTGTAGAAAAAGCAAAGATCGAGGCTGAAACAAAGAAGAAGCAGGCAATCGAACTGGCTGAACGGAAAGCACAGGACGCAAAGAATGTTGTTGAGACCGCTCAGAAGACCATTGCAGATTCAGAGAAAGAAGAAAAAGAATTAAAACTTCAACTGGAAGAATGTGCAAAGAAGAAGGCTGCTTATGATGACAAGGTAAAGGCTGAATTTGATGCAAAGAAGAAGGCAGATGAAGAACTCCTTGCAAAAGAAGATGCAGAGCTGGATTCAAAGGTAACTTCGATCAAGAAAGAGATTGAGGATACAAACAAAAAGGCACAGAATGAGTCTGATAAGGTATTAAAGGAATGCGATCCTGAAACCATTAAGACAAAGATCATCAATGATGCGCAGGCTGTTGCAGATGCAGCGATCAAGAAGCTGGCAGATGCAAAGAAGGCAAATATCGAGAAGCATGAAGCTGAATATGCGAAAGCATGTAAAGATGCTGAAACATCATCAACCAAGCTTGAGGAAGATAAGAAGAAAGCAATTGAAGCTGCTAAGAAGAAGAAAGAAAAGCAGAATGACAAAGCTAAGAAGCTGATGGATGATGCAGAACAGAACAAGCAGCGCGCTGGCGTTATCTTTACAGATTCAAAGAAAGCAGAAGAAGAGGCAACATCAAATCTTAAGAATACAACTGAGATGGAATCTGAGTCATTGAAGGCGCTTGCAGGACTTGAAAATAAACTTGCTGAAAGTGAGACCAAGTTAAAGACTGCAATGAACAATAATGATTCCGCAGCAAAAGCAATAGATACAGCAAAGAAAGCTTTAAAGGATGCAGAAGCAAAAGAAGCAGAAGCATTAAAGAAACTGGAGGAGGCAAGATCTGCAAAGGCAGCGGCTGAAACCAGAATTTCCAAGGGCGAGGCTGATAAGAAGAAGCATCAGTCTGAAATTGATACGCTTAATGAAGAGAAGAAGACTACAAATGCAGATATTGCAGAAACAAAGAAGAATGTAGAATCCTTCAAGGCTGCAAAGGCAGAGGCACAGCAGGCTTTGGATGCTGCAAAGAAGTCGGTAGTTGAAGCGGAAGATCTGCTTTCAAAGGCTGAAAATGCAGAGGAAGAAGCTGAACAGATTCTGGAAAAGGCTAAGATCGAAGAAGAAGTTGAGATCCAGAATGCCGAAAAGACTGCAGCAGATGGTAAAGATAATCTGGAAAAAGAAAAGAAAGCCAGAGATGATGCGCATGAGAAATTCCTTGCAGATGAGGAAGAAAAATATGCAACAGGAGAGGCTGCAGAACTTGAAAAGGTTCAGTCTGCTGCAATGACGGCAGAAAAAGAAGCTGCTGATTCCCGAAAGAAGGCAGAAGAAGCTGCAAAGAAGTTGCTGGATGCTGCAAAGAAGAAAGAAGAAGAATTAAAGAAGAAGATTGCGGATCTTAAGACGGAACAGGCAGAACGTATTGTAGCTAGAAAAGCTGCAGATGAAGAAGCAGTTAAGAAAGCAGAAGAAAAGAAGAAACATGATCTTGATTCTCTGTTAAAAGAAGAGATCAGTACAAAGAAGCAGTTAGAAGAAGTTACAAGCAGAGCTGCAGCGGCAGCAAAAGTGCTTGAAAAAGCAGTTAAGAAGGAAGAGGAAGCAAGAAAACAGGCGGAACTCTTGAAAGCCGGAAAACTGGATGAAGCTGCAAAGATTGATGTTTCATTAGAAGCAACAGATGAAGCTGCTGTAGAAGCAGAACAGAGTGAGATCAATCAGGAAATGAAGAAAGCATTACCTGCAGAAGCAAAATATCTGTATAAATATCTGTGTGTAAATCCTGCGGGAGCACAGATTGTAAATGTTCTTCAGGCTATGAAGGTTGATCCAAAGAGGTCAAAGAACCTGGTAATCCTTGGATTACATGGATTTGGTTCTGCCAAAATCGGAGAAGATTTTGCAGAGTGCTATTATGACCTTGGCTTCTGTACATCTCCTGCAAAGGCAAAAGTAAAGGCAAAAGTAATCAACAGTGGTAAACTTGCAGGTGCAGTTACAAAACTGAAGGGTGGCTGCCTGATCGTTGAGAGTGCCGGATTGATCACACCGGAGCGTTTCAAAGAAATGGTTGATCTTTGTTCCACAGAAAAGAATGATGTAAAAGTTATTCTTACCGGTGAAAAAGTTGCACTCAGCAAGATGCTTGCAGATAATATGACACAGGCGAGAAGTTTCAATAACAGAGTATATTTCGATCAGATCAAGGAAGAAGATTTGATCGTCATTGCCAAAGAATATATCATTGAAAAAGGTTATAAGTATGAAGATGGTATTGATGGCAATATTAAAAATGTACTTATGGCAATGGAATCTGGTAATATTGACAGATTATTGACAGCTATCGATGAAGCAATCGAACGTGCAGATGCAAGAAATGCAGAAGCAAAGAAAGTTATGAAGACGGATATAAAATAAGAAAGAAAAATAGCAGTCGTATGATTGTATTTTCCAGCTTATATTTTGGTTGAAAAAAATGGTGCCAATGTTTATAATATTTATTATTGTAAACTTGGCACTTTTTTGTGCGGTGATGAGGCAAGATTTGTATTTAAAGTAGATTTTGACAACTGCCGCGATAACTTTAGAAACAAACAAAAATTTGTTTCTTATAGTTGTTAACTTTAAGGAGATATAAGATAGTATGGATATTGGAGTAGATTTGGGAACCTCAAATGTGCTGGTATATGTTAAAGGTCGTGGAGTAGTCATCAACCAGCCATCTGTTGTAGCATATGAAAAAAACTCAAAGCGCATTATTGCGATTGGAAATAAAGCGAAGAAGATGATCGGGAAGACACCGGAGTCAATCGAGGTCGTAAGACCGCTTGTAAAGGGAGTTGTTTCAGATTATACCGTTACAGAGCGAATGTTAAAAGTATTTATCCGTAGCGCGATGGAGAAACGGACCGGAGTTGGCAGACCGAAAATCTGTGTCTGCGTTCCGAGTGGGGTAACGGAGGTTGAACGAAGAGCGGTCGAGGATGCGGTCTACAGGACGGGTGCAAAAAGTGTCTATGTTATGGAAGAACCGCTTGCGGCAGCAATCGGTGCTGCTGTTGATATTGAAGAAGCGAAAGGAAATATGGTCGTAGATATCGGAGGAGGTACAACGGATATTGCGGTTATATCACTTGGTGGAGCAGTTGAAAGTCAGTCGATCAAAGCAGCGGGTGATGATTACAATGCATCGATGATCCGTTATATCAGAAGAAAGTATAATCTTCTGATCGGAGAACAGACTGCGGAGAAAGCAAAGATAGCGGTAGGATCGGTCTATGAGAGGCCGGAGGACATCACCTATGTTGTAAAGGGAAGAGATCTGATCAAGGGACTTCCAAAGGCGATCACGATCACCGCAAATGAGACAATAGAAGCATTTGCAGATACAACTTCTCATATTTTGACGGCAATTCATGGGGTACTTGAGACGGCTCCGCCGGAGCTGGTCGCGGATATATCGGTAAATGGAATTGTTCTGACCGGTGGTGGCAGCCTGATGTATGGAATGGATAAGCTGATCAAGGAAAAAACGGGAATTGATACGTATGTTTCGGATAAAGCGTTAGAAGCAGTTGCACTTGGTGCCGGTATGTCGGTTGATATTGCAGCAAGAAAAGAAGAAGCATAGAAAGCAGAGAAAAGAAAATGACAAATACACATAATTTTCTGCCGGTGAATAAAAAAGATATGATAGAAAGAGGATGGGAACAGCCGGACTTTGTGTTTATTACCGGAGACGCTTATGTGGACCATCCTTCTTTTGGACCGGCAATTATCAGCAGAGTTTTGGAAGCACATGGATATAAGATCTGTATGATTCCACAGCCGGATTGGAAAGATGATAAGAGTATAGATGTATTCGGCAGACCAAGACTTGGTTTTCTGGTTTCCGGTGGCAATATGGATTCTATGGTCAATCATTATACTGTTTCAAAAAAACACAGAAGTATGGATTCCTATTCTCCCGGTGGAAAGATGGGGCTGAGACCGGATTATGCAACAGTGGTATATTGCAATCTGATCCGTAGAACGTATAAGGATGTTCCGATCATTATTGGTGGGATTGAAGCAAGTCTCAGAAGACTTGCACACTATGATTACTGGTCGAACAAATTAAAGCATTCAATTCTGATCGATTCACAGGCAGATCTGATTTCCTATGGCATGGGCGAACACAGCATGGTTGAGATTGCAGATGCGTTAGACAGCGGAATAGATGTCAGGGATATCACATTTATCAGAGGCACAGTCTACAAGACAAAAGATCTGTCCGGTGTAGAAGCTCCGGTGATCCTGCCTGATTATGCAGCACTTCAGGAAGATCGTTTAAAATATGCAGAAAGCTTTTATACACAGTATATCAATACAGATCCATATTCCGGAAAAGTGCTGGTGGAAGGATATGGCAACCGGGGATATGTTGTTCAGAATCCTGCGGCATATCCACTCACGCAGATGGAGATGGATGACGTATATGGGTATGATTACATGAACACCTATCATCCAATGTATGAAAAGGATGGGGGAATCCCGGCTATAGCAGAGGTGAAGTTCAGTCTGGCAAGCAACCGTGGATGCTTTGGCGGATGCAGCTTCTGTGCACTAACTTTTCATCAGGGCAGGATTGTTCAGACCAGAAGCCATGAATCAATCATTGAAGAAGCAAAGCACATGACGAAAGATCCGGAGTTTAAAGGATATATTCATGATGTTGGAGGACCTACAGCGAATTTCAGACATCCGTCTTGTGAAAAACAGATGAAATATGGTGTGTGTCAGAATAAACAATGTCTGTTTCCAAAACCATGTCAGAACCTGAATGCCAGTCATAAAGATTATGTTGAACTGCTCCGTAAATTAAGACAGATACCCGGTGTGAAGAAGGTATTTGTAAGATCCGGTATACGATTTGATTATCTGCTTGCAGATCATGATGATACCTTTTTACGGGAGCTTTGCCAGTATCATGTCAGTGGACAGTTAAGAGTTGCACCGGAGCATATCTCAGATAATGTTCTGAGGTACATGGGAAAACCATCCAATCAAGTATATGAGACATTTATAAAAAAATATGAGAAAATCAATGAACAGTATGGGTTGAAACAATATGCAGTACCGTATCTGATGTCATCACATCCGGGTTCTACTTTAAAAGATGCAGTCGCGCTGGCAGAATACATCCGTGATATCGGATATATGCCGGAGCAGGTACAGGACTTTTATCCAACACCATCGACAATCTCGACCTGTATGTATTACACAGGGGTAGACCCGCGAACGATGGAACCGGTATATGTGGCGAGAGATCCACATGAAAAGGCAATGCAGCGTGCACTGATCCAGTACAGAAGACCGGAGAATTATGATCTGGTAAAAGAAGCTCTGATAAAGGCGGGGCGGACAGATCTGATCGGATTCGAAAAGCATTGTTTGATAACTCCAAGAAAGATGGATAGGAATACTTCGGGACATAAAGATGTCCATAAAAAGAATCCGTCAGGACAGGCAACACGGAATCAGAATAACAAGAACAGTAATCATAGAAAACAGGATAAATCCGGTAAAAATTCAGGAAGTTATAAATTCGGGCAGGATAACAGAAACAGCAGAACCGGAAAACCTGCAGGACAAAATGATAAAAAATATCAAAAACAGAAAACAGGAAAGAAAAAACACTGATATTTTATATAAAATTAAGAAAATAACCAGAAATGAAAAAATAATGATTTCTAATGCGTGCATTTCATTTTTGGTTGCGTGGTACTTTCTTTTGTGCTAGAATGTAGCCAGAAAGTGTGCTGTTATGTCAATAATGGTCATTATTGTGCCATTTACAGCATGAATGTACCATGATATAACACTTACATTATAAAAAAATACGGAGGATTTCATTATTATGGCAAAGAAAATTGTATTAGCAGGCGCATGCCGTACAGCTATCGGTACTATGGGCGGATCATTAAGTACAACACCAGCTCCAGTACTTGGTTCAATCGTTATCAAGGAAGCTTTAAACAGAGCAGGAGTTCCTGCAGATCAGGTAGATCATGTATATATGGGTTGTGTAATCCAGGCAGGTCTTGGACAGAATGTTGCACGTCAGGCATCAATCAAAGCTGGTCTTCCAATTGAGACAACTGCTGTTACAGTTAACGTTGTTTGTGGTTCAGGTCTGAACTGTGTAAATATGGCTGCTCAGATGATCGAAGCAGGAGATGCTGATATCGTTGTAGCAGGTGGTATGGAAAACATGTCAATGGCTCCATATGCTGTAATGCAGGGACGTTTCGGATACAGAATGAATGATGGTAAACTTGTAGATACAATGGTACATGATGCTCTTTGGGATGCATTCAATGATTACCATATGATCAAGACTGCTGATAACATCTGTGAGCAGTGGGGACTTACTCGTGAAGAACTTGATGAGTTTGCAGCAAAGAGCCAGCAGAAGGCTGTAGCAGCTCAGGAGTCAGGTGCATTTGACGCAGAGATCGTTCCAGTTATGGTTAAGAAGAAAAAAGAGATGGTTGAGTTCAAGAAGGATGAGGGACCAAGACCTGGTACAACAGTTGAGACACTTTCAAGACTCAGAACTATCAATCCAAATGGTTTCGTAACAGCAGGTAATGCTTCAGGTATCAATGATGGTGCAGCAGCTATCGTTGTTATGAGCGAAGAAAAGGCTAAAGAACTTGGTGTTAAGCCAATGGCTACATGGGTAGCAGGTGCTCTTGGTGGTGTTGATCCATCTATCATGGGTATCGGACCAGTTGCTTCAACAAAGAAGGTAATGGCTAAGACAGGTCTTAAGATCGAAGATTTCGATATCATCGAAGCAAACGAAGCATTTGCAGCTCAGTCAGTTGCAGTAGCTAAGGATCTTGGATTTGATGTTGACAAGCAGGTTAACCCAAATGGTGGTGCAATCGCACTTGGACATCCAGTAGGAGCTTCAGGATGCCGTATCCTTGTTACACTTCTTCATGAGATGCAGGCAAAGGGTGCTAAGACAGGTCTTGCTACACTTTGTATCGGCGGTGGTATGGGCTGCTCAACAGTTGTTAAGATCGAAGACTAATCCGGTCGGCTGAAAAACCATATTACATTTCTATATAAGGAGATAAACGATGGAATTTGTAACATATGAACAGGACGGATTTGTTGGTGTTATCACTATTAATCGTCCAAAGGCATTAAACGCATTAAACAGCACAGTTCTTGAAGAACTGGATGCAACATTCAAAGCTGTTGACCTGAATACAACAAGATGTCTTGTACTTACCGGTGCAGGAGAGAAATCATTTGTAGCAGGTGCAGATATCGGAGAGATGTCAACACTTACAAAGGCTGAAGGCGAAGCTTTCGGTAAAAAGGGTAATGACGTATTCCGCATGATCGAGACATTCCCAATCCCTGTAATCGCAGCCGTAAATGGATTTGCACTTGGTGGTGGATGTGAGATCTCCATGAGCTGTGATATCAGAATCTGTTCTGAGAACGCAGTATTTGGTCAGCCTGAAGTTGGCCTTGGAATCACACCTGGATTTGGTGGAACCCAGAGACTTGCCCGTCTTGTAGGTGCAGGAATGGCAAAGCAGCTGATCTACACAGCAAGAAATATCAAAGCTGATGAAGCATACAGAATCGGTCTTGTAAATGCTGTATATCCATTAGAGGAGTTATTACCGGCAGCTAAGAAGATGGCTTCTATCATCGCAGCAAATGCTCCGATTGCAGTTCGTAACTGTAAGAAAGCAATCAATGATGGATTACAGGTTGATATGGATCAGGCAATCGTTGTAGAAGAGAAATTATTCGGCGATTGCTTCGAGACAGAGGATCAGAAGGCAGGAATGGGCAACTTCCTTGAGAAAGATAAGGAAAAGAAATTAAAGGTTGTTCCTTTCCAGAATAAATAAATCAACAATCTTGATATTGACGTTTAGGGTGGTTATTTTGAAATCGAAATCAACCATCCTAAATGTTTGATATACCAAAGTGAGCATGTCAAACGAAACGTATATGAATTTCTCATGTTTGCTTAAAAATAATTTTTAGGAGGATATTAAAATGAAAGTTGGCGTTATTGGTGCAGGAACCATGGGTCAGGGAATTGCTAAGGCATTCGCTCAGGTTGATGGATATGAAGTAGCACTTTGCGACATTAAGCAGGAATGGGCTGAAGGCGGTAAGGACAAGATCGCTAAAGGTTATGCCAGACTTGTTGAAAAAGGAAAGATGACACAGGAGAAGGTTGATGGTATTCTTGCCAGCATCACTCCAGGTCTTAAGGAAGACTTATGCGCAGATTGCGACCTTATCGTAGAGGCTGCTTTCGAGAATATGGAAGTTAAGAAGACAACATTTTCTGAGCTTGACAAGATCTGCAAGCCAGAGTGTGTATTTGCATCAAATACATCTTCACTTTCCATCACTGAGATTGGAAATGGTCTTACCCGTCCTATGATCGGTATGCACTTCTTCAATCCAGCTGACAGAATGAAGCTTATCGAAGTTATCGCAGGTGTTAACACACCGGCAGAGACTGTTGATAAGATCGTTAAGATCTCAGAAGAGATCGGTAAGACACCTGTACAGGTAAATGAAGCTGCCGGATTTGTTGTAAACAGAATCCTGATCCCAATGATCAATGAAGCTGCATTTATCAAGATGGAAGGTGTGTCAGATATCGCTGGTATCGATTCAGCTATGAAACTTGGTGCAAATCATCCAATGGGACCTCTTGAATTAGGTGATTTCGTTGGCCTTGATATCTGTCTTGCTATTATGGATGTACTCTATAACGAGACAGGCGACAGCAAGTATCGTGCATGTCCATTACTTCGTAAGATGGTACGTGGCGGCAACCTTGGTGTTAAGAGTGGTAAGGGATTCTATGTATACAATGCTGACCGCACAAAGACACCAGTTGATGCTCAGTAATTGACTGATAAATATATTTATGGAGGAAGAAATAGAATGGATTTCGCTTTAGACAAGAAGTATGAAATGGCGCAGAACTTATTCAGAGAATTTGCGCAGAATGAAGTAAAGCCTCTTGCTCAGGAAATTGATGAAAATCACAGATTCCCTAGAGAGACAGTAGAGAAGATGGCAAAGTATGGTTTCTTAGGAATACCTGTTTCTAAGGAAGATGGTGGACAGGGTTGTGATCCTTTAACATATGTTATGTGTGTTGAGGAACTTTCAAAGGTTTGTGGTACTACTGGTGTTATTGTTTCCGCACATACATCTCTGTGTGTAGATCCAATCCAGACATACGGTACACCAGATCAGAAAGCTAAGTACCTCCCAGATCTTGCTTCCGGTAGAAAGCTTGGCGCATTTGGTCTTACAGAGCCGGGTGCTGGTACAGATGCACAGGGTCAGCAGACAAAGGCTGTTCTTGATGGTGATGAGTGGGTTCTTAACGGATCTAAGTGTTTCATTACAAATGGTAAAGAAGCAGATGTATATATTATCATTGCAGTTACAGGTACAATTGAAAAACGTGGTAGAAAGCAGAAAGAGATTTCAGCATTTATCGTAGAAAAAGGCACTCCGGGATTTACATTCGGAACAAAAGAAAACAAGATGGGTATCTGTGGTTCATCCACATATGAACTTATCTTCACAGATTGTCGTATTCCTAAGGATGCACTTCTCGGACAGAAGGGCAAGGGATTTGGTATTGCAATGCATACACTTGATGGTGGTCGTATTGGTATCGCAGCTCAGGCTCTTGGTATTGCTGAGGGTGCTCTTGATATCACAATCGACTATGTTAAGGAAAGAAAGCAGTTTGGTCGTTCAATCGCTCAGTTCCAGAATACTCAGTTTGTACTTGCTGATCTTGCAACAAAGGTTGAAGCAGCTAAGTTACTGGTATACAAGGCAGCTAAGAAGAAAGAGCAGTACCAGGCTGATCACAAGACTTCATACTCTGTAGAAGCTGCTATGGCTAAGCTGTATGCTGCAGAAGTAGCTATGGAAGTAACAACAAAGTGCGTACAGTTACACGGTGGTTATGGTTATATCAAAGAGTATGATGTAGAACGTATGATGCGTGATGCTAAGATTACAGAAATCTACGAAGGAACTTCAGAAGTTCAGCGTATGGTTATTTCTGCAAACTTATTAAAATAATTAGGAGGTACTTAACGTGAAGGTTATAGTTTGTATAAAGCAGGTACCTGATACAAAGGGTGGCGTTCAGTTTAACCCAGATGGTACATTAAACAGAGGAGCAATGCTTACAATCATGAACCCTGATGATAAGGCAGGTCTTGAAGCTGCACTTAGATTAAAGGATCAGTATGGAGCAGAAGTTACAGTTCTTACAATGGGTCTTCCAAAGGCTGCAGATGTTCTTCAGGAAGCAATCGCTATGGGCGCTGACAAGGGCGTTCTTGTAACAGATCGTGTTCTTGGTGGAGCTGATACATGGGCTACATCAACAACAATCGCAGGAGCACTCAGAAAGCTTGATTATGATCTTATTATTACAGGTCGTCAGGCTATCGATGGAGATACAGCTCAGGTTGGACCACAGATCGCTGAGCATCTTGGAATTCCAGTTATTTCATATGCACAGGAAATCAAGGTTGACGGAGATTCCGTAATCGTTAAGCGTCAGTATGATGATGGATATCATATGTTAAAGGCTAAGATGCCTTGCCTTGTAACAGCACTTTCAGAGTTAAATGAGCCTAGATACATGACTCCAGGTGGAATCTTCGATGCAGTTAATGCAGAGATCACAACACTTGGCAGAGCAGACCTTGTAGATGT
Source organism: Clostridium sp. OM05-9 (assembly GCF_003481465.1). Lineage (NCBI taxonomy): Bacteria > Bacillati > Bacillota > Clostridia > Eubacteriales > Clostridiaceae > Clostridium > Clostridium sp. OM05-9. Next base: position 177,199 of record NZ_QULF01000002.1, read on the forward strand.
TGATGATTCAAACCTTGGTCTGAAAGGTTCACCAACAAAGATTGCAAAGGCTTCTGATAAGGTAAGAAAGGGTGCAGGCGAGAAGGTTGTACCTGATTCTCCAGATGAAGCAGTTAGCTATATTGTTGGCAAGTTAAAAGATAAGCATGTAATCTAATATAGTAAAGGAAAAGTGGTGAATAAAATGGGCGCAATGAACGCAGAAGATATGAAGAACTACAAAGGCGTATTTGTCTTTGCACAGCAGGTAGATAATAAGTTAAGTGGTATTTCATTTGAATTAATCGGTGAAGGAAAGAGACTTGCAGATAAGCTTAATGAAAAGGTTACAGCAGTCCTGATCGGTTCCGACGTAAAGGATCTTGTAGACGAACTTGCAGAGTACGGTGCAGACAGAGTTATCGTTGTTGATGATCCAGAATTAAAAGAATACAGAACTGAGCCATATGCACATGCACTTGCTTCAGTTATCAATGAGTATAAGCCAGAGATCGTTTTGGTTGGTGCTACGGCTATTGGTCGTGATCTTGGTCCTACAGTATCAGCAAGAGTAGCTACAGGTCTTACAGCAGACTGTACATTACTTGAAATCGGTGATTTCCCTCTTGTTGCACTTCCAAATCAGGAGCAGAAGCACAATCAGCTTCTTATGACACGTCCTGCATTCGGTGGTAACACAATCGCTACAATCGCATGTCCTGATAATCGTCCTCAGATGGCAACAGTACGTCCGGGCGTTATGCAGAAGCTTGACAGAGTAGCTGGCAAGAAGGCAGAAGTGATTGAGTACAATCCTGGATTTACTCCAAACAACAAGTATGTTGAGATCCTTGAAATCTCAAAGGCTGTTTCAGATATCAAAGATATCATGGACGCTAAGATCCTTGTTTCAGGTGGTCGTGGTGTTGGTTCAGCAGAGAACTTCAAGCTTCTTGATGATCTTGCAGAAGTACTTGGCGGACAGGTATCATGCTCACGTGCAGTTGTAGATTCAGGCTGGAAGCCAAAGGAGCTTCAGGTTGGTCAGACTGGTAAGACAGTTCGTCCACAGGTATACTTCGCAATTGGTATTTCAGGTGCGATCCAGCATGTAGCCGGTATGGAAGAGTCAGATATCATCATCGCTATCAACAAGGATGAGGATGCTCCTATCTTTGATGTAGCTGATTATGGTGTTGTTGGAGATCTGAACAAGATCGTTCCTGCTCTTACAGAAGCAATCAAGGCTGAGCTTGCTAACAAGTAATTCAGTTTATAATTGAAAATGAACATTTCGAACTGCCGGGTTTTATACCCGGCAGTTTGTGTGTAAATGGGCCGACAGGCGAGATGGGGCATGAAAGAACATGAGAATGTTCTTTCACGCACAAAAGGGTGTGTCCTATTACATATTTTTCTGTTGAAACAATAAAAACAATGCTGTATGATAAATACTGTTGTGAAAAAGACAAATGACAGTTAGATAAAAGAAGAATAAGGTTGAAGAGACAAATGAGTAAGTATGAAAAACATGAAGAATTGAAACGAGAAGAATTAAGCCAGGAAGAGCAGCTGTTAAAAACAGAAGCTAACAACACAAAATTGACAGACGACAGTAAGAATGTAAAAATGACAGATGCGTGTGAAGAAAGCAGAACAGAAAATACTGCAAGAGAAAATAAGATGGGAACCATGCCGATGGGGAAGTTGTTGATTTCAGTATCACTTCCAATGGTAATTTCAATGTTGGTACAGGCACTTTATAATGTAGTCGACAGTGTATTTGTATCGCATTTTGATCAGGATGCACTGACGGCAGTATCGACGATATTTCCGTTACAGAATCTTATGATCGGAGTGACCTCCGGTCTCGGTGTCGGTTTTAATGCATTGATCTCCAAATCCCTTGGTGAAAAAAATCAGAAAAAAGCAAATGATGCAGCCGGGCAGGGGATCTTTCTGGAACTTATTGGATTTGCAATTTTCTTATTGATCGGTTTATTTGGTATCGAAGCATTTATGAAGAGTCAGACGGATGTTGCAAAGATCATTGATTATGGAGTAGATTATGGACGTATCTGCTGTATCTGTTCCTTTGGTATCTTTGCACAGATGACATTTGAACGTATGTTACAGTCGACAGGTCGGACGCTTTACACAATGAAGACACAGGCACTTGGAGCTATTATCAATATTATACTTGATCCGATTATGATCTTTGGATATTTTGGACTTCCGGCAATGGGTGCTGCAGGTGCGGCAATAGCAACGGTTATCGGACAGTGTATTGCGGCATTACTTGCAATCTATTATAATCTGAAAAAGAATCCGGATATCCAGTTATCATTGAAAGGCTTCCGTCCGGAAGGTGATGTGATCGGAAGGATTCTTTCCATTGCAGTTCCTTCTATTGCGATGGTTGCGGTAGGCTCGGTAATGACATATGGATTTAACCGTATTCTATTTACATTTACGCCGATCGCAGTTTCAGTGTTTGGTATTTTCTATAAAGTACAGAGCATGGCATTTATGCCGGTTTTTGGTCTAAATAATGGTATGATCCCGATAGTATCATATAATTACGGAGCAAAACAGCCGGATCGAATGCTCAAAGCTGTTAAATATACAATGATGGCTGCAATCTGTTTCATGCTGCTATGTCTGACTGCGATGCAGGTGATTCCGGACCTAATTCTTAAGGTATTTGATGCACAGGAGGATATGATGGCGATTGGTATTCCGGCACTTCGTACGATGAGTATTTCATTCCTGTTTGCAGGAATCTGTATTGTATGCTCCGGTATGTTCCAGGCACTTGGTAAAGGTGTGTACAGTCTGATCGTATCCCTTGCCAGACAGTTGATCGTTCTGCTTCCGGTTGCCTATGCATTTGCAAAATTTACGCGTAATCTGGAACTGGTATGGTTGTCCTTCCCGATTGCGGAGGTTGTCAGTGTTATTCTTTCGATCGCCATGGCGTTACAGACAAAAAAGAAGATTATCGATCCTTTAAAGAATTCTGTGAAAACAGTATAGGTATAAGCAGAACATTTGTCATAAAATGGCATATTCTATAAAATAGCAGAATGTTTCATAAAGGATCAATAGAAAACGACGGTTCGGGATATAGATATGGTACATAAAGAATCAGAAAGAAGGAAATGAAATGAGTGATTTGATCTATCTCGATCATGCAGCAACGACGGCAGTTCATCCGGACGTTTTAAAAGAAATGCTGCCATATTTTACCGATAAATTCGGAAATCCATCCAGTGTTTATGGATTTGCGGCAAATAATAAAAATAAACTGACAGAGGCAAGAGAGATGATAGCCGGAGCACTTGGTGCAAAGCCGGAAGAGATTTATTTTACAGCCGGTGGTTCTGAGTCTGATAACTGGGCATTAAAATGTACGGCAGAAGCCTATGGAGTACATGGGGGACATATCATTACAACAAAAATCGAGCATCATGCTATCCTGCATACCTGCAAGTATCTGCAGAATAGAGGGTATGATGTAACTTATCTGGATGTAGATGAAAATGGATTGGTTGATCTGAATACACTTGAGGCGGCCATCCGGCCGGATACTTTTTTGATCTCGATCATGTTTGCAAATAATGAGATTGGAACGATTGAACCAATAAAAGAGATTGGAGAGATCGCACACAGACACGGTATTTTGTTTCATACGGATGCAGTTCAGGCATTTGGACAGATCCCGATTCACGTAGATAAAATGAACATTGATATGTTAAGTGCGAGCGGACATAAGTTTAACGGGCCAAAGGGAATTGGTTTTTTATATATCAAAAAAGGTTTAAAGTTAAAGAGCTTTATTCATGGTGGCCAGCAGGAGCGGGGACGCAGAGCCGGTACAGAAAATGTACCGGGAATCGTAGGTATTGCAAAAGCGTGTGAGATTGCAATGGCAGAAATGGAAGAACGGATGAAAAAGGAGACGGAGCTCAGAGATTATCTGATCGAACGGATATTGAAGGAGATCCCGTATACCAGACTGAATGGACATTCAAAGAAACGACTGCCAAATAATGTCAATATCAGCTTTCAGTTCGTGGAGGGAGAATCCATTCTGATCATGCTTGATATGGCGGGTATCTGTGCATCCAGCGGCTCTGCCTGCACATCGGGTTCTGTTGATCCTTCTCATGTGCTGCTTGCGATCGGACTTCCGCATGAGATCGCACATGGTTCTCTGAGATTAACCCTTGGATATGAGAATACGAAAGAAGAAATGGATACGGTTGTCGATAATCTGAAACGGATCATTACAAATCTACGGAATATGTCACCGTTATATGAGGATTATGTCAAGAAAAATCATATACAGTAAGATTGTTAAAAATGAAAGATCAGATTCGGTCGGAGTGAATATAACAGTGCAGTTGTGAAATGCATGAGATAAAACGCCTCAAATGTGAAGGAGAATGATATGTACAGTGATAAAGTGATCGATCATTTCCAGAATCCAAGAAATGTCGGTGAGATCGAGGATGCCTCCGGTGTCGGTACGGTCGGAAATGCTAAATGCGGGGATATGATGCGGTTGTATCTGAAAATTAATGAGGAGCAGGTGATCATAGACTGTAAATTTAAGACCTATGGATGTGGAGCTGCAGTAGCATCCAGCTCCATGGCAACGGAGATGATTAAAGGAAAAACAGTTACCGAGGCAATGAAGCTTACAAATAAAGCGGTTATGGAAGCATTGGATGGACTTCCTCCGGAAAAAGAACATTGTTCTTTGCTTGCAGAAGAAACACTGCATGCAGCTTTGTGGGACTATGCAGAAAAACATGGGATCGAGATTCCGGGACTTATAAGGCCGGTACAGGATATTGAAGACCGGATGGTGAGAGAATTGGATGATTAAACAGTATTTGTATACTTGACAGCCGGAGAAATCCGGTTCTATACTGCAAACAGGAATTGCAGGAAGGAAGATAAGATGGATAAAAAGACAGTATGTGTCGGTATGTCAGGAGGCGTGGATTCTTCTGTAGCCGCATATCTTTTAAAAGAACAGGGATATAACGTGATTGGTGTGACCATGCAGATCTGGCAGGATGAGGATGCAGATCAGATTAGTGAGCATGGCGGTTGCTGTGGCTTGTCGGCGGTAGATGATGCGAGGCGAGTAGCTGCACAGCTTGAGATTCCTTATTATGTAATGAACTTTAAAGAAGATTTCCGAAAATACGTCATTGACTATTTTGTAGATGAATACCGGAATGGAAGAACTCCGAATCCCTGTATTGCATGTAATCGGTATGTAAAATGGGAGTCGCTGTTAAGGAGGTCGTTAAGTATCGGTGGAGACTACATTGCTACCGGACACTATGCAAGAGTGGAACAGCTTCCAAATGGCAGATATACCTTACACGTGGCAAAAGGAATCGAGAAGGATCAGACCTATGCACTTTATAATCTGACACAGGATCAGTTATCAAAGACGTTGATGCCGGTTGGAGAATATAATAAGACACAGATCCGGCAGATTGCCGCAGATATCGGTATCCAGGTAGCAAATAAACCGGACAGTCAGGATATCTGTTTTGTACTGGATGGTGATTATGCCGGATATCTGGAACGGGAAGAGGGCTTAAAGGCAGTACCGGGAAATTTTGTAGATATGAATGGAAAAGTCCTTGGTACACATAAAGGGATAATCCATTATACAATCGGACAACGGAAGGGACTTGGACTTGCAATGGGACACCCGGTATTTGTTGTGGATATTATCCCGGAGACAAATGAAGTGGTGATCGGAGAAAATGCAGATACATTTTCAAAAGAGCTGATTGCAGATAAGACCAATTTTATGTCTGTCGAGCATCCGGAAGATGGTATGCAGGTGATCGGAAAGATCCGGTATGCACATAAGGGTGTGCCATGCAGAATTTATATGTTGGATGATGCCAAGGTTCGTGTTGTATTTGACGAACCGGTCCGGGCAGCGACCAAAGGACAGGCGGTTGTTTTTTACGAAAATGACTATATCGTCGGAGGCGGTACAATAAAAGAGATTATACGATAGGGGTAAAAATGACGCTGGTGTGGATGCTATTATTTAAAAAAATATTATTGTTCTGCCACATACTCACCTATTATTACGCAAGACACTTCCGTTCTAGTCCTCTTATAATTTATGAAATACAGGCTTCATCTGTTCAAAGGTGCAGTAATAGTGGAAGCCTGTGGCGGTCAGGATGTCTCTGGCATAGGTTTCAAAATCATAGCCAATGTATTTTGGAACATGGGCATCACTTCCGATGGTGATGATCTCACCGCCAAGTTCTTTGTATAGCTTCAGGATTTCAGGATGCGGATGTGCATAGGTCATGTTCTTATACAGACTTCCGGTATTGATCTCGATGCCCTTCCCATGTTCGATGATTGTTTTCAGAATTGCTTCAAAGACATCTCCATAATCAGAAAAGCGGAAGGCTGCTTCGCCGGATGGGCAATAACGGACGGCATAGTCCAGATGACCGTATATGGAATAATTATCAAAGGTCTGTACATTTGCAAGAATGGATTCAAAATATTCCAGCAGTGCTTCTTTTTCCGAACGTCCTTCATAGTAAGCGGGATAGTAGGGATCCTTGCCATATACAAGATGAGAAGAACCTATAATAAAGTCAAAATCATGATATTTATCTGTGTAAGCAATGATCTTGTCTGCGATATGAGACATCAGACCGAGTTCGACACCGAGGCGGATTGTAAGTTTATCCTTGTACTGTTCCTGCAACTTTCTTACAGCAGAAATATACCGGCTTGTATCTAACAGAAAGGTATGACCTTCCTCGTCTTTTGGATAATCAATATCATGATGATCTGTAATACAGATCTCAGACATGCCGAGGTACAGTGCCTGTTCAGCAATATCTGTAAGTTTTGTTTCAGAATCATCGGAAAATTCAGAATGTAAATGATGATCGCAAAGCTTCATATGTAAAAACCTCCTGTTGGATGTTAACGTTGTGAAATTGATATTATTATAGCACGTCAGGAAACAAAACACACCTGCAGGAACTGAAAAATAGTGAATACGAACAGAAGATAAGAAAAAATCTTACAAAAGAAGTATATATCGGCAACACAAGAATCATGTGTGAAATATTTCGAAAAAAGGGTTAAATGGTTGAAATAAATATGAAAATATCATAAAAAGTTGATTCTTTGTACATTTTGCAATATAGTGTTTGTTTATTTTTGCGTGAATTGGACAATTTTTTTTTGAGAAAGACTTGAAATTTACACACAAATTAGGTATGATTTTGTTGTGTGAATAGCACGATTAATTACTGCGCTTTGCAGTATATTATAAATACTTTTATTATTCAAAACTTAGGAGGAATAAAAAATGGCAGTAAAAGTAGCAATCAATGGTTTTGGACGTATTGGTCGTCTCGCATTCAGACAGATGTTCGGAGCAGAAGGATATGAAGTTGTTGCAATCAACGATTTAACAAAGCCTTCAATGCTTGCAGATCTTCTCAAGTACGATACAGCACAGGGTGGTTACTGTGGTAAGATTGGTGAGAACCTTCATACAGTTTCAGCTGATGATGAGGCTAACACAATCACAGTTGATGGTAAGACACTTACAATCTACAAGGAAGCAGATGCAAACAATCTTCCTTGGGGTAAGATTGGTGTTGATGTAGTTCTTGAGTGTACTGGTTTCTACTGCTCAAAGGAAAAGTCAATGGCTCACATCAATGCAGGTGCTAAGAAGGTTGTTATCTCAGCTCCAGCAGGAAATGATCTTAAGACTATCGTATTTTCAGTTAACCAGGATACATTAACAGCAGAGGATCAGATTATCTCAGCTGCTTCATGTACAACAAACTGTCTTGCACCAATGGCTAAAGCTCTTAATGATTATGCTCCAATCCAGTCAGGTATCATGTCAACAATCCACGCTTACACAGGCGATCAGATGATTCTTGACGGACCACACAGAAAGGGAGACTTAAGAAGAGCAAGAGCAGGTGCTGCTAATATCGTTCCTAACTCAACAGGTGCTGCTAAGGCTATCGGTCTTGTTATCCCAGAGTTAAATGGTAAGTTAATCGGATCAGCTCAGAGAGTTCCAGTTCCAACAGGTTCAACAACAATCCTTACAGCAGTTGTTAAGGGTGCTGACGTAACAGTTGATGGAATCAACGCTGCAATGAAGGCTGCTGCATCAGAGTCATTCGGTTACAACACAGATCCTATCGTTTCATCAGATGTAATCGGTATGAGATATGGTTCATTATTTGATTCAACTCAGACAATGGTATCAAAGATCGCTGATGACTTATATGAGGTTCAGGTTGTATCATGGTATGATAATGAGAACTCATACACAAGCCAGATGGTTAGAACAATTAAGTACTTCGCAGAGTTAGCATAATTGACTGACAAATTGTAGTAATTAATTTGACCTTACAAGGGGTCCGGTCTTCATGGACCGGGCCCTATATTTCTTTTACAGAGATGTATTTGCGTTCTGTAACAAATATGAAGATAAAAGTATAAAAATCAGGAGGTTTAATAGTAATGTCATTAAACAAAAAATCAGTAGATGATATTAATGTAAAGGGACAGCGTGTCCTTTGCAGATGTGACTTTAATGTACCATTAAAGGAAGGTAAGATCACAGACGAGAACCGTCTTGTAGCAGCACTTCCTACAATCAAGAAATTAATTGCTGATGGTGGAAAGGTTATTCTTTGCTCACACCTTGGCAAGGTTAAGACAGAAGAAGATAAGAAGACAAAGACTCTTGCACCGGTTGCGGTAAGACTTTCAGAGCTTCTTGGACAGGAAGTTAAGTTTGTTGCTGAGCCTGAAGTTGTTGGACCAAAGGTAAGAGAAGCTGTAGCAGCTATGAAAGATGGCGAAGTTATCTTACTTGAGAACACACGTTTCAGACCGGAAGAGACAAAGAACGGTGAAGCATTCTCTAAGGATCTTGCTTCTATCTGTGATGTATTTGTAAATGATGCATTTGGTACAGCTCACAGAGCTCACTGCTCAAATGTAGGTGTTGCAGGTCTTGTTGATACAGCGGTTGTTGGATACTTAATGCAGAAGGAGATCGACTTCCTTGGAAATGCAGTAGAGAATCCGGTAAGACCATTCGTAGCTATCCTTGGTGGAGCAAAAGTTGCAGACAAGTTAAATGTTATCTCTAACTTACTTGAGAAGTGCGATACACTGATCATCGGTGGTGGTATGGCGTATACATTCTTAAAGGCAAAGGGATATGAGATCGGTAAGTCATTAGTTGACGAATCTAAGATCGACTACTGTAAGGAAATGATGGAAAAGGCTGAGAAACTTGGTAAGAAGTTATTACTTCCGGTTGATTCCGTTATGATCGACGATTTCCCTAATCCAATCGATGCTCCGGTTGAAACAGAGATCTTTGATGCAGACAAGATGTCAGCAGACAAAGAGGGCTGTGATATCGGACCTAAGACAATCGAATTATATGCAGATGCTGTTAAGACAGCTAAGACAGTTGTATGGAATGGACCTATGGGTGTATTCGAGAATCCTACACTTGCTGCTGGTACAAAGGCTGTAGCTGCTGCTCTTGCTGAGACAGATGCTACAACTATCATCGGTGGTGGTGATTCTGCTGCTGCTGTTAACCAGTTAGGATATGGTTCTAAGATGAGCCACATCTCAACAGGTGGTGGAGCTTCCCTTGAATTCTTAGAGGGTAAGGAACTTCCAGGTGTTGCTGCTGCAAACGACAAATAAATTATGTACATGCTCCATCTGGATCGGATGGAAGAATATACAGATAATGAAAATAATATTTTCAAGGAGATAAAAGACATGTCAAGAAAGAAAATCATCGCTGGTAACTGGAAGATGAACATGACTCCAAGCCAGGCTGTAAAATTATGTGAAGAGTTAAAGCCATTAGTTGCAAATGATGACGTAGATGTTGTATACTGCGTACCTGCAATTGATATTGTACCTGTAGTAGAAGCTGTTAAAGGCACAAATGTAGAAGTTGGTGCTGAGAACATGTACTTCGAAGAAAAGGGTGCATACACAGGTGAGATATCAGCAGAAATGTTAGTTGACGCCGGTGTTAAGTATGTCATCATCGGACATTCAGAGCGTCGTGACTACTTCAAAGAGTGTGACTGTCTCTTAAATAAGAAAGTTAAGAAGGCATTTGAAGCAGGTCTTACACCTATCCTTTGCTGTGGTGAGTCATTAGAGCAGAGAGAAATGGGTATCACACTTGACTTCATCCGTCTTCAGATCAAGAGTGATCTGAAAGATATCACAGCAGATCAGGTTAAGAACATGGTAATCGCCTATGAGCCAATCTGGGCTATCGGAACAGGCAAGACTGCTACATCCGATCAGGCACAGGAAGTATGTAAGGCAATCCGTGACTGCATCGCTGAAGTATATGATACAGACACAGCAGAAGCTGTAAGAATCCAGTATGGTGGATCTATGAACGCTGGTAATGCAGCAGAGCTTCTTGCAAAGCCTGACATTGATGGTGGACTTGTAGGTGGTGCTTCACTGAAGGCTGACTTTGGAAAGATCGTAAACTACAATAAGTAATTTTAATGCCGGATTTCATATTGAATCTGTAAAATCAGGAAAATGATCTGGTAAAAAAGATACCGTGAGGGATCGGGTGACCAATAATATGACTGCCTGGTGTCCGCGGTATTTTTTGTTATTCTATTATTCATACGAAATGAATAGATTTGTGGGATTTTTTTGTACATTTACGAAAAGTATACTTCGTTGACGATTATGTATAACTGTGATATAATTCAAACGATTTTTGAACAAATACGCAGAAAAGGAATTGACTATGGAATATTTAAAGACATTCTGGAGCAGAAGATATCTGCTTGAGGAACTGGTAAAAAAAGGTATTAAGTTAAAGTACAGGCGTTCATATCTTGGAATCTTATGGTCTTTGCTGGAGCCTATTTTGACAACGATCGTATTGACGATCGTATTTGGAACGTTATTTGATAACAGCAATAAAACCTTCCCGGTTTATATTTTGAGCGGTCGTCTGTTATATTCATTTTTCAGCAGCGGAACAAAAGCCTGTGCAAAATCGATACGGTCAAATGCAGGTATGATCAAGAAAGTATATGTTCCGAAGTATCTGTATCCGATGTCTTCCGTATTATTTAACTATATTATATTTTTGATTTCGCTGATTGTTATGATCCCATTGATGGTATTTTGTCATGTGAAGCCAACCTGGTCATTATTACTGGTTATCCTTCCGCTTATTCTGCTTCTGATGATTACATTTGGAGTAGGCATGGTACTTGCGACGGTTACGGTATTCTTCCGTGATATGGAATATTTGTGGGATGTTGTATTGATGATCATTATGTATACATGTGCGATTTTCTATTATCCACAGAGATTATTAAAGAGTGGATTTAGCTGGCTGTTAAAATATAATCCGTTATATTGCGTTATCCATAATTTTAGAGCATGTTTTCTGGGTGATCCGTTAAACTGGAATTATATGTTATATGCGTTCGTTTTCTCTGTTTTTGCAATCTTGATCGGAACGTATACATTCTATAAGAAACAGGACGAATTTATTCTTCATATTTAAGGAGACAGACATGGGCAAGGAAGCATTGATCGTTGATGATGTAAGCATGAAGTTCAACCTGAGCAGTGAAAAGGTTGACAATATTAAAGAGTATATAATTAAATCAATAAAACGACAGATCAGTTATGATGAATTCTGGTCATTAAAGCATGTCAGCTTTTCATTGGACAAGGGTGACAGGCTGGGAATCCTCGGCTTAAATGGTGCAGGAAAGAGTACCCTTTTAAAGGTTATTTCCGGTGTATATAAGCCAACAGAAGGACATGTGATCAAGCATGGAAAGGTTGTTCCGTTGCTGGAATTAGGAGCAGGCTTTGACGCACAGTATACTGGAAAGGAAAATATTTTTTTGTATGGTACAGTGCTTGGATATTCCAAGAGTTATCTGGAAGAAAAGTATGATGAAATCGTTGAGTTTTCGGAGCTTGGTCGTTTTATTGATGTCCCAATCAAGAATTATTCATCTGGTATGAAATCAAAATTGGGATTTTCAATTGCAACGATTGCAAATCCGGATATTCTGATTCTGGATGAAGTATTATCCGTGGGTGATGCCAGATTTAAGAAGAAGAGTGAAGCGAAGATCATGCAGCTTATGGAAGGCGGAACAACAGTATTATTTGTTTCGCATTCTCTGGAACAGGTACGACGGATCTGTAATAAAGCAATGATCCTGGATCATGGAACATTGAAATCCATTGGCGATATTGATACAATATCAGAGGAATATACGAAAATGATCGCGATTCCTGCTAAGCCAAAGAAGAAAAAAGCAGATGCTGGAAAAAAGGCTTCTGAAAAAAAGGCAGATGAGGAAAAGGCTGCTGATAAGAAAGAAAAATAATTAAAAGGAGAAAAATAATGAGTAAAAAACCTGTAGTTTTAATGGTACTTGATGGTTATGGAATTAGTGACAAGACAGAAGGCAATGCAATCGCACTGGCAAATACACCTGTTATGGATCAGCTTAAGGCTGAATATCCTTATGTAAAGGGTGCTGCTTCCGGTCTTGCAGTTGGACTTCCGGACGGACAGATGGGTAACTCAGAAGTTGGTCATATGAATATCGGTGCAGGAAGAATTATATATCAGGAATTAACAAGAATTACAAAGTCCATTCAGGATGGCGATTTCTTTGAGAATGCAGAGATGTTAGAAGCAATCGAGAACTGTAAGAAGAACAATTCCGATCTTCATGTATGGGGACTATTATCCAGTGGTGGTGTACACAGCCATAATACACATCTGTATGCAATTCTTGAGTTATGTAAGAAACATAATTTTGAAAATGTATATGTTCATCCATTCTTCGATGGCAGAGATACAGCTCCAGCATCAGGAAAGGGCTTCTTAGAGGAACTGATCGCAGAGATGAAGAAGATTGGTGTAGGTAAGGTTGCATCCCTTTCCGGTCGTTATTATGCTATGGATCGTGATAACAGATGGGATCGTGTTGAACTTGCATATAAGTCACTTGTAACAGGTGAGGGTGTACAGGCAGAAGATCCTGTTGCTGCAGTACAGGCATCTTATGACAAGGAAGTATATGATGAGTTTATCCTTCCTACCGTTATTACAGAGAATGGTAAGCCGGTATCACTTGTAAAGCCAAATGATTCCGTTATTTTCTTTAACTTCAGACCAGACAGAGCAAGAGAGATCACCAGAGCATTCTGCTGTGACGATTTTGACGGATTCAACAGACCAGACGGAAGATTTCCATTGGTATATGTATGCTTCAAAGATTATGATGAGTCTATACCAAACAAGATCGTTGCATTCAAGAAAGAAGAAATCGACAATACATTTGGTGAGTACCTTGCAGCGAATGGTAAGACACAGGTTCGTATTGCAGAGACAGAGAAGTATGCACATGTTACGTTCTTCTTTAATGGAGGCGTAGAAGAACCAAATAAGAACGAAGACAGAATCCTTGTTAAGTCCCCTGCGGTTGCAACATATGATCTCCAGCCTGAAATGAGTGCTCCGGAAGTATGTGAGAAGCTGGTAGATGCTATCGGTTCTGATAAATACGATGTGATCATTATTAACTTTGCAAATCCTGATATGGTAGGTCATACAGGCGTGATCCCTGCAGCGATCAAGGCAGTTGAGACTGTTGATGCCTGCGTAGGAAAGGCAGTTGAGGCAGTTAAGAAGGCAGATGGTGTATTATTTATCTGTGCAGACCACGGTAATGCTGAGCAGATGATCAATTATGAAACTGGTGAACCACATACAGCCCACACAACAAATCCGGTACCATTCGTACTTGTAAATTATGATGAGGGCTATGGTTTAAGAGAAGGTGGATGTCTTGCAGATATCGCTCCAACACTTCTTGAGATCATGGAACTTCCACAGCCTAAGGAAATGACAGGTAAATCACTTCTTATCAAGAAATAATGAAAGAAGGACAGACAAATGAAGAAATTTTTTCAGGAGTTTAAAGAATTTGCATTAAAGGGAAATGTTCTGGATATGGCGATCGGTGTTATCATCGGTGGTGCTTTTTCAGGACTGGTAACTTCACTGACAGACTGTTTTATCAATCCACTCATTGGATGTATCGGTGGTGCCGAAGTACAGGGCAAGATTCATTTGTTGGGAGACCAGTATATTGATTATGGCTCGTTCATTACAGCAGTGATCAACTTCATCATCATGGCATTTATCATTTTCCTTCTGATGAAAGGAATTAAAAAGCTGTTATCTCTTGGAAAGAAAGAGGAAGTTGCGGCACCTTTAACAAGAAAATGTCCATATTGTTATGGTGACATTGATGTTAAGGCTACAAAATGTATGTATTGTACATCTGACGTAGAGTCAACTGTAAAAGCAGAAGAATAAAAAGAACGATGTTCTGTGTTATATGGACACAGAACGGAGTAACAATATAAAAACAAATAAAAAATACCTGCCGGAGAAGCATAGTTACAGATGCTTTATCCGGCAGGTATTTTTTATAAGATGAATACTTTGGAAAAAAGTGTGAATACTATAAAAGAATAAAATTTGCCAATAATTGTACGGATAGAAAGGCAGAATGGAGAATCACATGAATAGATTGGAAATTATTGAAATTAAAGCGAGAGAAATACTTGATTCCAGAGGAAATCCTACAGTTGAGACCGATGTTACGCTGGCATGTGGATGCAAGGGTAGGGCAATGGTTCCGTCCGGTGCATCCACCGGACAATACGAAGCGCATGAGCTTCGGGATGAAGAAAAACGTTACATGGGACAGGGGGTTTACGGAGCCTGCAATAATGTAAATAACAGAATTGCAGATAAACTGATCGGAATGGATGTAACAAGACAGATTGATATTGACCGTATTATGATCGAGGCAGATGGAACTGAGAATAAGACACGATATGGTGCAAATGCCATGCTGAGTGTATCCCTTGCCTGTGCCAAGGCGGCTTCGCTGGCACTTGGAATGCCGCTTTACAGGTATCTTGGTGGAGTGAATGCAAAGCGTCTTCCGGTTCCGATGATGAATATATTAAATGGTGGAAAGCATGCGGATAATACTGTTGATTTTCAGGAGTTTATGATTGCTCCGGTAGGGGCAGAATCCTTTAAAGAGGCAATGGAGATCGCCTGTGAGATTTATCATACGTTGAAGATTGAATTGAATGTCAGAAATCTGAGCACAGGAGTTGGAGATGAAGGTGGATTTGCACCGAATCTTGCAACCACATATGAAGTGTTGGATCTGTTAGTGGAGGCAATCGCAAAAGCCGGGTATAATCCGGGAGTCGATGTACAGATCGCAATGGATGCGGCAGCATCGGAATTATATGACGTAGCTTCTGACCGGTATATCTTTCCGGGAGAATCCAGGATGACCGGAAAGGAGATCCGGAGGAATTCAGAGGAGATGGTCCAGTTCTATGAGGATCTGGTGACAAGATATCCGATCTATTCGATCGAAGACGGACTGGATGAGAATGATATGAATGGCTGGAAGGTTCTGACCTACCGGCTTGGAAATCGTATCCAGTTAGTTGGAGATGATCTCTTTGTTACAAATAAAAAACGACTGAAAAATGGAATTGAAGATGGAATCGCAAATTCGATCCTGGTAAAGGTGAACCAGATCGGAACTCTGACAGAGGCGATGGATGCTGTGGAAACGGCTCATAAAGCCGGATATTCATCGGTGATTTCCCATCGATCCGGCGAAACAGAGGATACATTTATTGCAGATCTGGCAGTGGCTATGAATTGTGGGCAGATCAAGACCGGAGCACCAGCCAGAAGCGAGCGTACAGCGAAATACAACCAGCTTCTTCGGATTGAAGAGGAGCTTGGCAAAAATTCCATATACGGAATGGAATGATCACCGATTAAGAACGAACAGGAAGCCGGGCGGTAAAATCGTCCGGTAATTCTGTTTTGTAGGCTGCATAGACAGCCGTGTTATATAAGCGCGTTGCTTTGATATCCTGTTCAAAAAGTAAACGGCCGGTATCGGAAAGGAAACGGATGCCATCTGCCGGCTTTGTAAAGACAGGAAGGTCACTGTTTCTCTTAATCTGACGGATCACATCGGAGCCGGATCGGTTCAACGCAAGAATATGTCCATAGTGATTCCACCCGCTTTCTTTATACATGGACATAGTATTCTTTCGGATGCCCAGAATAAAATGCAGCAATGCACGGTTGATCCTTGTCTGGGTAAGATCTTTGGATTTTAAGGATTCAGCAATTGCAGCATATGACTGCAGAAGATTTGTTTTTTTCAGTTTATTATACAGCTCGTCTGTCATATCAACCGTGTCAGGAGCATCGTTCTGCATGATCAGACAGTACTGCAGAATAGATGTTAAGTGATCTTCAAAAATCGGATAGGTATGCAGATAGTCTGTCTTTAACAGGTCGGCAGAGGCGGTTGGAAGAACCTGGTAAAAGGTTTTAAATAATGCATCCGATTCTGTGATATGGGTTGGACAGGTTTCCTGTAATAAATGGCGGATCGCAGAAGCAGAGCAGATTGATCCGGTGATATCATTACTGTTATATCCTGTAGAGATTCTTTTTATAACATATGGTTTTATAGAGGAATGTGTTTTCTTCAGAGCTGACAGGTATTCGACTGCAAGGATGTTGTTTGGTTCCTTCAGAAGATCAGCACCGGCAGGACAACAGCTTTTTATGGCATCTGCCCGTGCTGACGGATAGGACATTCCTTCCGACAGATTTTTTTTCAGACATGCAGAAAATGAGGCTGGTTCATCGATCAGAATTTCAGCTACAGATTCCAGAAGAGCCAGATCATCGCATTCCGCACCAAAAATCAGATAATCTACAGTGTTCAGTTTGTTCAGAAGGTCGACACCCGCATAAGCAAAATCCCTTGCGCTTGCTGTTGCATAGACAACCGGAAGCTCAAATACCGCATCGACTCCGGAGGCAACAGCCATTTCGGCACGCATAAACTTGTTGCAGACAGCAGGAAGTCCTCTTTGAAGAAAATTACCGCTCATAACAGAAATAATATGGGAACAGTCAAGTTCGGAATGGGTCTGTTCGATCTGGTAGCGATGTCCATTGTGAAATGGATTATATTCTGTAATGATACCTGCAGTCAGCATAAAAATTCCTCCTGAAATAAAATATATTTTCTAAATTATATTTTATATTTTTTCTTCTGTAAAGTATGATATAATTGGGATGTGCATGAAGATAGGGCTTTGTCCCTACGGTTTTGATGCACTTTTTTATTGCGTTTTTGAAAATGATGTACGATATTTTACGCATAACAGGTAGTATGGTATAGAAAGGTAGAAAAAGACTGTTAGAAATACAGAAATGAAAAATATCCGTAAGATCATAGATTAAGGATTGACATTTCGATAAAAGTTGAGTAGTATAATAACAGGAATCGAACATTTGTTTATGGAGGTAGTTTGAAAGATGATTAAAGATGATGATAAGAAGAAAGCGCTGGATGCAGCGTTAGCACAGATTGAGAAGCAGTATGGTAAAGGATCTGTTATGAAGTTAGGAGATTCTTCAGCCAATATGAATATAGAAGTAATACCAACAGGATCATTAAGCCTTGATATTGCACTTGGACTTGGTGGAGTTCCGAGAGGAAGAATTATAGAAGTATTCGGACCTGAGTCCAGTGGTAAGACAACAGTTGCATTACATATTGTTGCAGAGATACAGAAACGTGGCGGTATTGCTGGCTTTATTGATGCAGAACATGCATTGGATCCTGTATATGCGAAGAATATCGGTGTCAATATTGATGACCTCTATATCTCACAACCGGATTGCGGTGAACAGGCACTTGAGATCACAGAGACAATGGTGCGCTCCGGTGCAGTAGATGTGATCATTGTCGATTCGGTTGCAGCCCTTGTTCCAAAGGCAGAGATCGATGGTGAGATGGGAGATTCTCATATGGGACTTCATGCAAGACTGATGTCACAGGCACTTCGTAAGCTGACGGCAGTCGTAAGCAAAACAAATTGTGTTGTAATATTCATCAATCAGCTTCGTGAGAAAGTTGGTGTTGTATTTGGTAATCCGGAAGTAACAACCGGTGGACGTGCATTGAAGTTCTATGCATCTGTTCGTATGGATGTCAGAAGAATTGATACTCTGAAGATGGGTGGAGAGATCGTTGGTAACCGTACCAGAGTAAAGGTTGTGAAGAACAAGGTTGCACCTCCGTTCAAAGAGGCTGAATTTGATATTATGTTTGGTAAAGGTATTTCCCGTGAAGGAGATATCCTGGATCTGGCAGTAGCAAATGATATTGTAGATAAGTCCGGTGCATGGTATGCATATATGGGAGATAAGATCGGACAGGGACGTGAGAATGCAAAGGCATTTCTTGCAGAGAATCCGGCTATCTGTGCTGAGATCGATGAGAAGATCCGTGAGAAGCTTGGCTTAGTTGAAACTGAGGATGCAGAGGGAACAGAAACAGAATAAGTAGAGGGTGCCTGTATATATGCTTGTAACAGATATTAAGAAGATTGATGATAAGAGAAGCTGTCTGTATCTGGATTATGAGGCGTTTGGTCCGTTATATGCATCTGATATACGAAGATTGAAGCTGACGGTCGGATCAGAAACTGATGCAGAGAAAATGCAGCAGTTCCGGTCAGAATATTTCTTTAAACGTGCGATGAACAAGGCGGTTACAGCTATTAAGTATTCTGAAAAATGTGAATATGACATCCGGCAGAAGTTAAAGGAACTTTGCTATGATGAAGAAGTGATCGATACGACGCTTGATAAACTAAAAAAATATAAGTATATTGACGATGCCAGATATGCATCAGTTTATGTCCGGAGTCATATCCAAAGGAAAAGCAGACGAGAGATCACATTTGCATTGTCATCCAAGAAAATATTGAATGAATGGATTGAACAGGCATTTGAAGAAAACCAGCTTCCGGATGAAAGAGAGATCGTAGAGAAACTGATCCGGAAAAAATGTCCGGTTTCGGAACTTTCAGATAAAAGAGAAAAAGTAACAGCATTTCTTGTCCGAAAGGGATATCCGTATCGTCTGGTTGCTTCCTGTATCTCGGAAATATTAGAAATGGGGTAGTCAGTAATATAAGAAAAGTTGCACAGAAAACAGGGCGAAAAATTGTTGTTTTTGTTTGTTTTCACTTGACATAATTAGTAAAAAATATTAAACTTAAATAGTTGTATAAGTGTACAATGAAAACTTAATAAGGAGGTGCTCCTGTGAGTGGTGATATTGCGTGGATAATCATTTATATTTGCATCCTTGTTGTATGTATCGTTGCCACATGGTTTATTGCTATTGCATATAGAAAAAATATTGCAGAAGCGAAGATTGGTAAGGCAGAAGTAGCAGCAAGGGAGATTATAGATGAAGCTCAGAAGGATGCTGAAGCGAAAAAGCGTGAGATTTTGCTTGAGGCAAAAGAAGATGCTTTGAAGACGCGGAATGACCTTGAAAAAGAAGTCAAGGACAGACGTGGAGAGATTTCACGAATGGAGAAACGAGTTCTCGCCCGTGAAGAAAGTATCGACCGTAAGACGGAAGCTATCGAGAAAAAAGAAGCAAGTCTTGCATCCAAGGAAGGTCAGCTTGAAAAGCAGAAGGCAAAAGTAGAAGAGCTTCAGGCAAGACGTTTACAGGAACTGGAAAGAATTTCAGGTTTAACCTCTGAACAAGCGAAGGAATACTTATTAAAAACTGTTGAAGATGAAGTAAAACATGAAACAGCAGTTATGGTCAAGGAATTAGAAACCAGAGCTAAAGAAGAAGCGAACAAGAAGGCAAAGGAATATGTTGTATCTGCAATCCAGAAATGTGCAGTGGATCATGTAGCAGAAACAACAATTTCACTGGTACAGTTACCTAACGATGAGATGAAGGGTAGAATAATTGGTCGAGAGGGTAGAAATATCCGTACTCTTGAAACCATGACAGGTGTAGATCTGATTATTGATGATACACCGGAAGCAGTTATTCTCTCAAGCTTTGATCCTGTTAGAAGGGAAGTTGCAAGAATTGCACTTGAGAAGCTGATTGTCGATGGAAGAATCCATCCGGCAAGAATCGAAGAGATGGTAGAAAAAGCGCAGAAGGAAGTAGAAACCATGATGCGTGAAGAAGGTGAAGCAGCAACCCTTGAGGTTGGCATTCACGGAATTCATCCTGAATTAGTGAGACTTCTTGGTAAGATGAAGTTTAGAACAAGCTATGGACAGAATGCATTAAAGCATTCTATCGAAGTAGCACATTTATGTGGTTTATTGGCCGGAGAAATAGGTGTCGATGTCAAAGTTGCGAAACGTGCCGGATTACTTCATGATATCGGTAAATCTGTAGATCATGATATGGAAGGCTCTCATGTACAGATTGGTGCTGACTTATGTAGAAAGTATAAGGAATCACCGATTATTGTAAATGCAGTAGAAGCTCACCATGGCGACGTTGAACCAGAATCCCTGATAGCATGTCTTGTACAGGCTGCAGATGCAATCTCAGCAGCAAGACCGGGTGCTAGAAGAGAGACTCTGGAGACTTATACTACACGTCTTAAGAAACTGGAGGATATTGCAAACTCCTATAAGGGTGTAGAGAAGACATATGCTATTCAGGCAGGTAGAGAGATTCGAGTAATAGTTGTTCCTGAACACGTTAATGATTCCGATATGGTATTACTTGCAAGGGATATTGCAAAGCAGATTGAAAATGAGCTGGAATATCCTGGACAGATCAAGGTTAATATCATAAGAGAGTCTCGCGTTGTAGATTATGCTAAGTAATTATTTTCAGCCTGTGGAATAAAATGTTCCACAGGCTTTTTTAGTGAATGAAAAATATGAAAAAATATGGATAGCTGGGAGGCAACAGATGGATCAGAAATTTATCAGAGAGAAAAAAGAACTGGCATATCATGCTCATATATTTGATGTATATAATGATTATTTGAGACTGCCGGATGGAAAACATGTAGTATATGATCTGGTCAATCATGTAGATGGCTGTTGTGTCTTGCCGGTGGATGAAGATGGAAACCTGATCCTGGTAAGTCAATATAGAAATGCGGTAGATGATATAACCTTAGAGGTTCCTGCCGGCTGTATGGAAGAGGGAGAAGATCCGGGTCAGTGCGCAGTCAGGGAATTGGAAGAGGAAACCGGATATATTGCACAGGAACTTCGATTTGTAACAAAGACATATCTTGCGATCGGTACCAGTAATGAGCAGACCTATATTTATATTGCAACCGATCTGAAAAAGGGAATCAGACAACTGGATCCGGAAGAATTTATCCGAATCCGGCGGCTTTCATTGGCAGAAGCCATGACTATGATACAGACAGGAGAGATCGTTGATTCAAAAACTATTATTGCAATCCTGGCATATGCTGTAGAACAAATGAAGAAATAAATACCAGATGCAGTATAGCAAAAATAAATCACCATGAGTATATCCAGACGAATCATAGTAGATGAGAATGGTGGTTTTATTGTTTGTTGCATATATTGGGACAGGAAAACATATGTATACGAGGGGGGATGATATGAAACGTAAATTTATATGGGCAATGTTCTGGATCGGCCTGATCCTTGGAACCTTGCTTGTAAACACACAATTAAATGTGCAGGAGATATTAGACCAGACAGGTATACAGACCGGAAAACAGGAACTGATCGCTTTGATCTGTAAAAGAATCGTGGAGCTGGTAGCGGTTGTAGCTCTTTTGAAGCTTGTTCCGGATAAAGCATCCGATGGTGCTCTTATGGGAATATCCGGACTGATCACCGGTATGATGGTTTCACTATATGCGATGAACGGAACTATGTTGTGTGCGTTTGCATTTTATATGATTGTTTTGATTATTGTGGGATTATATGCAATTGTTGTTAAAATTATATGTGGAACAACAGGAGAAGGGATGAGTCAGATTGCTGCTATGGTTGTCAGATTGCATAATTCTTTTTGGGGAACGGCAATTATTGTTACAATTTTATTACTGAATATTATTCTAGAAGTAAAAATTCTGAAATTTTTTTGAAAAAGTTTTACTACATGTGGTATACATAATTCTGTATAGACACATGATTTGGTGAAAACAAAGAAATTACGAAAAAACCTTGATTTTGCTTATAAAAATTATGTTTGATTTTATAGAAATTTGTATTTATAATGATATTTAGTCTACATAATAAGGGGAAAAATGCGTGGAAATTTACATAGAGAAATATGTTGATTATCTCAAAAATATTAAGAAATCAAGTGAAAATACAGTAGCTTCTTATCAGCGCGATCTTGTGAAGTTTTCTGATTTCTACCGGGAGAATGGAACAGAGGATATTCGTTCGATAAATGAGACAAATATCAACACTTATGTTCTGTATTTAGAAAAAAACGGAAAATCAATGGCTACTGTATCAAGAAGCATAGCTTCGATCAAGTCATTTTTTGGATTTCTTTTTCGAGAGAAAATACTGATGGATGACCCGTCAGTTAATATCAAGCCTCCAAAGATTGAAAAGAAAATGCCGGATATCTTAACGATAGAGGAAGTGAACCGGCTTCTTGACCAGCCGGGAGACCAGTCTCCGAAGGAAATTCGTGACCGGGCAATGTTAGAGCTGTTATATGCGACAGGAATCCGTGTATCGGAGCTTGTTACATTGAAGATTACAGATGTGAATCTGAAGATGGGTTACATTGAATGCCATGACCTCAGAAAGTCGAGAATTATTCCAATCGAAGATTCAGCACAGCGCGCACTTGATAATTATATCTCGAATGTTCGAGTCGATATGTGTAAGGATTCAGAATATTTATTCTCAAACTGCAAGGGAACACCGATGACCAGACAAGGCTTCTGGAAGATTATCAAGGTATATGCCGATAAAGCAGGAATAGATAAGGATATTACACCACATATGATCCGTCATTCGTTTGCGTCACATCTTGTAAATAACGGTGCAGATTTAAAGGCTGTACAGGAAATGTTGGGACATGCAGATATCTCAACGACACAGATTTATCTGAACAGCAGGCAGAGCCGCTTAAAAGAGGAATATCAGAAAGCACATCCGCGGGCATAGGCGGAATGAATATAGCAGAAAACGATAAATGTCAGTCGACGGGCTTGTTGGCTGGGCAAAGCATAAGTTGCGGAATGAACATAGCAGAAAACATATTTGTGGGCGGTTGTGCCGTATACAATGTTAATACGCAGCAAAGTATGGATTGTACGAAAAAAAGTACATGGAAATAGTTGCATCTTGTCTGTAAAATAGAATATAATCCTTTCGGTTGATAAAAGTTTAAAAGTGTAGAACGACAGGAGAAAGAAAAATGGAGAACAATTATTACTCACCGGTACAGATTCTGGAAAATAATATAAAGGCAGGCATCAATAAAGCAAACATGGGTCTGCTTAAGATGATATTACTTGGTATGTTCGCAGGTATGTTTATTGCGATCGGAGCAGAGGGGTCAAACCTTGCAGCTCATAATCTGACAGGTGTAGGCGTTGCAAGAACATTAACAGGCGTGGTTTTCCCGATCGGTCTTATGATGTTAGTTGTAACCGGCGGTGAGTTATTTACAGGAAACTGTATGCTGACAATGGCACTTGCAGACCATAAGATCAAAGCATTACAGATGATAAAAAACTGGGTTGTTGTATATTTCAGCAATATGCTTGGCTCTATACTGACAGCAGCTTGTGTATATGCTTCTGGTCAGTATGATTACTCAGATGGAGCACTTGGAGCATTCACGATCAAGGTTGCCATGGGTAAAGCAGATATTGATATCAGCAAAGCAATCTTTTCCGGTATCCTTTGTAATATTTTGGTATGTATCGCAGTATTGATGAGTAGTGCAGCGAAAGATCTGATCGGTAAGCTGTTTGGAGCATTTTTCCCAATCTTGATCTTCGTTATCTCAGGGTTCGAACACTGTGTTGCAAATATGTACTACATTCCGGCAGGAATCATTGCATCAGGCAACAGCAAATATTTAGATAAAGCCTGTGAGCTTTATGGATATACATCAGCACAGATTTCAGATACACTTACAGTTGGCGGTTTTGTTCATAATCTGCTGCCGGTTACGCTTGGTAATATCATTGGTGGCGGCATCGTCGTATCACTGGGACTGTATGCGGCGCATCTGGTGCTTGATAAGAAAGAAAAATAAAAAAGAAAACAGCATTTTGGATATGTTAAAAAGGTCTTGTAGTTATATATAACTACAAGGTCTTTTTTTGTAATTTTAAAATACTATATGTCAACATATATTTAGAAAATATAAATATATGTTGACATATATAATACGCATATGCAATACTACAATTGCAACCATTATATTGCATAAAAGGGAGGAAAAATGAAGAAGATAAAAAGGAATATAATATTATTGGCATGTTGTATTACATTATTTAGTTCATTTGTTGTTTCGGCAACATCGGCGAGTAACTCTATAACTAATGGAGCTGCAACATTAACAGGATCGGCTCGTATGTATGATTATAGTAAGAAAAAAGATAACTGCATCATGACTGCAGCATTGGGGGGAGGAAAGGCAACTGAAGCTACATCAGGTTCAATATCTGGTAAAATACAGGGTATAGATGTAAAAGTAAAAAGAATGGATACGGGTAATTTAAATAAAAAAAATAAAACCTATAGTGATTCAAAAATTGTTAGTGATGCATATTGTGTATTTACTGTTACAATATCATTAAAAGGTGCAGATTCTAAAGAAATATATGCACACGATTAATATATAATACAAGAAGATGTACATATAATGGTTGTAGATTATCAAAGGAAGTTAAAATGAGGATAAGAGATAAAGAATTTTTTAGGTTGTTTTTGGTCGTTTATACACTTATATTTATAATTATTTTTCAATGCTTTGATATTATTAATAAAATGCAGGCTGAGTTAAAGGGAAGGTTATATAATGGCAATTATTCTAATTTGGCAGGAATTGAAACAAAGTGTGATGTATGTATGAATCATCTTAAGGCAGAATATAATCAGGCGGGTGAACTTGAAGCTATGTCGATTGATGTTCCAGATAGGCATAGACAGAAGGAACATCTTGAAACTGCCAAAATGATCATAAAAGCAATGTATGGAAGAAAGTTCACGGTGTATTCATATGCCAATGTTCGGGTTAGTGGAATGCTTCAGGAAAGGTCAGAACTGGCAGTTTTTTCATTGAAGGATGAATTGCCATTTAATATCACTAAGGGGCGATCAATATGTTCGGACGATTTAGAGAAAAAAGCTCGAGTTGCAATTGTATCTGAGGATATGATAAATACAATGGTGAAAAAAGAAGAATATTATTACATAAAAATTAATAATGAAGAGTATCAAGTTGTTGGAATTTATGAACCTGTTGCAGATAAGGCAGATGTGTGTTTTGCCTATTTTCCTCAAACAGAATATCAATTTGAGGAATTCTGCAGGAATTTTATAGATAATATTTTTTCAATTTCTAATATGAAGTGGGGAATATTTGGAGTTTATATTGGATCAGAAAATAGTTTTGATATAAATGAAATAGATGAATTTATTTCGGAACTTGAAAAAATATCCGATACAACATTTGATATAAAAGTAATAGATCGTTCGATTGCATCACCGAATGAAAAAATAAAAGCGTTAATTATAATATATGTATTATTGTTATTCTTTTGTATTGTTGTTTATATTCAGGTGATTGATATGTTTACAAAAAAAAGATATAAAGATTATGTAATATATCGTGCCTGTGGTTGCAACTGCAATATGATCGCAAGAAGATTATTTATGGAGATGTTGCCAATGTTTATCTGTTCATTTATTGCAGTTTTTATTGCAAATAGCGTATATAATGTCTGGCTGACAGATTCTGTATGGTATAGTATTTCATATGAAGGTGTTGCGTTTATGGCAGGAACATCTGTTGTTCTTGTTTATATGTCAATTTTCATCATAATTATGAAGTTGCGTCGGATTAATCTGGCAGAAGGGATTATGGATCTATAAATGAAACTTAGGTATTTATGGAAAATTACGTTGGATAATGAATGGAAACAAGGAATTCGAAGTTTTTTTAATGTTATTCTATATATTGTTGGAATTACAATAATTGGACTTCTGGTGTATTTTGTCAGTCTAGAAACAGATACGAAGAAGTCGGTAGAGCGTTCTATACGAAAAGAAATAAAAACATTAGGAAGCATAAGTGTTGAAGGGAATCCTTCAGATATTCAGTATAATTCAAATTTTGATCTTTTGAAAGTTGTTAAAAGTTTTAGTGGCATAGATGCATGTTCATCTGGATGGGGAAATGGTTCACTGGCAATATCCGGAGACTGGCGTATCGAATATGATGCATCGGAATACAGAGATGAAGACTTGAAATTACTGCAAGATATACAAAAAAAGAATGTTTATGATCCCGGATATGCAATACAGGGGAAAAGTTTGGAAACTACCTGGCTGGACGCTGGAGCGTGGGATATGATGAAAATTGATCTGCTGCAAGGCAGATGTCCTTCTGAGATTGATTATGCTTTATATGGTGATGCGATTCCAATCTATCTGGGGTATCGTTATAAAGATAAAGTGCAGCTGGGAACCCGCCTTATACATGGAGAAGAGGTTTATGTTGTAGAGGGGATTCTGAAGAAGTACAGTGTATTAGCTCCAAATAGTGATGATCTGATGAACATGTATCCGGAAGACCAGAATGCGATACCTTATCAAATACTTGATTATAGCATTTTGATAATTTTAAATTCAGAAATGGACAATACATATAATTGTTTTTTTACATTAAAAGATGGTTATTCATTTGATGATGTTCAAAGTTATCTGGATGCGTTAAATTTGAACCCGGATGTAGAATTTTACATCAATAGTGTAGAAAAATATCTGGATAATATGAGCAGGGAGTCAGAAAGGAAAGAAATGACTGGGTTATTTGTGTATGTCACTGTGATTGTGTGTTTGATTCTGTCGTGTTTTGAAATTAACACCATATTGGCACAGAGAAGAGAGTTTGGGATACTTCTTGCTTATGGGCTATCGCATAGAGATATTATAAAGATGGTATTGATTGATAATATAAAAAAATTGATCATTGCAATTCTGATTATGACGTGCGTAATAGCCGGTAAACTGGCAGCGGACATTATGGTAGAGAATATGACATTTTATATGCTGAAGAATACGATTTACAGTCGGTTGGTCTTGACGATTGGAATGATAGGGATATTGCTTGTTCTTTTGGTCTGTATTGTACCGTCAATTCTGTTAAAGAAAATATCTCCGGCGGAATTACTTGGAGGAAAATAAATGATTCAATTAAAAGAAGCAAAAAAAATATACAAAAATGGCAGGACAGAATATCCTGCGTTGAATGGGATAGACCTGACGATAGAAAATGGAGAATATGTTGCAATTATTGGAACATCCGGATCGGGAAAAAGTACACTTTTAAATATCATAGGTGGGATGGATCAGACAACAGATGGTCAGTATCTGTATGATGAAAAGAATGTTAGCAAAATGAATTCTCATGCGCTTCATTTGTTTCGAAAGGAATATGTGAGCTTTGTATTCCAACGATTTGCACTATTGAATCAGTATAGTGTATATGAAAATGTGGAAGTACCGCTTCTTGCAAAGGGAATAGAGAAGAATGAACGTAAGAAAAAAGTTCTTTCCGCATTGATGCAGGTTGGAATTCAGGATCTGTATAAGAAAAAGCCAAGTGAGCTTTCGGGAGGGGAACAACAGCGGTGTGCAATTGCCAGAGCGTTGGTTATGGATACTCCTGTTGTACTTGCAGATGAACCGACAGGTTCTCTGGATAAAAACTCAGGCATTAAGGTTATGAAGCTTTTAGAAGGACTGCATGAGCAGGGAAAGACCTTGATAATTGTAACACATGATATAGATATAGCAGAGCATGCTGATCGTATAATACAGATTGAGGATGGAAAGATTATTGCTGATACAAAAAAGAATTAAAAAATATTTATTATTGATAGGCGGAATTGTTATATTGCTTTCAGGTTGTGATAAAAAAGAAAGCAGTGATATGTTTGTGCTGGATCAGGAGAAAAAGTCGATACAGGGAGAGGTTCAAAATAGTGAATTAGGGGAAAAACTGAAAGTACCGCAAAGCGTTGATTGCAAGATGGAAACAGAAGATGCCGACTTACAAGCAATATTGATATCAGATAAGTCTGTCTGTATTCCAGATGTAGAACAACTTTATACAATGAAGTGCAGCAGAGAGAGACTGGATGCATCATACAAAAAGAAAATTTCAGAAGCAATATTTGGCGAAACAGCCCTGTATATATATGATGGCAACCCATTAATATCTGAATGTGATGAACAAATCCAATATTGCAAAAACAAGCAAAATATTTCGGATACATTTTATAAACAATATTACCAGGCGAGTATAGAGGAGCTAGAGCAACAGAAAAAAACTGCACAGGAGATAAGAGAAAAGAATATTGATTTTTCGGCGGATCAGTACATTGGTATGATTAACGATCAAAAATATCTTCTTACATTTTATGGAAACGAAGACTATTGTGAATCCTTTGAACTAATGTTGTATCCGGAGAATTCAATGGAGAAATTTTTTGAGATTGATAACGGATATGGACTTGTTCAACCGACAGATATATTGTCTGAAAATGAGTTGCTGTATTCGGATCTTTTGAATTATAGTGAAAATGAAGAAGATCTTTCAGCCGGGAATCAATGTAGTAAAACAATAGAGGAAGCGATAGATACCGCTTTGGGCTATGCTGGTGCATGTGTCTCATTGCCTGTTGATACGGGATGTGTAGAACCATTTTGTGTATCCTATATAAAGGGTGAAACAGAGGAAGAAGTACTTTTGTGTGATGGATATTCTATAACATTTCTTCCGAAAATTGAACAAGTTACTCCTTTTGTGTCAGATTTGTATTATGTAGAAAGTATAGCAGGTCAATATGACAACAGAAATGACAGCCAATCAAGCATTATGACAAACGGTTTAATATTACGCATTGTAATATCTTCGAAAGGTGTGGTTGGCATTGGTTGTGTAATGCCGGTGAAACAGGATGAAAAAGCGAAAAAAGTGGAACGGCTTTTAACGTGGGATGAGATTATGGAAGCCTTGAAAAATGGCTTGCCGGAATACCTCAAAAAGCATGGTGCGTCATATTCGCAAATTGCATTTAATCATGTAGAACTAACATACTATTTAGAAGAAACAGAGGAGGGATATTGTTATATTCCTGTATGGCTTTTTGCAAATATTGATGCACAGTTACAGGTTCCAGATCAGCTTATTCTACTGGATGCAAGAAATGGAAGATTTGTAGAAATAAAATAATATTCCAGATATACAAAATACAACTGCCCTATATAGAATAACATTGTGAAGATTTCGTTTTTTCGATGTATATTGCCAGTAAATACAAGTGCTTGTTTGATCCGTAGGTGAGTTAACACAGGAGTATTACGAATCAGGCATATACATCGAATAGAAATTGCAACAAGTCATCTGTATGGGGCAGTTGGTTGTATGTGGGAAAGTCCATACTGTAGAGAACAGCAAATCTCACTATTTATAAAACTCCACCAGCTTGTCCATTCTTGCGGACATGTTGTCAAACAGCGCATTCACGATTGTGATCGCAGCCATAGATTCTACAACGACTACAGCGCGGGGACCGATGATTGGGTCGTGTCTGCCGCGGATCGACACATCAATATTTTCACCGGATTTATTGATTGTTTTCTGTTTGCTGGCGATCGATGGTGTAGCCTTGAAATGACAGGTGAGCAACAGATCAGAACCGTCGCTGATTCCGCCAAGGATTCCACCGGCATGGTTCGAGTTCTTATTTACAACACCATCTTCGATATGGAAACCGTCATTATCATAAGAACCGGTATTTTCGGATACCATGATGCCATCCCCGATCTCAACCGCTTTTACGGCACCAATCGACATAAGGGCTTTGGCGAGATTTGCATCTAATTTATCAAAGACCGGATCACCAAGACCTGCCGGAACACCGGATACGATACATTTGACAGTAGAACCGATCGAATCATTTTGTGCCATGATATCAGAAAGATATGCAGATGCAGCTGCGAAGCTTTTTGCATCCGGCATGTTCAGTTCATTCTTTGAGATATAGTCTGCATCAAAGTCGGCAGGGTCGGATACGATATCGCCGATCGATGAGACATAGGTTGTAAATGAGATATTCAATGTCTTTAAGATCTTTGCAGCGATCGCACCGGCAGCAACTCTGCCGATCGTTTCTCTGCCGGAGGAACGGCCGCCACCACGGTAATCGCGAAAACCATATTTCTGGTCAAAGGTATAATCAGCATGTCCCGGACGATAGTAGGTAGCGATGTCACCGTAATCACCGGAGCGCTGGGAGGTGTTCCGAACCATCAGTGAGATCGGAGTGCCTGTGGTCTTTCCCTCGAATACACCGGAAAGGATCTCTACCTGATCGGATTCCTTTCTTGGAGTGGAAAATTGGGAGAAGCCCGGACGCCTGCGGTTTAAGTATACCTGAATATCATCCTCGGTAAGTGGAAGACCGGCAGGACAGCCGTCAATGACAACACCGAGTGCTTTTCCATGGGATTCGCCCCATGTAGTGATCTTGAATTTATTTCCAAATGTTGAACCTGACATAATAAGTAATCTCCTTCATGTAGAATAAACACAGACAGCATTTTACATTTGATGTGTCTGTGTCAGATGTCTAAAGAACAGTATATTTATATTGCTCTCCATATCGTCATGATGCTATTATATAGTAGTTGAAAAACAAAAAGCAACAGAAAATGCTTGTTATATAGTAGTTGAAAAACAAAAAATATGTTTTGCGCAGCCAAAAACACAGAAAACCCTGATTTTAAAGTTGACACACCTTTGAAAGTGTGGTAGTCTGACAAAGGTCAGCCTGTACTTAGTTTAAGGAGTCTCCGTCCTTTTACCCAGTTCAGGCCAAGTATAATATTATGGAGGATTGTTATTATGATAACAAAAGAGCAGAAACAGGAAATCGTTGCTAAGTACGGCAAGGATGCAAATGACACAGGTTCAGCAGAAGTACAGATTGCACTTCTTACAGCAAGAATCAATGATTTAAACCAGCACTTTAAGGCTAATCCTAAGGATCACCACTCAAACCGTGGTCTGTTAAAGATGGTTGGTCAGAGAAGAAATATGCTTGCTTACTTAAAGAGCAAAGACATTGAGCGTTACAGAAAGCTGATCGAGAGCCTTGGCTTAAGAAAATAATTTCTGCATCAGAGATAAGAAAGACAGGTTGTTCCAATGTATGTTGGGATGACCTGTTTTTTTTGGATTCAATCTTGTATTTGAGATATGAGTATGCTAAACTTTAAGAGATTGCGGCATGGCAATTCGAGACTACTACAAGACCGATCTATCAGGTATGTCTTGTAGTTGTTTCGAGCCTGCTGCGGTTAATAATAGAAAATAGGAGAAAAGAAAATGAGCAAAGAATTCAAGACTTATTCTATGGACATTGCCGGCAAGACACTTCGCGTCGATATCGGCAGAGTAGCAGCACAGGCAAATGGCGCTGCATTTATGCATTATGGTGATACAACTGTATTATCAACAATCACAGCTTCTGAGAAGCCAAGAGACGGAATCGACTTTTTCCCATTAAGCGTTGAGTATGAAGAGAAGATGTATGCAGTAGGAAAGATCCCTGGCGGATTCAACAAGAGAGAGGGAAAAGCATCTGAGAACGCAGTACTTACATCCCGTGTTATCGACCGTCCGATGCGTCCGTTATTCCCTAAGGATTACAGAAATGATGTTACATTGAACAACCTTGTTACATCTGTTGATCCTGAGTGCAGACCGGAGCTGGTTGCCATGCTTGGTTCTGCTATCGCAACTGCAATTTCAGATGTTCCATTCTGTGGACCATGTGCAATGACACAGGTTGGTATGATCGATGGAGAATTCATCATTAACCCATCTCAGAAACAGTGGGATGAGGGTGATCTGAAGCTTACAGTTGCATCTACAAGCACAAAGGTTATCATGATCGAGGCTGGTGCAAATGAGATTCCTGAAGACAAGATGATCGAAGCAATCTATAAGGCACATGATGTAAACCTTTCTATCATTGAATTCATCAACAAGATGGTAGAAGAAGTTGGTAAGCCAAAGCATGATTATGTAAGCTGCGCAATTCCGGAAGAATTATTTGCAGCTATGAAAGAGATCGTAACTCCTGCTGAGATGGAAGTCGCTGTATTTACAGATGAGAAGCAGGTAAGAGAAGAAAATATCAGACAGATCAGAGAGAAGTTCGAAGAAGCATTTGCTGACAATGAAGAATGGCTTGCTCTGATCCCTGAAGCATTATATCAGTATCAGAAGAAGACAGTAAGAAAGATGATCTTAAAAGATCGTAAGAGACCGGATGGACGTGCGATCAACCAGATCAGACCACTTGCTGCAGAGGTTGATATCATCCCTAGAGTACATGGTTCTGCAATGTTCACTCGTGGACAGACACAGATCTGCGATATCGTAACACTTGCTCCATTATCAGAGATCCAGAAGATCGATGGATTAGATGAGAATGTAGTATCCAAGAGATACATGCATCACTATAATTTCCCATCATATTCTGTAGGTGAGACAAAGGTATCCAGAGGACCGGGACGTCGTGAGATCGGACATGGTGCACTTGCTGAACGTGCATTACTTCCTGTATTACCATCTATAGAAGAGTTCCCATATGCGATCCGTGCCGTATCTGAGACATTTGAGTCAAATGGTTCTACTTCCATGGCATCTACCTGTGCATCCTGTATGTCACTGATGGCTGCCGGTGTACCATTAAAGTCAATGGTTGCAGGTATTTCCTGTGGTCTGGTTACAGGTGATACAGATGATGATTATGTAGTATTAACAGATATTCAGGGCCTGGAAGATTTCTTCGGAGATATGGACTTCAAGGTAACAGGTACTTATAAGGGTATCACAGCAATCCAGATGGATATCAAGATCCACGGACTGACAAGACCGATCGTAGAAGAAGCTATCGCAAGAACAAGAGAAGCAAGATTATTCATTATGGATGGCGTTATGAGCAGTGCAATTCCTGCACCAAGAACACATGTTAATGAATTTGCTCCAAAGATCGTTCAGATCAAGATCGATCCTGATAAGATCGGCGAAGTAATTGGACAGAGAGGAAAGACAATCAATACGATCATTGAGGAGACAGGCGTTAAGATCGATATCGATGATGATGGAAACGTATCTGTATGCGGCGTTGATCAGGAGAGCATGGACAAGGCTATGAACATGATCAAGATGATCGTTGAGCCACTTGTTGTTGGTGATGACTACAAGGGTAAGGTTGTCAAGATCCTTGATTGTGGTGCGATCGTTTCACTTGCACCAAACAAAGACGGTCTGATCCATATTTCAAAGCTTTCTGATAAGAGAGTAGCAAAGGTTGAAGACGTTGTAAATGTAGGCGACGACGTTGTTGTTAAGGTTATCAAGATCGACGAAAGAGCTGGACGTATCAGTCTCAGCTTAAAGGACGTTGAGAATAAATAAAACAAAAAATATACGGGAGGGTATGTGTGTGAAATACGGACATTTTGATGAAACCAGAAAAGAATATGTAATAGACAGACCGGATACTCCTGCACCTTGGGCGAACTACCTTGGTTCGCCTGCCTATGGTGCAATTATCTCCAATAATGCAGGTGGTTACAGCTTTGAGAAGAGTGGTGCAAACGGAAGAATTATCCGTTACATCTTCAATAGCTTTGACCAGCCGGGAAGATATGTATACTTAAGAGATGACGATACTTCAGATTTCTGGTCAGCATCCTGGCAGCCGGTAGGCAAGAGCCTGGATGAGTATAAGAGCGAGTGTCATCACGGAACTGCATATACGAATATTATGGCAGATTATTCCGGTATCCATTCTGAGGTACTTTATTATGTACCGCTGGATAAGACACATGAGGTATGGAATGTAACTCTTACAAACAAATCCAATAAGACCAGACATCTGTCTGCGATCGGTTTCTGTGAATTTACAAATGACTGTAACTATGAGCAGGATCAGGTAAACTTACAGTATACATTATTTATTTCAAGAACCTATTACAGAGATCAGAAGATCCTTCAGGTGATCAATGAGAATGTAGTTAATGATTCAGTGGATGGAAATGCTGTAAACAAGCGTTTCTTCGGACTTGCAGGCAGTGAAGTTGCTTCTTACTGTGGAGATAAAGAAGAATTCCTTGGTATGTATCACACATATGCTGACCCGGTTGCTGTTATCAATGGTGACTGTGGTAATAAATTAAACTATAACGAGAATTCTTGTGGCGCGCTTCAGACAAAGGTGACGCTTGCACCTGGTGAATCAAAGACATTTTCATTCATCCTTGGTATGAAGGACGAGGCTGCAGCAAATGAGATCATGAAAGCCTATGAAGATGAGAAGACCTGTGCTGCAGAGCTTCAGGAGCTGATCGATTACTGGCATGGCAAGTTGAATAACTTCCAGGTTAAGACACCGAGTGAGTCATTTAACAATATGATCAATACATGGAATTCTTATCAGTGCTTTATGACCTTTATCTGGTCAAGAGCTGCAT
This sequence comes from Clostridium sp. OM05-9, assembly GCF_003481465.1. Taxonomy (NCBI): domain Bacteria; kingdom Bacillati; phylum Bacillota; class Clostridia; order Eubacteriales; family Clostridiaceae; genus Clostridium; species Clostridium sp. OM05-9. The sequence goes on from NZ_QULF01000002.1 coordinate 212,042, forward strand.
CCTTTACATACTGTGGCCTGAGAAACGGTTATGGCTACAGAGATACCGTACAGGATATTCAGGGTATTATCCATCTTGCACCGGAAATGGCACTGGAAAAGATCCGTTTCATGTTATCCGCTCAGGTAGATAATGGTGGCGGACTTCCACTGGTTAAGTACACACACAACCCTGGTCATGAGGATACACCGGATGATCCATCTTATGTAAAAGAGACCGGACATCCTGCATATCGTGCAGACGATGCATTATGGTTATTCCCGACCATTTATAAATATATCGCAGAGTCAGGTAATATCGGCTTTATAGATGAGGTTATCCCATTTGCAAATAAGGATGAGGGAACTGTATATGAGCATTTGAAGAGAGCAATCGACTTCTCTATGAATCGTCTGGGCGACAATGGAATGCCTGCAGGACTTCATGCAGACTGGAACGATTGCTTAAGACTTGGCAAGCGTGGAGAGTCTACATTTGTAGCAATGCAGCTTTATTATGCAATGACTGTAATTAAGTATTTTGCAGAGTTAAAAGATGATGCAGATTATATTGACTATATCAATGAGATCCAGTATAAGATGGGTAACACCATTCAGGAGAAGTGCTGGGAGGATGACCGTTATATCCGTGGATATAAAGAGGGCGGTATGGTGATCGGTTCCAAGAATGATCCTGAAGCAAGCATGTGGCTGAACCCTCAGTCATGGGCAGTTATCAGTGGCCTTGCTACCAGAGAACAGAGCGAGCTTGCATTGGAATCTGTTCACAGAGAATTAAATACACCATATGGTGTCAGACTGATGTTCCCGCCATATAAGGAGCATGCGTTTGACGGAGCACTGATGCTTCTGTTCAATGCAGGAACAAAGGAGAATGCAGGTATCTTTTCACAGCCACAGGGCTGGATCATCCTTGCTGAAGCATTGATGGGACATGGTAATCGTGCATTTGAATACTTTGACGAGAGTTCACCGGCATCTATGAATGATAAGGCCGAGGTTCGTAAGTTAGAGCCTTACTGCCATGGTCAGTTCACGGAGTCAGTTGGAAGTCCTTATGAAGGCCGTTCCCATGTTCACTGGCTGACAGGAACAGCATCCACCTGTATGGTTGGATGTGTTGAGGGTATCATGGGTATGCGTCCTGATTTCTACGGAATTAAGATCGCACCTGCAGTACCATCCGACTGGAAAGAGTTCGATATCACAAAGAACTATCGTGGCAAGAAGTTAAATATTCATGTTACGAATCCGGACGGACATGAAAGTGGCTGCCAGAGCATGACTGTAAATGGAAAGGCGATGGAAGATAACTATATTCTATTTGATGAACTGGATGATGTAAATGAGATTACACTCGTTATGTAATTTATGAATAATTTCATATAAAGTATCAAACAATAGGCAGGAAGAAATGAAAAAATCTTCCTGCCTGTTATTTTTTTGCAAAAAAGTTATGGTTGAATGGGAAAGCAAAAATGATATTCGTATTTATACAGGCGGAACATTTCTGACTATAAGAAAGGAAGTCGTTTATATGGATCAGGAATTAAAAAGACAGGAACTCATTGTAGAAAATGGTCAGATCATCATAAATGGAAACAGTGAAAAATATAATATATTGTTACTTGATATCATCGGGGAGATTGAGGGGCATGTCAGTCTGCCATCCGATACCAAGACTACAAAATATGAGCATGTATTGCCAGAGCTTGCGGTTGTTCAGGATGACGAGAGCATCAAAGGTGTGCTTGTATTATTAAATACAGTAGGCGGGGATGTAGAAGCAGGTCTTGCAATAGCAGAGATGCTGGCATCAATCAGCAAACCGGTTGTTACACTGGTGCTTGGAGGAAGTCATTCAATCGGTGTGCCACTTGCAGTATCAGGTAATGTATCATTTATCGTACCGACAGCAACGATGGTCGTGCATCCTCTCAGAGTATCCGATACTGTGCTAGGTGTGAGACAAAATTACGAATATATCGAACGGATGCAGGATCGAATCATACAGTTTACGTCTTGTCATTCCAAGATCGGTGAAGATTCATTAAGATCGATTATGTTCAATACACAGGAATTATCCAAAGATATCGGTTCGGTTCTTGTTGGAAAAGAAGCGGTCGAATGCGGCATTATTGACAGGATCGGAGGAATATCGGCTGCATTAAACAAACTCTATGACTTGATAAATTGATGGAATGATAGTAAAATAGGCTGATGGTTCGTTTTTTTACGGCTATTGGCCGGTACATAGAAAAACGGTATAGATGGAGAAAACAATAAAACAGTGCTGGTTATACAGCAGATCGGAGCAATTATGTCACTATTAGAATCAATCATTATGGGAATCATTCAGGGAGCAACCGAGTTTCTTCCCGTCAGCAGTTCAGGACATCTCGCAATCTTTAAGAACATGTTTCATGTAAATACAGATACAGGCATCATGTTTGATATCCTGCTTCATTTTGGCACACTGGTTGCCATCTTTATTGTGTATTGGAAGGATATTGTTGAACTGATCGTAGAAGGATTTACGATTATCGGTCTTGCCTGCTGCAATGTAGGGAGATTTTTTGCAAATCTGTTTTCCAAGGAGAAGAAACCATATCGTAAGATCATTGAAACGGAATACCGTAAATTCGTAATGCTTGTTATTTTATCAACACTTGTAACTATGGTGATCGCACTTCCGTTTGAGAGTAAGATTGAAAATGCCGGAAATACTTTATTAGTTCCGGGATTTTGTCTCTGTATCACATCTGTGATTTTATTTATTGCTGATCGTGTTCAGAAGGGCAATAAAGGACCGGCAGAGGCTACATATAAGAATTCGTTATTTATCGGTCTGGCGCAGGGGATTGCAACTCTTCCCGGTATTTCAAGATCGGGCTCTACGATCACAGCAGGTCTTGCATGTGGATTCAACAGAGAATTTGCAGTAAAATATTCATTCATCATGTCGATTCCGACAATCCTTGGGGCATGTATTCTTCAGATCCCGGATCTGGCAGGTGCAAGTCTTGCCGGATCAGAGATCCTGAATTATGTGATCGGTATGATCGTTGCGGGCGTTGTAGGCTTTCTTTGTATCAAAGTGATGCTGAAATCAGTAAAGAACAATAAATTCAAGGGATATTCCATTTATTGTTTATGCGCAGGTGTGATATCTGTTATTTATTATTTTGTACGTTAATTTAAGTTAAGTAAGTGGGAGAAGAAAATGGCTGAAACCAGAAAGAAAAACGGGACGGCAAAACAGAACGGAACGACCAGAGCCACCGGTGGAACCGGAAAAAATGGTACGGGAAAGAAAAATAGTACAGCTAAAAGGTCAAATACAGTATCGAACCCAAACACATCAAAAAAACAGATGGAACAACAGATAGAAGAAGATAACAGGGAAGTACGTCTGGAAGTAATCCTGTTAGTCATTCTTGCTTTTTCCATATTCTTGATGATCGCTAACTTTGGCAAATGTGGAAAGGTCGGCGATGCAATATCCGGTTTCCTGTTTGGTGTGATCGGATTTGCCGAATACATATTTCCGGTATATCTTTTTATATCATCGGCATTTATTATTTCCAATCTTGGTAATAAAAAGGTTAGAAATGAAGTAATCTATATCGGTGTGGTTCTGATGATCATATCGATGATCAGCCAGATGATCTTCACAACCGATTATTTATCTGTAAAACAGTTATATCTGGATGGATATAAGGAGCATATGGGCGGTGGAATTATCTGTGGCGGTTTGTTCTTTATTTTCAGAAATACGATCGGTATCGTGGGCGTAACACTGGTAATGATCCTTGGTGCGCTTGTTATGTTTGTCCTGATCACGGGAATTTCAGTGATCGATACATTTAAGAATCTGATCAACAGCTTTTACAGGGAAGAAGAATATGAAGAACCGGAGCAGGAGCGCAGACCGGTTAAAAAGAATAAGAAAAAGTCCGGAAAATCCGGAAACAGCCAGGTAAGGCTTGAGAACCTGAAGGTCTATGAAAGCGGTGAAAAGCATAAGGGCAAAGCGAAGGATTTCTTTGAGAATGAGGATGAGATCCATGAAATAAATGTACCAGATGACGATTTTCTTACATTTAATAATGATGTAGAGAAGATTGTACTTCATGATGAAAGAGAAGAACAGATACCGGTATCGTTTGCGAAGAAAACGTCGGTTACAAAGAGCAGGAGAAAATCAGAACCTGCTCCTGTAGAAACGGCAGCCGGTGTTTCGTCGGCAGTTCCTATGGGTGATACACAGGAGATTCCTGTTCAGCAGACAAAAGATATCTTTGATGCTGAATTTGAGGATGAAGAAGATGTTCTTTCCGGTGCGATCAATGGAAATGAGCATCCGGAGGTTGTCAGTGTGATACCGGATGATTATGATCCGGATATGGATTCTGCATTTTCCAGTGTGACAGGAAAGACAGAGAACTCTCAGGCAGTGAAGAAGCCAGCACCGGCGGCAGACAAGCCCGGACAGAAGAGCTATAAAGAGGGAGTAAAGTATAAATTTCCGGGATCCAATCTTCTGGCACAGCCACCGAAGAATCACAATGCGAACCGGGATGCACAGGTACGCTCTACAGCGATCAAGTTAAAGAATACATTGGAAAACTTTGGTGTTAATGTTACGATTACAAATTATAGCTGCGGGCCGGCGGTTACCCGGTTTGAAATGCAGCCGGAGCAGGGCGTGAAGGTCAGTAAGATCCTTGGTCTTGCAGATGATATCAAGTTAAATCTTGCAGCCGCGGATATTCGTATCGAAGCTCCGATCCCCGGCAAGGCAGCGATTGGAATCGAAGTACCAAACAAAGAAAATTCAATTGTTGCATTTCGTGAACTGGTGGAATCGGATAATTTCAAGAATTCCAAATCCAAGATCGCATTTGCAGTCGGTAAAGATATCAGTGGACAGGTTATCGTTACGGATATAGCCAAGATGCCGCATCTGCTGATCGCCGGCGCCACAGGCTCTGGTAAGTCGGTCTGTATCAATACGCTGATAATGAGTATCTTATATAAGGCAAAACCGGAAGAAGTAAAACTGATCATGATCGATCCGAAGATGGTAGAGCTTGCTTGTTATAATGGCATTCCACATCTGCTGATCCCGGTTGTAACCGATCCGAAGAAGGCATCCGGTGCACTGAACTGGGCGGTAGAGGAAATGACCAGAAGATATCAGATGTTTGCAGAATGTGGAGTCAGAAATATACAGGGATATAATGACAAAGTAGAACAGGCACTTGCATCCGGATCAGCAGATGATGAGAAGTTAAAGAAAATGCCGACGATCGTTGTGATTGTGGACGAGCTTGCCGACCTGATGATGGTTGCTCACGGAGAAGTGGAAGACGCGATTGTCCGTTTGTCACAGCTTGCCAGAGCAGCAGGTATCCATCTGGTTATAGCAACTCAGCGTCCATCGGTAGATGTTATTACCGGTCTGATCAAGGCAAATGTTCCATCGAGAATTGCATTCGCTGTATCATCCGGTGTAGATTCCAGAACCATCTTAGATATGAATGGTGCAGAGAAGCTTCTCGGTAAGGGTGATATGTTATTTTATCCGACCGGTTATCCAAAACCGGTTCGTGTACAGGGAGCTTTTGTTTCTGATGAAGAAGTGTCAGCCGTTGTGGAGTATCTGAAGAAACAGAACGGTGTCGGAACGTATGATGATGATATATCTAAGTCTATTACACAGACCGGAGCGGCCGGTGCACCCGGTATGAGCGGTGGAAGTGATAAGGATGATTATTTTGTAGAAGCCGGACGCTTTATCATTGATAAAGAAAAGGCCTCAATCGGAATGCTGCAGCGTGCGTTTAAGATCGGCTTTAATCGTGCGGCACGTATCATGGATCAGCTTGCAGGTGCCGGGGTTGTAGGTCCGGAGGAGGGCACAAAGGCAAGAAAGATACTTATGACGCAGGAAGAATTTGACGAATATATAGATAATAATCTATAATACAGATTCAAATGATATTTATACAGGGAAAATGCCGGTGAAGGGATATAGCGTGCATAGGCAGATTTTACCTGCTATAGGATAAAATTACACTCAGGGAGGACATATTAAATGTTAAACGACATCGAAATTGCACAGCAGGCAGAGATGAAGAATATAAAGGAGGTTGCAGCAAAGCTTGACATCAAAGAAGATGATATCGAGATGTATGGAAAATATAAAGCAAAGTTGTCAGATGAGCTGATCGCTTCCGTACAGAAAAATGAGAATGGTAAGCTGATCTTAGTTACAGCGATCAATCCGACTCCTGCAGGAGAGGGCAAGACAACGATCACAGTCGGACTTGGTGAAGCTATGGGCAGACTGAACAAGAAAGCGGTTATCGCACTTCGTGAACCATCACTTGGTCCGTGCTTTGGTATCAAGGGCGGTGCTGCCGGCGGCGGATATGCACAGGTAGTACCGATGGAGGATCTGAATCTTCATTTTACTGGTGATTTCCATGCGATCACATCTGCAAACAATCTGCTTGCAGCAATGATGGATAACCATATTCATCAGGGAAATGCACTCGGCATTGACGTGAACCGTATCGTATTTAAAAGATGTATGGATATGAATGACCGTGCGCTGCGTCATACCGTGATCGGACTTGGAAAGCGTGTAGATGGTGTGCCAAGAGAAGATGGCTTCGTGATCACGGTTGCATCAGAGATCATGGCGATCCTTTGTCTGGCAGCGGATTTCAATGATCTGAAGGAAAGACTTGGCAGGATCATTGTTGCTTATAATTATCAGAACGAGCCTGTAACAGCAAAGGATCTGAAAGCGGTTGGTGCTATGGCTGCACTCTTAAAGGATGCGATCAAGCCGAATATGATCCAGACGTTGGAGCATACACCTGCACTTGTGCATGGTGGACCATTTGCAAATATCGCACATGGCTGTAACAGTGTAATCGCAACAAAGACAGCATTAAAGCTGGCAGACTATGTAATTACAGAGGCTGGATTCGGAGCAGATCTTGGTGCAGAGAAGTTCTTTGATATCAAGTGCCGTATGAACGGGCTGAAGCCGGATGCAGTTGTTCTGGTTGCAACCGTAAAGGCATTGAAGTACAACGGCGGCGTACCGAAGACAGAGCTTGGTCAGGAGAATCTGGAGGCATTAAAGAAGGGTATCGTAAACCTTGAAAAGCACATCGAGAATCTTCAGAAGTATCAGGTTCCTGTTGTCGTTACTTTAAACCGTTTCATCACAGACACAGATGCGGAACTTGCGTTTGTGGAGAAATTCTGTAAGGACAGAAACTGTGATTTCGCTCTTGCAAATGTATGGGAAAAAGGCGGCGAAGGCGGTATCGAGCTTGCAAATGCAGTATTAAATACACTTGAGAACAAAAAGAGTGATTTTAAAGTATTATATAAAGATGAGCTGTCAATTAAAGAAAAGATCTCATGCATTGCAACAGAGATCTATGGTGCAGCAAATGTAACATACAGTCCGGAAGCAGATCGTGCGATCGCTAAGCTTGAAGAGATGGGATTTGGAAACTTCCCTGTATGTATGGCAAAGAATCAGTATTCACTTTCGGATGATCCAAAGAAGCTTGGAAGACCGGAAGGATTTGATATTAATATCCGTGAAGTATATGTCAGTGCAGGTGCCGGCTTTGTGGTCGCGATCACAGGTACGATCATGACAATGCCTGGTCTGCCTAAGGTGCCGGCTGCTGAAAATATCAGTGTAAATGATGATGGTGTAATTTGCGGATTGTTCTAAGGAGGAATAAATCAAATATGGCTCAACTGATTGATGGAAAAGCAATATCAAAACAGATAAAAGATGAATTAAAGGAACAGGTTGCAGAGCTTTCGGCAAAAGGTGTAAAGATCTGTCTAGCAGTTATCCAGGTAGGAAATGATCCGGCATCTTCCGTATATGTCGGCAATAAGAAAAAGGCATGTGCCTATATCGGCATTGATTCTTTGTCTTATGAGCTTCCGGAAGAGACAACGGAGGAAGAACTGTTAGAACTGATCGATAAATTGAATAAGGACGATGCTGTAAATGGAATTCTGGTACAGCTTCCGGTTCCAAAACATATCGATGAGGACAAGATCATTAAAGCAATCTCACCATTAAAGGATGTTGATGGCTTCCATCCGATGAGCGTTGGAGCATTAAGTATCGGTCAGCCTGGATTTGTATCCTGTACACCGGCTGGTGTGATCCAGCTCTTAAAGCGTTCCGGAATCGTGATCGCAGGAAAAGAATGTGTCGTGATCGGCAGAAGCAATATCGTAGGCAAACCGATGGCTATGCTGTTATTACGCGAGAATGGAACGGTTACGATCTGTCATTCAAAGACAAAGGATCTGAAAGAGGTATGTAAGCGTGCAGATATTCTTGTAGTTGCGATCGGCAGACCGAAGATGATCGATGCATCCTATATCAAAGAGGGCGCAACCGTGATCGATGTCGGAATACACAGAGATGAGAATAACAAATTATGCGGCGATGTTGATTTTGAATCAGCAAGCAAGGTTGCAGGAGCAATTACTCCTGTACCGGGTGGAGTTGGTCCTATGACGATCGCAATGCTTATGCATAACTGTGTAGATTCGATCAATATAAAATAACCTGAGGAAAGAACATATATGAAAGTATTGATGGTATCATTGGGCTGCGATAAGAACCTTGTGGACAGTGAGGTAATGCTCGGACTTCTGCATAAGGCAGGACATGAGATCACAAATGATGAACATGAGGCAGAGGCAGTTGTTATCAATACCTGTGCATTTATCAAAGATGCGCAGGAAGAAAGTATTAATACGATAATAGAATACGGAGAGCTGAAGAAGACAGGATCATTAAAGAAGCTGATCGTTACCGGCTGCCTGTCACAGCGATATAAAGATGATATCCTTGCAGAACTGCCGGAGATCGATACGATCGTCGGAGCTGCAAATTATGACGCGATCGTAGATGCGATCAGTTCCGATGAGGAACATTCCTTTGTTACGGATATTAATTATATGCCGGAGGCAGTTGGCGGACGTATCGTTACGACCGGCGCTTCTATGGCATATCTGAAGATCGCAGAGGGTTGCGGAAAAATGTGTACTTACTGTGCAATCCCATATATCAGAGGAAAATACAGAAGTATTCTGATGGAACAGCTTCTGGCATCTGCAAAAGAGCTTGCTGCACAGGGAGTAAAAGAACTGATCCTTGTTGCACAGGAAACAACACTCTATGGAGTGGATTTGTATGGTGAAAAGACACTTTCAAAATTATTACATGAACTCTGCAAGATCGAGGAAATCAAGTGGATACGTTTGATGTACTGCTATCCGGAGGAGATCACAGACGAGCTGATCGATACGATCGCAGAGGAAGAAAAGGTCTGTCATTATCTCGATATACCGATCCAACATTCAGAAGATTCTGTATTGCGACACATGGGAAGACGTACCTGTAAAAAGGATATTGTGGAATTGATTGCAAAGCTTCGGATCCGGATTCCTGATATCGCAATCCGTACGACACTGATTGCTGGTTTCCCGGGTGAGACAGAAGCAGATCATGAGGCGCTTATGGAATTCGTGAATGAGTCAGAATTTGACCGCCTGGGTGTGTTTACATATTCACCGGAGGAAGGAACACCTGCCGCATCATTTCCGGATCAGATTGAAAATGAGGTTGCAGAAAAATGGCGGGATGATATAATGGCATTGCAGCAGGAAGTATCATATGACAAGAACCAAGAGCTGCTTGGCAAGACTCTTACAGTACTGATCGAAGGTTATGTTGCGGAAGATGATGTATATGTCGGAAGAACCTACAGGGATGCGCCCGATGTAGATGGTATGGTATTTGTTGATGCACCATATGAGCTGATGTCCGGTACCTTTGTACAGGTTCGGATTACAGATGCGAATGAATATGATCTGACAGGGGAGATGATAGAATGAATTTACCAAACAAATTAACAATATTGAGAGTTATAATGATTCCATTTTTTGTTGTGTTTATGTATCTTGATTTTGCAGCAGCCAAATGGATTGCGCTTGGTATCTTTATCGCTGCGGCAATCACGGATACATTAGATGGACAGATCGCAAGAAGATGTAATCTTGTCACAACATTTGGAAAGTTCATGGATCCGTTAGCAGATAAACTTCTGGTATGTTCTGCGATGATTGCATTAGTTGATCAGGGACGGATTCCTGCATGGATCGTTATTATCATCATTGCGAGAGAATTTATCATTAGCGGATTCCGGCTGATCGCAGCAGAAAAGGGTGTTGTTATTGCGGCTGGTATCTGGGGCAAATTAAAGACTGTTGTCCAGATGGTCATGGTTTGTTTTCTAATCGGTAATCTTGGAGGGAAAGTGATATTTGTGATTGAACAGGTGCTGATTTATGCTGCACTTGTATTAACGATCATTTCACTGATTGATTATCTGATATCAAACAAAAATGTCCTGAAGGATTAATATAAAATTAAAAGCTGTATAGTTATGAGCAACTAACTACAAAACAGACAATTATGGGGAAAATGGGGTATTTTCTGACAATTACTTCCACTTTCCCCTTTTGTTTTTTAAGTAAAAATAGTAGGGATGTTCGATTGTTAAAAAGTGCTGAAAAAACTGTGTCGTAATGATAATTTTACTTGAAATAAATTCGTAAAGGCTTTACAATAAAATCGGCATAAATTTGGAATTACTTTTATGTAACTCCTAAAAATAAATTTAATGGAGGGCTAGAAATGAGCAACAAACTCACCCTGTCAGCAAGCGATAGAATTAATGCATTGCTTGATGACGCAAGCTTTGTTGAAATCGGTGCTTATGTGAAAGCAAGAAATACTGATTTTAACATTCAGGATAAGGATACTCCAAAAGATGGTGTTATCACCGGATATGGTGTTATCAATGGCAATTTAGTGTATGTATACAGCCAGGACGCTAAAGTTTTAGGCGGTTCCGTTGGTGAGATGCATGCCAAGAAGATTGCAAAAATTTATGACATGGCTATGAAGATGGGCGCACCTGTCATCGGAATGATCGACTGTGCAGGACTCAGACTGCAGGAAGCTACAGATGCACTGAATGCATTTGGCGAAGTATATGGCAAGCAGGTTATGGCTTCAGGTGTTATTCCTCAGATCACAGCTGTTTTTGGTGCATGTGGCGGCGGTGCTTCCCTTGTTCCATCATTATCTGATTTCACTTTCATGACAAAGGAAGGTGCAAAGTTATTTGTAAATTCTCCAAATGCCTTAGCAGAGAACAATATTACAAAGCTGGATACTTCCGCTGCTGAATATGTAAGCGAGAATACAGCAAATGTTGATGGTGTATTTGAAACAGAAGAAGAATTACTTGGTATGATCCGTGCACTGGTTGAAGTTCTTCCAAGCTGCAATTTGGACGACAAGGAAGCTTCTGCAAATGACAATCCAAACAGAATTATCCCAAATCTTGATTCATACAAGAATGATCCAAGAGCAGTGATTCAGAATATCGCTGATGATTCTCTTGTACTTGAGATGAAGAAGGAATATGCAGGAGATGTTGTTACAGCCCTGATCCGTATGGATGGTATCACAGTTGGCTGTGTTGGTAATCAGGAAGATACGATCACAACAGCAGGTGCATATAAGGCAGAAGAATTTGTAGATTTCTGTGATGCATTTAACATTCCTGTTCTTACACTTGTAAATGTAACAGGCTTTGCTGCAACAGTTGAAGAAGAGAAGACAATCTCAAAGGCTCTTGCAAAGCTTACAAATGCATATGCAGATGCAACCGTTCCAAAGGTTACAGTTGTTATGGACAAGGCTTATGGAACAGCATATACAGTTATGAACTCCAAGGCAATCGGAGCAGATATGGTATACGCATGGCCGGATGCAGTGATCGGTACTATGGATCCTGAGATGGCAGTTAAGATTATGTATGAAGATGAGCTTGCAGCAGCAGATGACAAGCTTGCATTCATCAAGGAAAAGAAAGCAGAATATGTTGCAGCTCTTTCAGGAGCAGCTTCAGCAGCATCCAGAGGATATATTGATGATATCATCGAGCCTGATGCTACAAGAAAGAGAGTGATCGCAGCGATCCAGATGCTCCTTTCAAAGGAAGAGATGAGACCTTATAAGAAGCACAGTACTATATAAAAGGAGTGACAACTAAATGAAGAAAAAATTATTATTAATAGTTTCTATGTTAGCTGTTACTTTTATGTTTGCCGGATGTAGTGCTTCTGATGATAACGGAGTAAAATTTGCTTATAACGATCAGGAGATCGCTCAGGTAGCAAAAGATGCCTGTGAGACATATCAGAAATATGCAAGCGCAGATGAGACCTACAACTATGTTGTAGAAGCAGGCTCTGATGCAGGAATTTCTGAGAATGAGATTGAAGCAGTTAAGTCTTTCCGTAATATCGGAGATGAGTGCGGTGAGTTTAAAGATTTCACAGGTGAATACAAGATTGCAGAAACAGAAGGAAATGTAATCGTTACTCTTTATGCTGACTGTACAGAAAAAGAAGCGTTGATCAAGGTAACATTTGTAGACAACAGTGCAACATATAACTTACAGAGATATCAGTTAATGAATCAGTATGGTTACAGTGAAGAGCAGGCTGATGAAGCCCTTTCTTCACAGGGTATGTACCCATATAAGTCAACTGATGTTGAGATTGCAGCAAACATGACATTTGAAGATAAGATGAAGGCAGCCGGAACCAACACCCTGATCGGTATGGCAACTGTATTCTGTGTTCTTATCTTTATATCATTTATCATCTATCTGTTAAAATTTGTTCCTGGCTTCTTTGATAAAGAAGCAAAAGCAGTCAAGAAGGCAGCTAAAAAAGCAGCAGAAGCAGCTAAGACAGAGCCTGTTGCTGAGACAAAGGCAGAAGATGCAGGATCTGCACCGGCAGGACAGATTGTTGACATCGTTAAGACAGAAACAGGTGAAAGCGTAATGAATGATTCTGAACTGGTTGCAGTTATCACAGCCGCAGTTGCTACTGCATCAGCAGGACAGAATGCATATACAACGTATCCAAGCAAAGATAAGCTTGTGACACGTCCGATCAGACGTATTAAGAGATAATAATAGGAGGATATATCGATGAAGAATTATAGAATTACAGTAAATGGTACATCATATGATGTTTCAGTTGAAGAATTAGCAGGTGGCGTTGCCCCTGTAGCAGCACCAGTTGCAGCAGCTCCTGTAGCTGCACCGGCACCAGCGGCAGCACCGGCACCAGCACCGGCAGCTAAGTCAGCAGGCGCAGGTTCCATTAAGGTTGCTTCTCCGATGCCTGGCAAGATCCTTGATGTTAAGGCAAATGTTGGTGATGCAGTTAAGAAGGGACAGGTTATTCTGATCCTTGAAGCTATGAAGATGGAAAACGAAGTTGTTGCTCCGGAAGATGGTACAGTAGCAAGCATCGACGTTGCATCAGGTGCAACTGTTGAAGCAGGAGATACATTAGCAACTCTGAACTAATGCTGTACTTGTATAAATCTGATAGGAGGAACGACTAAATGAGTAGTATAGTTGACGTATTGTCAAATTTAGCAAATCAGACAGGTTTTGCAAGTCTTGACTGGAAAAATTACGTTATGATCCTTGTAGCGTTCGTTTTCATGTTCCTTGCAATTAAGTTTGGTTTTGAGCCACTTCTTCTGGTACCAATCTCATTTGGTATGTTACTTGTTAACATGTTTCCAGATATAATGGCAGAAGGCGGATTATTACATTACTTCTACATGTTGGATGAATGGAGTATTCTTCCTTCACTGATCTTCATGGGTGTAGGTGCCATGACAGATTTTGGCCCGTTAATCGCAAACCCTGCAAGCTTTCTTCTTGGAGCTGCAGCACAGTTCGGTATCTACGGCGCATATTTCCTTGCTTTCCTGATGGGATTCAATGGTAAGGAAGCAGCAGCTATTTCTATTATCGGTGGTGCAGATGGTCCTACATCTATCTTCCTTGCCGGTAAACTTGGAATGGGTGGTACATTACTTGGACCAATCGCAGTAGCAGCATATTCTTATATGTCACTGGTTCCGATCATCCAGCCACCTATTATGAAAGCACTTACAACAAAGAAAGAGCGTCTGGTCAGAATGCCACAGCTTCGTCCTGTAACCAAGCTGGAAAAGATTCTTTTCCCAATTATCGTTACAGTCGTAGTTGTTCTGATCCTTCCTACAACAGCACCACTGGTTGGTATGCTGATGTTAGGTAACCTGTTCCGTGAGTGTGGTGTTGTAAAACAGCTTACAGAGACAGCATCCAATGCTATGATGTATATCGTAGTTATCTTACTTGGTACATCTGTTGGTGCAAGTACAAGTGCAGAAGCTTTCTTAAAGATCAGTACTTTAAAGATCGTATTACTTGGTCTGATCGCATTTGCATTCGGTACAGCAGCCGGTGTATTATTTGGTAAGTTAATGTGTCTGGTAACAAAGGGTAAGGTTAATCCGCTGATCGGTTCAGCCGGTGTATCTGCCGTACCTATGGCAGCCAGAGTTTCTCAGAAGGTAGGTTCCCAGTATGATCCTACGAACTTCCTTCTGATGAATGCAATGGGACCAAATGTTGCAGGTGTTATCGGTACAGCAGTTGCAGCAGGAACATTCCTTGCAATCTTTAATGTACAGTAATGATCATAATCATATGAGAATATATTCAGGAGGTTCGAAATGGCAGAAAAGAAACCGGTTAAGATTACCGAAACTGTATTACGTGATGCGCATCAGTCACTGATCGCTACCCGTATGACAACAGAACAGATGCTTCCAATCATCGATAAGATGGATAAGGTTGGATATCATTCTGTTGAGTGCTGGGGTGGTGCTACATTCGATGCATGTCTCAGATTCCTTAAGGAAGATCCATGGGAGAGACTTAGAAAATTAAGAGATGGTTTTAAGAATACAAAGCTTCAGATGTTATTCAGAGGCCAGAACATTCTTGGTTACCGTCATTATGCAGATGATGTGGTTGAGTATTTTGTTCAGAAGTCAATTGCAAATGGTATTGATATTATCAGAATTTTCGACTGCTTAAATGATATCAGAAACCTTGAAACTGCTGTTAAGGCATGTAACAAGGAAAAAGGTCATGCACAGGTTGCACTTTCCTATACATTAGGTGATGCTTATACACTTGATTACTGGAAAGATATGGCTAAGAGAATTGAGGATATGGGTGCAGATTCTATCTGTATCAAGGATATGGCAGGCCTTCTTGTTCCATATAAGGCAACCGAGCTTGTTCAGGCATTAAAGGAAGGTTCTTCCCTTCCAATCCAGCTTCACACACACTATACATCAGGTGTAGCTTCCATGACATACATGAAGGCTGTTGAAGCAGGATGTGATATCATTGATACAGCAATTTCACCATTAGCACTTGGTACAAGCCAGCCTGCAACAGAAGTTATGGCTAAGACATTTGAAGGTACACCATATGATCCTGGATTTGATCAGAACCTTCTCGCTGAGATCGCTGATTACTTCAGACCATTAAGAGAAGAGTGGATTAAGTCTGGTCTTCTGAATCCAAAGGTTCTTGGTGTTAATGTTAAGACATTATTATATCAGGTACCAGGTGGTATGTTATCAAACCTTGTATCACAGTTAAAGGAAATGAACGCAGAAGACAAGTTTGAACAGGTTCTGGAAGAAGTTCCTAGAGTTCGTAAAGACTTCGGTGAACCACCTCTTGTTACACCATCCAGTCAGATCGTTGGTACTCAGGCTGTATTAAATGTTGTTACAGGCGAGAGATACAAGATGTGTACAAAGGAAGCAAAGGCACTTGTTGCTGGTGAGTATGGTCAGTCTGTAAAGCCGGTTGATCCAGAAGTTAGAAAGAAAGTAATCGGTGATCAGGAGCCTATCACATGTCGTCCTGCTGATCTTCTTGAAAATGAGCTTGGTAAGATCGAGAAAGAAATGATCCAGTACAAGGAACAGGATGAAGATGTATTAACATATGCATTGTTCCCACAGGTTGCTGTTGATTTCTTCAAGTTAAGAGAAGCAAAGAAGACAAAGGTTGATGCAACACTTGTAAACAAAGAGGATAAGGCATATCCGGTATAAGATTATAAAGTGTTATGTCGTTTGAAAAATGACATATGCAGGTATACTATGGGAAGAGCAGACTGGTGGTATCCGGTCTGTATCTTCCCATGTTTATATCATGAATTTTGTTATCTGTCAGATATAGCAGAGGCAGGGGATTGTTTTGAGTAGAGGTCTAGAGAAATATCATGAATAAGAAGAAATATGTGAACCGGAATTATCTTACAACAACGAGAATTATAGCACTGGGCTTTCTGATTACAGTTATTGTAGGAACGATATTATTATCATTGCCGATTGCATCTGCAAACGGAACATGGACAGATCTCCTGACGGCTGCGTTTACATCGACGACATCCGTATGTGTGACAGGTCTGGTAGTCGTTGATACATTTTCCTATTGGAGTTTGTTTGGTAAAGGTGTGATATTAATTTTGATCCAGATCGGCGGACTCGGAATCGTTTCGATCATCACACTGTTTATGTTGTTATTAAGAATGAAGATAACCTTGAAAAGTACAATGCTGTTGCAGGATGCATTTAACCTGAACAGCAAGCAGGGACTTTTGAAGTTTACGATAAAAGTAATAAAAGGAACATTTCTGATCGAAGGGATCGGAGCACTTATTTACAGTTTTTATTATTGCATAGAATACGGATTTTTAAAGGGAATCTGGTTTTCGGTATTTCATGCTGTTTCAGCATTTTGTAATGCCGGTATCGACATTATGGGTGCGGACAGTCTGATTTCATATCATTCCAATCTTTTGATGATGCTGAATACGTCGTTTCTGATCATTATGGGCGGAATCGGATTTATTGTATGGTGGGATACGGTTGAAGCGTTTCGAAGAATCCGTACAAAGAGATGCAGTATCCGGTCGGCATGGAATGGCGTTCATTTGCAGACGAAGATCGCGATTTTTATGACATTGCTGTTATTGATCGGCGGTACAATTGTTATCTATTTCCTTGAACGTTCCAATCCGGACACTCTTGGTAATTTATCCGAAAAAGACCGGATATTAAATGCTTTTTTTCAGTCGGTAACATTCCGTACGGCGGGATTTGCGGCAGTATCTCAGGTGGCACTTCGACCGGTGACAGCTTTCTTTGGAGTGCTTCTTATGATGATTGGCGGTTCTCCGGTTGGAACGGCAGGAGGAATGAAGACCGTAACCATCGCAGTTATTTTCTATACCTTTGCTGCCATGATCAGAAACCATGAGGATACAGAGGTTTTCAAGAGAAGCATTCCGGTATCCGTTGTAAAAAAAGCAGTTGCAATTGTATTCTTAAGTATGAGTACGATATTTATTATGACGATATTATTGCTGGCTACAAATGATGTGAATCTGCTGGATGCTCTGTATGAAGTGGCAAGTGCCGTCTGCACAGTTGGCTTATCCAGAAATCTGACTCCTGTTTTGAACACGGCAGGAAAGATCATTATTATAATCTGTATGTATATTGGACGAGTTGGACCGATATCTATGGTGGTAGCATTTAATACACAAAACGGAAAACATCGGCTTCTTCATTATCCGGAAGAAGATGTGATCGTTGGATAAGGAGAAAAGTATGAAAAAATCATTTGCGGTAGTAGGACTTGGACGATTTGGAACGAATGTTGCCCTTACTTTGATGGAGTCCGGTGCGCAGGTTCTGGCAATCGACAGTAATCCTGAATGTGTGAAGCGGATCTCATCACAGGTTACATGTGCAGTGACGGTTAATGTATGTGAGACAGAGAGCCTGAAAGAAGCAGGACTTGAGAATATGGATGGTGTTGTAGTTGCAATGGGTAATAATCTGGAAGCCAGTGCAATGACGATCATAACAGCAAAAGAACTGGGCGTTCCATATATTCTTGCTAAATCGAATAACGATGAAGCAGCAAAGATCCTGTCCAAGATCGGAGCGGATAAAGTTATCTATCCGGAAAAGGATGCCGGAATCAATGTTGCAAGAAAGCTCTTATGCAGTAATTTTCTGGAATTCTTTGAGATTTCGGATGACATCAATGTAGCAGAGATCTCGGTTCGACCGGAATGGGTCGGCAAGACATTAAAAGAACTTGATTTCAGAAGAAGTTATAATATGAATATCATTCTGGCAAAGGAAGACGGACGTTCGATTGACCATATCACCCCGGAGCTACAGTTAAAAGAAAGCTACAGACTGCTAGTGACTATATCGAATGAAGGTTTAAAGAGGATGATGCAATGAAAAAAATAATAGTAGTCGGTGGTGGTGCGGCCGGCATGATGGCTGCGATCACAGCTGCGGAAAATGGCTGCGAGGTTGTATTATTTGAAAAGAATGATCGCCTTGGAAAGAAGTTATTCATTACAGGTAAGGGGAGATGCAACCTGACAAATGCAGGGGATGCAGACCGCTTTTTTCAGTCGGTGACAACAAACAGTAAATTCATGTACAGTCCGTTTTATACCTTTGATAATCAGATGACGATTGATTTCTTTGAGAAACTTGGACTAAAGACAAAGGTAGAACGCGGAGATCGTGTATTTCCGGTCAGCGATCATTCATCTGACGTGATCGGAGTATTAAAAACGAAATTAAACCGAAATCAGGAGATTACAGTAGAACTACAGACGGAAGTTCAGAAGCTTATTATAGAAGATCAGGTAGTAAAAGGCGTACAGATCAAGACGGCACATGGAAAGAAAGATGTGTATGGAGATGCAGTCGTCATAACAACTGGCGGGATATCGTATCCGCTTACCGGATCGACCGGAGATGGTTACCGGTTTGCAAAGAGCGCCGGTCATGCGATCAAAGTGCCTTTACCATCCCTTGTTCCATTTGAATTAAAGAATGAATTTTGCAAAGAACTTATGGGACTATCATTAAAAAATGTAGAGCTTGTGATAAAATGTGGTAGGAAGTGTCTGTTTGAAGAACAGGGAGAACTTTTGTTTACACATTTTGGCATCAGCGGCCCTCTGGTAATAAAGGCATCTGCATATCTTCACAAATATCTGGATAAAGATTTAAGTATGTATATCGATCTGAAGCCTGCAATGACGGAAGAAATGCTGGATGATCGTATTCTTCGGGATTTTAGTAAATATACAAATAAAGATTTTCATAATTCGCTTGGTGATCTGCTTCCTGTCAAACTGATCGATGTAGTTATAAAACGTTCAGAAATCGATCCATATAAGAAGGTGAATTCAATCACAAAGGAAGAACGGAAGAATTTAGTAACCGTACTCAAACATTTTACGCTTTCGTTTCAGGGGCTTCGCGGCTTTGATGAGGCAATCATTACAAAAGGCGGTGTCAATGTAAAAGAGGTTGATCCTTCAACGATGCAATCGAAGCTTGCAGATCACCTGTATTTTGCAGGGGAGGTTCTGGATGTAGATGCACTGACGGGCGGATTTAATCTGCAGATAGCATGGTCGACCGGATATCTGGCAGGACTTGCATGCTCAGAAGAAAGTTAATAAAGTAAATAGATAAAAGGAGAGAAAAAATGAATATAGCAATTGATGGACCTGCAGGAGCAGGAAAAAGTACAATAGCAAAATTGGTAGCAGGAAAACTCGGATATATTTATGTAGATACCGGAGCAATGTATCGTGCAGTTGCACTTGCATTATTGAATGCAAAGATCGATGTAACGGATGTAGATGCAGTTGCTAATGAGATAACAGGGATTGAGATCACAATCTGTTATGAAGATCATGCACAGCAGGTATATCTGAATGGTGAGAATGTAACCGGAAGCCTCAGAAAAGAAGAAGTGGGTAACATGGCATCCAAATCATCTGCTATCCCATGTGTAAGAGAAAAACTGTTAGATCTTCAGAGAAAGCTTGCAAGAGAAAATGATGTTGTTATGGATGGTAGAGACATCGGTACAAACATTCTTCCAAATGCAGAAGTAAAGATCTATCTGACCGCTTCTTCTGCAGTTCGTGCAAAGAGAAGATACGATGAACTGATAGCAAAGGGTGAAACACCGGATATTGATAAGATCGAAGCTGATATTATTACAAGGGACAAACAGGATATGGAACGTCCAATCGCGCCGTTAAAGCAGGCAGATGATGCTGTATATCTTGACAGCTCAGATCTTGGTATCAATGAGGTTGTAGCTAAGATCATCAGCATCGCAGAAAAATAAAACCGGAGTATGGACAAAATATGGAAATTATATTAGCAAAGTCGGCCGGATTCTGTTTTGGGGTACAACGTGCCGTTGATACAGCGTATAAAGAAGCCGGGAAACAGCATGTATATACCTATGGCCCGATCATTCATAATGAAGAAGTAATCGAGGATCTGAGAAAAAAGGGAGTATTGGTGATCGAAGATCTTGCAGAGCTTGATCAGCAGGAAGATGAAACGGTTATTATCCGGTCGCATGGAGTATCAAAAGATGTCATGGAACAGTTAGAAACCAGACATGTCAATGTGGTAGATGCAACCTGTCCGTTTGTGAAAAAAATCCATACGATCGTACAGGATGAGAGCCAAAAAGGGAACCGCATAATCATTGTTGGAAATAAAGATCATCCGGAAGTTGAGGGTATAATTGGCTGGTGTGAGACGAAATCATATACAGTACAAAGCGTTTCAGAAGCGGATAATTTGGTGAAAAATATAGAAAATGAGCCGGATTTTGAGCATATTAACTTCAGTTTAGTATCACAAACCACCTTTAATAAGAATAAATTTAAAGATATTGTTGATATTATTCGAAAAAAATTGTATAATGTGGTTGTTCATGAGACAATCTGTAATGCAACGGCAGTTCGACAGATGGAAGCAAGAGATATTGCAAAGACTGTAGATGCTATGATCATTATAGGTGGTCGAAACAGTTCTAATACTCAGAAGCTATATGATATTAGTAAACAAGAATGTGAGAATACTTACTATATACAGACACTCGTTGATTTGGATTTGACTACTTTTGAATCCGTTAGTAGGGTAGGTATTACTGCGGGGGCATCTACCCCAAATTATATTATTAAGGAGGTTCATAGTAGCATGGCAGAGTTAAGTTTTGAACAGATGTTAGAAAATGATGAAAGCAAGGCGTCAATCAGACAGGGAGAGATTATCGACGGTACAATTATTGGTGTTAAGCCGGATGAGATTGTAGTTGATATTAAGTATAAGTCAGACGGTATCATTACCAGAAATGAATATACAAACACTCCAAACGTCGATTTAACAGAGTTGGTAAAAGTTGGGGATCCAATCACTGTTAAGGTTATCAAGACAAATGATGGTGAAGGACAGGTAGCTCTTTCATACAAGAGAGTTGCAGCAGAGAAAGTAAACGAGAAGTTAGAAGAAGCATTTAACAATGGTGACATTCTTACAGGTAAGGTTGTTCAGGTTGTAAATGGCGGCTTAAATGTTCTTTACGAAGAGACAAGAATCTTCATTCCAGCAAGTCTTGTATCTGACTTATATGAAAAGAACCTTGATAAGTACTTAGACCAGGATATTGAATTCCAGCTTACAGAGTTCAATCCTAAGAAGAGAAGAATCATTGGTAACAGAAAGAAACTGATTGTTGAGAGAAAAGCTGCAGCTGCAAAAGAATTATTCGAAAAGATTGAAGTTGGCATGACAGTAGAAGGTACAGTAAAGAATGTAACAGATTTCGGTGCATTCATTGACCTCGGTGGTGCTGATGGACTTCTTCATATTTCAGAGATGTCATGGGGCAGAGTAGAAAGCCCTAAGAAGATGTTCAAGGTTGGTGATACTGTTAAGGCATTCATCAAGGACATCAATGGTGACAAGATCGCATTAAGCTTAAAGTTTGATGAGACAAACCCATGGTTAAATGCAGAAGAGAAATATGCTGTTGGAACAGTTGTAACAGGTAAAGTTGCACGTATGACTGACTTTGGTGCATTCGTTGAATTAGAGCCAGGCGTTGATGCATTACTGCATGTTTCACAGATTTCATACGATCACGTTGCAAAGCCAGAAGATGTATATAAGATTGGTGATGAGATTGAAGCTAAGGTTGTTGACTTCAAGCCGGAAGAAAAGAAGATCAGCCTGAGCGTAAAGGCATTACTTCCAGTTCCGGAAGAGACAGAAGAAGTTGTTGAAGCTCCAGTAGAAGAATAATCAAAGATTGTTTTTTATAAAATGTAAAATACCCACTGATGAATATTCATCAGTGGGTATTTATTGTTTTATGTATGTTCCAGTTTGATCTGTACCCCTGCTCTTATTCCGCAATCTTGAAACTTTCGCTTTTGCAACATGTTCCAGAACTATTTGATCTGCTTTAAGATATTGAGAAGATATTCTTTTAACTGTATCCTGTCATTGATGAAAGTATCGTTCAGTTCAATATATCCATCTTTGTCAGTATGTTCATATTTGAATATGTGTGACTGCTTGAACTTGTTCTGGCGGATAAACGAACTTGTTTTTGTAGTGTATGCCGTTTCCGGGCGGGCTTTTTCTTTATAAGCACTTTCGACATAACAGGCAACATCCTTGTGGATAGCAGTCTGTTCTAGTGGCAGATAGAAATAATTTTTATAGTCCTTATAAAAATATTTCAGTGTATCATGGATAACTGGAATATCGATCGTCACGACTTCATCTATGCCTGATATATGTATATCATTACAGTTGGTATCAAATGGAATCGCAAGCCTTCCTGTCTGTATACAGATCGTAAACTGTGTATCGGTACAGGTGGTTTTCGATATAGCAAAATTGCCTTCAAAGAAGGAAGTAAGTGTAAGGGAACCGGATACATAGAAAAGTCCATAGATGTCATCCTTATTATGAGATAAAAGCATATCCTGTAATTGTGTATCTTTTGTACCTAAATAGTCCTGGTAGGTATCGATCAGAAGACCGCCGGAGTGAAATTCATCCCGTTCCATTCCCATAACAGATTCCAGAGCGGACTGTTTCATTGAATCCATCTGAAGCAGCTTTTTATATTTTCTTATTTTCCGATAGACATCGATACTGGTAATTGAATCGAAGGATATCTCCTGACGGAACTGTCGGTATTTTTCCTTTATATATGGCAGATCGAAGGTGTCGCCATTGTATGTAACGAGATATTTGTAATCAGCCAATATATCCTTAAATGCAGCGAGCATCTTTGGCTCGGAACAACCGTCATCATTGAATAATAAGGTAATACGAAACTGTTCGTCGTTTAGAAGCGTTCCATATCCGATCAGATAAAGATCTGACCGGGCAGCGCTTAATCCGGTTGTTTCAATATCAAAGAACAGATATTGATCCGGCGTTTCTTTCATCCAGTTCAGATTAACTGAAGAAAGTGGCATCGTATAGTCGTATTGAATCATAGTATGTAACCTCAAATGTAAAAAAATCGAATAATCTCATGATATGCCCCTGCGGTCAAAAAATCAATCAGATATTTCCATAATGAGAAAACTGTGTTATACTTGGCATAGTAAAATTTGGAGACATATTATTATGATAGCATACATTTCAGGAGCACTTGTCAGTGCAGGAGAGAATTATATAGTGATCGATAACCACGGTATGGGATATCGGATCTTCGTATCTGGTAAGTTTCTTGAGCATATTCCAGCATATGGAACGCAGATTAAAATATACACACACATGTATATAAGAGAAGATGAATTGACATTGTATGGGTTCCATTCAGAAGAGGAATTATCTGTATTCCGTATCTTGATCGGAATCAGCGGGGTAGGTCCAAAAGTCGCTATGGCAATCCTTACAGCGCTTACGATCCAGGAGCTTCAGCTTGCGGTGATCTCAGAGGATGCGAAGACGATATCAAAAGCAAATGGTGTCGGTGCCAAGGGCGCATCAAGGATCATATTGGAATTAAAAGATAAGTTAAAGATGGAAGATATGATGGATGCAGCCTATGAGCAGTCGATCGTACAGGATACACAAGATTTAAATGCAGCAAGAGATGCGATTCTTGCACTTGTAAATCTGGGCTATTCGAATTCCGAAGCAGCACTTGCCGTAAAAAAGATTGGGGATACCAGTCAGATGGATATAGAATCGATATTAAAGGCAGCATTGAAGAAATTAATATAAAAACAGATACAGGTGGACACAGTGGGTAGAATTATTTCAACAGAAGCAGATATAGAAGAATTAAATAGTGAATATAGTTTGAGACCAAAGTATCTGGATGAATATATTGGACAGAATAAAGTAAAAGAGAATCTGAAGATTTTTATTGAGGCGGCAAAGAGGAGAAATGAACCGTTAGATCATTTACTCTTATATGGTCCGCCGGGCCTTGGTAAAACGACATTAGCATCCATAGTTGCAAATGAGATGGGTGTTAATATCAAGATCACATCAGGACCGGCAATCGAGAAGCCGGGCGAACTGGCAGCTATTTTAAATAATCTGTCAGAGAATGATATATTATTTATTGATGAGATTCACAGATTAAACAGTCAGGTAGAGGAAGTCTTATATCCTGCAATGGAAGATTTTGCGATTGATGTCGTGATCGGAAAAGGAGCAGGAGCAAGGTCAATCCGTCTGGATCTTCCGAAATTCACATTGATCGGAGCAACGACAAGAGCCGGTATGCTGACAGCACCGCTTCGTGACCGATTTGGCATGGTTGATCGGTTGGAATTCTATTCACCGGAGGAATTGAAGCAGATCGTAATACGGTCCGGGGATGTACTGGGTGTAGAGACCGATGATGCGGGCGCACTTGAAATTGCAAAACGATCCAGAGGAACACCAAGACTTGCCAATCGTCTGTTAAAGAGATGCCGGGATTTTGCACAGGTATGCCACAATGGCTGTATCGATTATGAGGTTGCAAAGACAGCACTGGATAAGCTTGAGGTTGACTCCATGGGACTTGATAATACAGACCGGAACATATTAATGACAATGATAGAGAAGTTTGGTGGAGGTCCGGTGGGACTGGATACTCTGGCTGCTGCCATCGGGGAAGATTCCGGCACGATTGAAGATGTATATGAGCCATATCTGATCAAAAATGGTTTTATCAACCGGACACCGAGAGGACGGGTTGTAACAGAACGGTGTTATAAGCATTTCGGACTGGATGCATTTATCGAATAGGTTATTTTAGTCCATACAATAAATGAATTACGGGAAAATAATACCTGTATGGTACAGGTAAAAAATATATATGAAAGAAATAAAATGAAATATAAAGGAGGAGAGTCATGTCACAAAAAAATGATATCCCGGTGGTTATTAACAATAAAGTGTATACATTGAGCGGATTTGAAAGTGAAGAATATCTCCAGAATGTAGCTTCTTATATCAATGGTAAGATCCAGGAATGTCAGTCTTCCGAAAGTTACCGCCGTTTTAATGCAGAATATCAGAGTGTATTACTTGCACTTAATATCGCAGATGATTATTTCAAAGCGAAGCTTCAGGTAAATCAGATGCTGACGGAGGATGACGATAAGGACAAACAGATTTATGACCTCAGACATGAAGTGATCGAGACACAGATCAAATATGAATCTGCACAGAAAATGATTGATGAATATAAAGAAAAAGTCAATGCTCTGCAGAGAGAAATAATAAAGTTGGAAGCAGAAAATAATGTTAAATAGACCTGAGATTTTAGCTCCGGCAGGCTCTATGGATGCGCTGAAAGCTGCGGTAAGTGCAGGCGCTGATGCATGCTATGCCGGAGGCGATATGTTCAGCGCCCGTGCATTTGCCGGAAACTTTGATACAACAGAATTACTGGAAGCAATTGATTACTGCCATATTCATAATGTGAAGTTATATATGGCAGTTAATACTTTGCTCAAAAATAGTGAAATGAAGAAACTGATTCCTTACCTTGAGCCTTTTTACAGGGAAGGTGTAGATGGGATTATTGTACAGGATGTCGGTGTTATAAGAAGTCTTTCACAGGCATATCCGGATCTGCCATTACATGGAAGTACACAGATGAGTGTATGCAGTACCTATGGGGCAGAATTTCTTAAAAATCTTGGGCTGACAAGATTTGTTCCTGCCAGGGAATTATCCTTAAAAGAAATAAAATCAATTAAAGAAGCAGTTGATATTGAGATTGAAACATTTGTGCATGGTGCGATGTGCTTCTGCTATTCAGGAAAATGTCTGATGAGCAGTTTTGCAGGCGGAAGAAGCGGCAATCGTGGACGCTGTGCGCAACCATGCAGAAAGGCATATAACAGCAGAAAGTTTAATCATGAATATGCCCTCAGCATGAAGGATATGTGTACACTTGCGGATTTACCACAGTTAATCGAGGCTGGGATTGATTCCTTTAAGATCGAAGGAAGAATGAAGAAGCCGGAGTATGTAGCTGCGGCAGTTCATGCATATTCTGAGATCACAGATGAATACATAAACGGTCATGTGAATGAGAAACGGATCAAATATCATACAGACCGGCTGATGGATATCTATAACCGCGGTGGTTTTTCTTCCGGCTATTATTATATGAAGAACGGTAAGGAAATGCTTGCAAACAAGCGTCCGAATCATACCGGTACATTGATTGGTAAAGTGGAAGCTGTGGAAGCACCCCATGTATACATCCGTCTGGAACGTGGAATTCAGGCAAAGGATGTTCTGGAGATCCGTACCGGAACAGAACAGAATATTGAACTGACTTCGAATATAACCGCACAGGCCGGACAGAAGATCCGACTGAATGCGAATAATCTTCGGCAGATCCGAAAAGATATGCAGGTCTATCGGACAAGAAATAATGCGCTTATTGATGATATTAATGTAAGGTTTATACAGAAGGAAAAACAGACGGATATCTATGGAAAGGTGACTGCAAAGATTGGAAAGCCGATTATGCTGGAGTTGTTTTCAGATGTGGATGATATCTCGGTAAAGGTAAGCGGAGAATGCGTGTCACAGGCTGCAAAACGTCCGGTTGAGACAGTGCAGATCGTAGATAAGCTGTCAAAGACCGGTGGAACAGGATTTAACTTCTATCTGGAAGCGGAGTGTGATGAGAATATATTTATTTCTCTTGGAAGTCTGAATGTATTAAGACGGGAAGCCGTCTGCCAGTTGGAGCAGGCATTGATCGGACGATATAAACGGACGATACCGGATGATAAGAAGTTGCTGGCGGAGGAAACTGTTTATGATCAGAAACAGACAGATACCAGAGATGCTATGGAATGCGGTTGCTATGTATCTGTAAAAACAATAGAACAATTTCGAATTGTTAATAATTATAAATTGGTACAACATGTTATAATTGATCATAATATCGTGCATGAAGCAGAAATCGGAAAAATGAGAGGAGATAAAAAGATCTATGTTTCCTTTCCGGATATCCTGCGTGAGAATAAGAAACAAGGAATAAAGGATCTGTATTTTCTGTCTGGAATGTTTGAGGGTATCTATATTAAGAATATAGATGAGATTGGTTTTCTGAAGAAGCAGGGATATAAGGGAATGGTATTGCTTGATCCATTCTTATATGCATATAATGATGAAGCTGTTTTATTCTATAAGGAGCTGTTTCCACAGGTAATGCTGATCGGTTCTGTGGAACTGACACATCAGGAATGGAGCGGCCTCTGTGAAACAGATATTGAAAGATTATATGGATATCAGCCGGTTATGATCACAGCCCAGTGCTTTGTCAATAACTATCTGGACGGATGTGGTTATAATAAACGAGAACGTTTCTCGTTCCGGGATGAAAAGGGCAATCGCTTTTATAATGTGAATAACTGCCGGGACTGTTATTCTGTTATATATAATGGGGTTCCGACAAACAATATCAAACAGTTGACAAATAACAGAAATACTGATATAACCAATGAATATTTGATTGATTTTACCATCGAAAACGAAGATCAGACGAAGAATGTGATGGAGCTTCTCATGAAGTTCCATGCCGGAGATATGGATGAAGAATTCGATGAGATGGATTATACAAGAGGACATTATATAAAGGGTATTGAATAATGGCAACTATTATTACAGAAATATCAAAATACTTGATCATATTTTTTATGGTTCTGTATACAATTAAATGTTTTACGGTGCTGAAACCGGTGCGGGAAGATAAAAAGAATCATGCATTAAATGTGCAGATCGTCTATGTGTTTATTATACATTTTTTATGTTATCTGACACTGTTTTTAAAATATAAAACGATCAGTATCGTGATCTTTTATCTGTTGCAGATGATCGTTTCTATTGTATATATGGTATCGTATCATGGAATATACAAGAAATCTTCCAGACTGATCACAAATAATATGTCATTTTTACTGTTGATCGGATATGTCATGTTGACCAGACTGGATTTTGATCTGGCAAAAAAACAGTTTGCATTTGCAACGATCACACTGGTGATCACGGCATTTATTCCGCTTGTGATCATGAAATGCAAAAATCTGAAAAACTGGGATATTTTTTATGCAATCCTTGGAATCGGTTTTCTAAGTACAGTCTTTGTTCCATTTCTTGGAGTATCCAAATACGGCTCTACAAACTGGATCCAGATTGGATCGATTTCCTTGCAGCCGATGGAGTTTGTAAAGATTATATTTGTATTCTTTCTGGCAAGCGCTTTAAACAAAGCAAAGGGATTTAAAGATTACATTAAAGTAACACTTGTTTCCGGTATCTTTATGCTGATCCTAGTAGCGGAAAAGGATCTGGGTGGTGCAGCAATCTTTATGATGATCTTTATCATGATGATCTATCTGGAAACACAGAAGACAATGATCCTGATCGGTGGTCTGGGTGGTGCAGCAGTCATTGCAACGGTTGGATATTCGCTGTTAAAAGACAAATTCAGTCATGTAACAACCCGAATCAACGCGTGGTTAGATCCATTTTCCTATATTAATGACGCCGGATATCAGATCTGCCAGTCACTATTTGCAATCGGATCGGGCGGGATGGAAGGAAGAGGTCTGGGTAAAGGGCTTCCAACAGCAGTTCCGGTAGCGTCCAGTGATTTTATCTTTTCTGCGATCTGTGAGGAACTGGGTGTTGTGTTTGCACTGTGTCTGATCCTGATGTATATCAGTTGTTTTATATATTTTATAAATATATCCATGAAGATCCGTAACTCATTTTATAAGAATGTTGCATTTGGATTCACGATCTGTTTTATATTCCAGACATTTTTGAATATTGGCGGTGTAACAAAGTTTATCCCGTCTACCGGTGTGACACTTCCGCTTGTCAGTTATGGTGTAAGTTCAGTTGTGAGCACATTATTCCTGTTTGGAATCATTCAGGGAATCTGTGTACTTGAAAATAATGGAGTTGGTGGTAATGAAGAGCAAACGGTCTACAAACAAAGCAATCATGAAGAAGTATTCTCAGGGGAGTAGAGAAGCACAGGAAAAACAGAAAAATGACAAAAAGAATGTTCCTGTTCTTGTGATCACATATTTTGTTATATTTATTTTTATCGGCATGATGGTGCATCTTGTTAAATATGTTGTCATCGATGCAGATTCAGATATTGCAAATTCATACAACAAAAGACAGAATCTGTATGCAGAAACAGTAATAAAAGGTCAGATCATTTCAGATGACGGAGTTGTTCTGGCGGAGACAAAAACGGATGATGATGGAAACGAAACCAGAGTTTACCCATACAGCAATATGTTTGCACATGCAATTGGTTATGATAGCAATGGACAGGCAGGTCTGGAAATGGTTTCCAATTATTATCTGCTGACATCTAACCAGAATATTTTATATCGTATTTATCATGCATTATCTGATAAGAAGGATATGGGAAATAATGTGATAACAACACTGGATTATGATCTGCAGAGTACAGCATATAATGCACTTGGTGATAATGATGGTGCGGTCGTAGCGATCGAGCCATCAACTGGAAAGATCAAAGCAATGGTTTCAAAGCCGGATTTTGATCCGAACCAGATCTCCTCTGTTATAGAAGAAACAGCAAATTCGGACAGCTCCTGCCTGCTAAACCGTGCAACCCAGGGAATGTATCCGCCGGGATCGACATTTAAGATCCTTACAACACTGGAATATATAAGAGAAAATCCCAACTATAAGTCATATTCCTATGAATGTGAGGGAGATGGCATATTTAACAGTGTATCCATTCACTGCTATAATCATAAGGTGCACGGAACCGTTAGCCTGGAGGATTCTCTGGCGTATTCCTGTAATACATCCTTTTCCAATATCGGAACGAAACTTGATATGGATGCATTAAATAAATTGTGCGGAGACTTTCTGTATAATAAAGAATTGCCGTATGATGGCTATTATAAGAAGTCCAGTTATACCATGACATCAAAAACAGACAAGTCCCTGATTCCACAGACAGTAATCGGACAGGGAGAGACACTGATCACGCCGCTTCATAATGCGATGATCATGTGTGCAATCGCAAATGGTGGGGTTCTTATGAAGCCATATATGATGGATCGTATTGAGAACTGTGACGGAAGCGTTGTAAAAAAATTCTCCAAGGATTCTTATGGCAGGATCATATCCTCAGCAGAAGCACAGACATTGACAGAGCTTATGATGTCGGTAACGGAATATGGTACAGCGTCCGATTATTTTTCAGGAGCTGAGTATACAGTAGCAGGTAAGACGGGAACTGCAGAGTTTAATGAGAACAAGGATTCCCACTCCTGGTTTATAGGTTTCTCCAATGTCAATAATCCGGATCTGGTGGTCTGCGTTCTGATAGAAAATGCAAGTAATACCGGAGCATCTGCAACATCAATCGCCAGAAAGATATTTGATGCATATTATAATTAATCAGCTTGAAATAATGCAGTAATACTGATATACTTATAACCAATTAAGGACTGGCAGGGTAAGCCGGTTCAGAGTTTTATTCGTAGTCGAATGTGAGTAGAACTTGAAGCATTTACAACACCGAAAAGACAGGAGGAACTGCTGTGATCGAAGCAACAAGCTGTGGAGGTGTGGTAATCTTCAGAGGAAAAGTATTATTACTGTACAAAAACTACAAAAACAAATATGAAGGATGGGTTCTCCCGAAGGGTACAGTTGAGAAAGGTGAAGAACATAATCAGACTGCACTTAGAGAAGTAAAAGAGGAGACAGGTGTTAGCGCATCTATTATTAAGTATGTAGGAAAAAGCAATTATACATTTAATACTGCTTTTGATGTGGTAAACAAGGATGTACACTGGTATTTGATGATGGCGGACAGCTATTACAGTAAACCGCAGCGTGAAGAATATTTTGTGGATTCCGGTTACTACAAGTATCATGAAGCCTACCACCTTCTGAAGTTTCCGAACGAAAAGGATATTCTGGAACAGGCATATGCAGAGTATGTAGAACTGAAACGGAATAATCTTTGGGGAAGCAGAAAGTATTTTTAAGGTTCAAAATCTGACTGTTTATTATGAATGGTCAGATTTTTTACTTTCAGGATAATGAATGGTAGGCGTACAGAAATAACACAAAAATGAAAAAGTGATCAAGGAAGGATGTTGGTTCGGATGAACGGATTAACAGACAGGAAAGAAACAGATAACAGAGAAATGGCAACGCAAAACAATGACCATAAGAATTCATCACAGAGTGGAAGAAAAAAGAATGGAATATTGTTAAATCTTATACTTGCAGTATGTGTACTTGTTTTCCTTGGCTGTGGCTGCTATCTGGGTGTTTATTTTTTTACCAGCAGACAGGCAGAGTCAGCGTTTGCAGAGATCAAACTGGAAGTGGAGCAGGAAAATTGTACGGAAGAAACTGGAAAACCGGTTTATACAACAGTACAGGAAAAAAAGGTTTATAAAAAGTACGCATCTGTATATGAGGAGAATACAGACTTTGTTGGATGGCTGTATATATATGGAACAAGAATCGATTATCCGGTCATGTATACGCCCGAGAATGAAGAATATTATATCCATCGGAATTTTCAGGGGGGTTACAGTGCTGCTGGTACGTTATTTGCAGCAGCAAACTGTTCTCCGACAGGGAAGGTATCTGACAATGTCATTATATACGGACATAATATGAAAGCAGGGACGATGTTTCATGATCTGTTAAAATATGAAGATGAAGATTTCTATAAAGAACATCAGACGATCATATTTGATACTTTAGATGGACCGGGTACATATATAGTGATCGCAGCCTTTTATACAAAAGCCTATCCGGAAGGGGATACAGAGCATTATAATATATATGACTTTGCAGATGCGGGATCAAAAGAGAAATTTGATGATTATGTCAGCCGGGTAAAAGAAAATACACCATATACGATCGAAGAAACGGCATCCTATGGGGACAAGCTGCTGACCTTATCCACCTGTGCGTATCATACAGAAGATGGACGGTTTGTTGTGGTTGCAAAGAAGATCGGCAACAACAGCCGGCTGCAGTAAAAGAGTCTGTATTTGGGTGTGCATCTAGTGGGCAAATATTGGGCAAAACAGTTGAAATGCCTGCATTTTGAGTAATAAAAAAAGCCACAAAATGGCTTAAAACTTAGATTTTTTATTAAGCAAAATACAAAGAGTGCCGGCAGCGGGACTTGAACCCGCACGATGTTGCCACCAACAGATTTTGAGTCTGCCTCGTCTGCCAATTCCGACATGCCGGCATCTGTGAACCTTTGTAATAGTAACACATGGCTACAACAGTGTCAATGATTATTTCCTGAAATGAGGTACGAAACAATGATGAAACGTAGTGTAAAACAACAACTGAATGCAAAGCTGAATGAGATGAATATGAATCTTGCAAACAATTATAAGGATCTGGCACATGATGCCTTAAAGGAGCTGGATCAGATGGTGGAAGATCTGAAACAATCCGGAGATCTAAAGGAAAAGGATTACCAGAAAATGCGCCAGATGGTTGACGGATATAAGGTAAAGCTTTCCGATTATCATCATTAAAGGCTGATCAGCTCATTTTAATTATTTCTTTTTTTAGTTTCTTTATGATCTTTTTTTCAAGACGGGAGATATAAGATTGGCTGATTCCTAACAGGTCAGCCACTTCTTTCTGGGTGCGTTCTACACCGTTAATCGTGTTGATCCCGTACCGCAATTCAATAATGGTACGTTCCCGTTCTGTCAGGTGAGAGACTGCTGCCGTTAACAGGGAATGATCCATTTCTGTTTCCATATTCTTGTAAACCGTATCTTCCTCGGTTCCAAGAATGTCAGATAATAATAATTCATTTCCATCCCAGTCAACATTCAATGGTTCATCAATCGAAATCTCCATGCGGAGTTTGCTGTTCCTGCGGAGATACATAAGGATTTCATTTTCGATGCATCTGGATGCATAGGTTGCCAGCTTGATGTTTTTGTCGCATTTAAAGGTATTGATTGCTTTGATCAGTCCAATCGTACCGATTGAGATCAAATCTTCTACGCCAATTCCGGTGTTGTCAAATTTCTTTGCAATATAAACAACCAGACGAAGATTCCGTTCAATCAGTATTTTTTTAATCTCCTGATCGTCGCCGTTCCCAAGTCCGGCTACCATGGCACTTTCTTCATATGGTTCTAATGGGGCAGGAAGAATATCACACCCGCCTATGTAATGGACATCTCTGGAGGATGAAGGAAATAAGGTCATAATATTGGATACCATTGAAAATTTAAAATCTCGATTTGCGAATGTGTTTATCATAGTTTCTTACCTTTCTCATATATACTGAATTTAATAAAATACATTTCTTCATATGACTGATCTGTAACGTATGTCTGCTGATCCCGATCAGTGGCCGGTTGCAGATTATATGATTATTAATAAAGAAAAAGTCACAGTCAAATGCCAGCATCAGATCCGATTCCGAACTGATCGTTCGGTAGGGGATCAGGTGGATGCCCTCCGGCATATATATGGAGGACTTTCGATCAAATGGCTGGATCCCATTTGTATAATCGTATACAAGCGCATGAAGCTGCAGGGGCAACAGGTCATACATGATTTCCGGTGAGGCGATGACCACATGTTTGCCGGTTGAAATATCTTTCAGCGTATTGCCGGTATCCAGATAGCCGGTTGCCTGTACAACATTCTGTTTTCTGCCAATAAACAAATTGGAAAAATAATTCATATGTTTTTCTTTCAATTGATTTGCAAATGCAATTATATATAGATGCGGTGAAATAATACGTCGGATTAAGGAATTTGAAACCAAGGAATACCGACGTAAAATGACAAATGTGGATAAACAGGGGATAAAATCCCTGTTTTTTAGACTGAAAATCCTATTTTTGTGTATAAATCTGTTGATAATGTGGAAAAGTTCCAACTTTACTTACATTTTTCGATATTTTCAAACAATTAACAACATTTGATGAAATCATAAGAATATTCTAAATATCAATAAAAAATCATATGATTAAGAGATAAAAATAATACATAAAAAGCGGGATAGTAAGGGAAAATGGAAAATAATATTGATACGCAATTGGAACTTGCACTGGAGACCATGCAGTCATATGAGGACAGCGAATCGGAGCTGTATGTTGGATACAATGCAAAAGATCGGAGTTGGCAGCTTCTGATCCGTTATAATGATGATATTACAGATTTGGTGGATCGATATCTGACACGGATCTATTATCTGCTGGCTGGATATGCAATTATAGAAATAAAGGAAGTGTATATCAATGCATTTGCAGCAGATTCCAGAATCCTGTATGTGGATAAACCAAAGAGTGTAGATCAGCAGGTATCCTATGCGCAGTATGCCTCCTGCCTGTCCGGAACCTTCATTAATAACTACGGACTGGATGGAAACGGAACCCTTCTTGCAGTTATAGATTCTGGTATTGATTACCGGCATAATGAATTTATACGTGACGGAAAAAGCAGGATTCTGGAATTATGGGATCAGCAGGCAGAATATCAGAAGGAATATGTGAATCCATACGAACTTGGACGCATTTATACAAATGAAGAACTGAATGCAATACTAGATGGAAACTACACAGGAAGTCTTCCGTCAGAGGATCGCTCTGGTCATGGTACGCAGGTGACTGCCATAGCAGCAGGAACCAATATCGGTGTAGCTCCACAGACGGAGCTTCTGATCATTAAAGTAGGAAGTGATACGGCATCCAGACTTCCGACTACACTGGGAATGATCCTTGGAATTGATTATGCACTGCGAAAGGGAATAGAACGTAATCAACCGATATCTGTAAATCTTAGTTATGGTAATAATTATGGTTCTCATAAGGGTGATTCGTTGATGGAAAATTATATCAATGACGTTTCAAGGCTTGCGGTGTGTTCCATATCTACCGGAACCGGAAATGATGCGATTAACCGGAGACATCAGCGGGTAATCCTTGGAAATACTTCCTACCGTATGATCGATCTGCTGGTCAGTGATTATGTGACATCCTTTAATCTGCAATTATGGAAAAATTATAACGACCGGTTTGATGTTATGATCATTACACCAAATGGTGATATCGTTCTGACTTTGAGTGAATCGCAGAATATTGGAACCGGAACTTATCGGAATACATTTGTCAAAGGAATCTATGGAACGCCGAATCCATATAACCGGAATCAGGAGATATTTGTCTCATTTCAGGGGAAGGATAATTATATTGATAAAGGACAATGGAAGGTTTTGATCCATCCGAAGCAGATCGTCAGTGGGGTAGTGGATGCTTATCTGCCAATCCGTGCAAGTTTGACCGGAAATGTTGAGTTCTTAAATCCAACAGAATTTGGGACATTAACGATTCCTTCTACGGCGGAAGGACTGATCACAGTAGCGGCCTATGATCAGAATGTCGATGATTTTGCATATTTTTCCGGACGGGGTTATACAGCAAATGATCAGATTAAACCGGATCTTGCTGCACCCGGTGTGGATATTTATACTGCATATCCGGGAAATGATTATTCCTTTGCGTCGGGAACATCTATGGCGGTACCATTTGTATCAGGTTCTGCATGTCTGCTGATGCAGTGGGGAATTGTGAATGAAAATGACCCATTTCTGTATGGAGAAAAACTGAAAGCTTCGTTGATCCGGGGAGCGAAAAGGATAAAATCAGCGAGAACGTATCCAAATATCTATGTCGGCTGGGGAACTTTATGTGTAGAAAATTCTATCCGATAGAAACTTGCGCCGTAAGGCACACATAAAAAGAGCCAGTCACTAGAAAATCTAGTGATTGGCTTCACTTAATACATGATCTTTAATTGCTTTAAAACTTTCTTTACTGATTACATGCTCAATCTTGCAGGCATCGGCAGATGCGATATCGGGATCAACACCAAGCTGTATAAGCCAGGCAGAGAGAAGCTCATGTCGTTCATATATCATCTCAGCAATTTCTTTTCCTGAATCGGTGAGTGAAATAAACCCTGCATCACTCATTGTTATGTAGTTATTCTCACGAAGATTCTTCATAGCAACACTGATGCTTGATTTCTTATAACCAAGTTCATTTGAGATATCAACCGAACGGACAACAGGAAGCTTCTTGCTTAATACCAATATCGTTTCCAGATAGTTTTCAACTGATTCATTCGTTGTTAACATAGCTTTACCCCATTAAAAATTTATTTACAGAAAATTATATCACAAACCGGAATAAGGTTCAAATGAAAGAAAGATAAAACTAATGGCATCCGTGACAATTGTTACAGTTTCCTCCGCACTGAACAGATTTTCCGGACTTTTTATCTTTTATCATTGAACGAATTGCAAGTACGCATACAATTATAATAATGGCAGCAACAATAATAGTTCCTATATATTTCTCCATAATAATCCAACCTTTCAATTTTATAATCGTAATTAGTTTAAACTAACCATTTGAAAATGTCAAGTATAATAAATAAATTTGCATTTTAAAAATATAGCTATGTTATATACGACTAAGATGCGTTAACTACTTCTAAATGATGTTATAATTTTCTAAAAAATGTTATTGACTTCTAATGAGGGTTAGTATATACTAACGATGAAATTTGAAACAGCATATTGCTTAATGATAAATTTATACGATTATGAAAGAAGATGGAATATGATGCCTTTAACTTTTATGAATATTGGAGAAACAAAGACCATTACCAAAGTTGGTGGAAAAAATGAAACAAGACAGTTTCTTGAGAAGCTTGGCTTTGTCGTAGGTGGAGAAGTAACAGTTGTTTCAGAGATAAACGGTAACATGATCGTAAATGTAAAAGATTCCAGAGTTGCCATCGGAAAAGATATGGCAGCCAAAATTATGGTATAAGGATACCGAAAAAAACTGAAATATAAGTATTTGCACATTGGCATCTGCCGGTGCAATTGTTTATATACAAAAATGTATAAGAAGAAAAGCCATCACAGAATCCGGTCTGAATATGTGGAGACTTTCTTATATGTATAAAGAAAAAAGAAGGAGCGAAATGGTATGAAGACATTAAGAGAGGTTGCCGTCGGTCAGACAGTTAAGGTAACAAAACTTGTTGGCGAAGGACCTGTAAAAAGACGTATCATGGATATGGGAATCACAAAAGGTGTAGAAATCTATGTCAGAAAAGTTGCACCGCTTGGTGATCCGGTTGAAGTAACAGTACGCGGTTATGAGCTTTCTTTAAGAAAAGCAGATGCCGAAATGATCGTTGTTGAATAAATGTGTGGATCGCACCGATCCAACATACAACGAAGCAGATGATTTACTTATTTGATGAATCATAGAAAATGACAGACAAAAAGGAAGGAGCATAAAAATGTCAGTTAAAATAGCGTTGGCAGGTAATCCAAACAGTGGAAAGACAACATTATTTAACGCACTTACAGGTTCAAACCAGTATGTAGGTAACTGGCCTGGTGTAACAGTAGAGAAAAAAGAAGGAAAATTAAAGGGTCACAAAGATATTATCATCACTGACCTTCCCGGTATCTATTCACTTTCTCCATATACATTAGAGGAAGTTGTTGCCAGAAATTATCTGATCAAGGAATATCCGGATGCGATCATCAATATTATTGATGGTACGAACATCGAAAGAAACCTGTACTTATCAACACAGTTGATCGAGTTGGGAATCCCGGTTATTATGGCAGTTAACATGATGGATCTTGTAAAGAAGAATGGTGACAAGATCGATATCAAGAACCTGAGCAATGCACTTGGGTGCGAGGTTGTAGAGATCTCGGCATTAAAGGGTACTGGAATTGATGAAGTAAAAGAAAAAGCAGTCGCAGCAGCACAGAAGAAAGTACAGAATAAGCGTGTACATAGCTTCGATCAGGCTGTTGAAGATGCAATTGACAGCGTAAGTGCAAAGCTTACAGTTGAAGAAAGAAAAAAGAGATTCTTTGCGATCAAGCTTCTTGAAAAAGATACAAAGATTGCAGAACAGATGGACAGTGTTCCGGATTGTAAAGACGAGATTAAAGCATTGGAAGACAAATTTGATGATGATACAGAGAGTATTATCACCAGTGAGAGATATGCATATATCTCATCTATCATTGGAAAGTGTGTAAAGAAGAATGCAAAGGGCGAAAAGCTTACAACTTCAGATAAGATCGATAAGATCGTTACAAACCGTATCCTTGCACTTCCGATCTTTATCGTTGTAATGTGGCTGGTTTATTATATCGCAATGTCAACCGTCGGTGCATGGTGCACAGACTGGACAAATGATAATCTGTTTGGTGACGGTTTCCATTTATTCGGTATCGGAAGCAAAGATTATGAAGAAGCATCCGGTGATTATGATGCAGCATCAAATGCACTTGATGCATATGGCGTACTTGTAACAGATGATGAAGATGCTGTAGATGTTGATGCAACAAAGGCAGCGATCGAAGCAAATACAAATACAGAAGCAAGTGTGAAGTATCAGATGGAAGATGAAGAAACTCTTGATACTTACGATATCGATGTATATTATTCAGAAGTACCTGCCGGTGCAAAAAAAGATAAGACAAATGCTATGTCTTATTTAGATGCAGTAGAATACTTCAACAAGACAGAAATGGCAGAGATCGATCCTGCTGATTATGGTGTGTTTGTTCCGTCCATTCCTGATCTTGCGGAAAGAGGTCTTGATAAGATCGGATGTGCAGACTGGTTAAAGGGACTGATCCTTGACGGTATAATCGCCGGTGTTGGTGCTGTACTTGGATTTGTACCTCAGATGCTTGTATTGTTCATCTTACTTGCAATCCTTGAGTACTGTGGCTACATGGCACGTATCGCATTCATCATGGACCGTATCTTCAGAAAATTCGGCCTTTCGGGAAAGTCCTTCATTCCTATTCTTGTAGGTGTAGGTTGTGGTGTTCCTGGTATAATGGCATCTCGTACAATTGAAAATGAAAAAGATCGTCGTATGACAGTTATGACAACAACATTTATTCCTTGTGGTGCTAAGGTTCCGTTTATCGCTATGATCGCAGGTGCGATTTTCGGTGGATCTTCACTGGTTGCTACAAGTGCTTACTTTATCGGTATTGCAGCAATTATCTGCTCCGGTATTATCTTAAAGAAGACAAAGATGTTCGCAGGAGATCCTGCTCCATTCGTTATGGAGTTACCTCCTTACCATATCCCGACAATCGGTTCTGTATTAAGAAGTATGTGGGAGCGTGGCTGGTCATTCATTAAGAAGGCCGGTACCATCATCCTCCTCTCAACAATCCTTGTATGGTTCACAACATACTTCGGTATTCTGGATGGTAAATTCCAGATGCTTTCAGAAGATCAGATCGACCACAGTATCTTAGCTAAGATCGGTGGAGCAATCTGCTGGATCTTCAAGCCACAGGGATGGGGCGACTGGCAGGCAACTGTTGCATCTATTACAGGCCTTGTTGCTAAGGAAAACATCGTTGGTACTATGGGTATCCTTTATGGTGGTGGGGAAGGCACAGTATACAGCGAGCTTGCAAAAGCATTCACAACAGCAAGTGGTTTCTCATTCCTCGTATTCAACTTACTCTGTGCTCCATGTTTCGCAGCAATGGGTGCTATTAAGAGAGAGATGAACAGTGCAAAATGGTTCTGGTTTGCAATCGGATATCAGTGTGGTTTCGCATACCTTGTATCCCTTGTTGTTTACAGAATTGCAGGACTCTTCACAGGTGCATGCTCATTCGGTATCGGCACTGTTGTAGCAATCCTGATCATCGTTGCTTTCTTCTTCCTGTTATTCCGTCCGGATCCAAACAAGAAGGTCAAGACAAGCAAAGAATTCTTAAATGCATAATTATAAAGGCTAACATATAATACACATACACAAAATGCGCGCTTCCCTTTGTGGCAGCGCGCATTTTGTGTATCGGTTATTATACAGAAATCAGATTTATATAAATTCCTGTCTGCCGGCTGGCGTTCATAGAATTGACAGACAAGATGACAAATGTAGATATTTATTAAAACTCCGTGAAATGAGTTGACAAATAAATGTATGATAGAGGAAAATGAATGTATACTATAATACAAGAGCACTTACTTGTCAGAAATGTTTTTTGAAAGTACAGATGTAAGATGATTGAGATGTCTGTATAATTAACGAATGACGAATTGGAGGTTTTTACTATGGCAGTTACACATTTAAATGAAAAAGAATATGAAGATCAGGTTTTAAAGGCAAAGGGACTTACGCTGGTTGATTTCTGGGCCACCTGGTGCGGACCATGCAGAATGGTTGCACCGATCGTTGAAGAATTGGCTGACGAATTTCCAGAGGTAAAGGTATGCAAGGTAGATGTAGATGAGAATCAGGAACTTGCACTTGCAAACAAGGTTGTATCAATTCCGACATTTTTATTATATAAAGATGGAGAAGTTATAAAGAAAATCGTGGGAGCAGTTCCAAAATCCGAGCTGATCCAGGCAATCCGCCAGTTTCAGTAGATAAGAATGCAGTCCAAAACGCTTGCAAAAGAAAGCATATTATTATAAGATGAAAGACAGCGACCAGATAAATGGGTACATGAATTGACTAATTTACTAAACGGAGGTTTACAAATGAAAATGTTATCATTATCAGAGGAACTTAAGGGTAATTCTTATCCCGGCAGAGGAATCGTGATCGGACGTTCGGAAGACGGAACAAAGGCAGTTACTGCATACTTTATCATGGGTAGAAGTGTGAATTCCAGAAATCGTGTATTTGTTACAGAGGGCGAAGGAATCCGTACAGAAGCATTTGATCCATCCAAGCTTGAGGATCCGAGTCTTATCATTTACGCACCGGTTCGGGTTCTTGGCAACCGGACGATTGTAACAAATGGTGATCAGACCGATACGATCTTTGATGGAATGGATAAAGAGCTTACATTTGAACAGTCACTGAGATGCCGCGAGTTTGAACCGGACGGTCCAAACTATACACCGAGAATTTCCGGAGTTATGCATATTGAAGGCGGACAGTATGACTATGCAATGTCTATCTTAAAGAGCAATAACGGAGATTCATCGGCATGCAACCGATATACATTTTCATATGAGAATCCAGCAAACGGAGAAGGACATTTTATTCATACATATATGCATGATGACAATCCACTTCCAAGCTTTGAGGGAGAACCGAAGTTAGTTGGTATATCAGGTGATATCGATACATTTGCAAATATGGTATGGGAAAGCCTGAATGAAGATAATAAGGTATCTTTGTTTGTCAGATATATTGATATCGCAACAGGAAAGTATGAGACAAGAATCATCAACAAGAATAAATAATCATCATGAATCGGGAGGAAATACAGAATGAACGAAATTCAATTAAAATACGGATGCAATCCAAATCAGAAGCCATCAAGAATCTATATGGAGGATGGAAGTGATCTTCCGGTTACAGTATTAAACGGTAAACCGGGTTACATAAATTTTCTGGAT
The DNA here is from genome assembly GCF_003481465.1 of Clostridium sp. OM05-9. Lineage (NCBI taxonomy): Bacteria > Bacillati > Bacillota > Clostridia > Eubacteriales > Clostridiaceae > Clostridium > Clostridium sp. OM05-9. Next base: position 254,014 of record NZ_QULF01000002.1, read on the forward strand.
GCATTTAACGGCTGGCAGCTTGTAAAAGAATTAAAGGCGGCAACAGGACTTCCTGCAGCTACATCTTTTAAGCATGTATCACCAGCAGGTGCAGCAGTAGGACTTCCTCTTACAGATACACTTGCAAAGATCTACTGGGTAGATGATCTTGGTGAACTGTCACCGCTTGCATGTGCATATGCAAGAGCCAGAGGCGCAGATCGTATGTCATCCTTTGGTGATTTCATTGCATTGTCAGATGTCTGCGATGCAGATACAGCCCGCCTCATTAAGCGTGAAGTATCAGATGGTGTAATTGCTCCCGGGTATACAGACGAAGCTATGGAGCTTCTTCTGAAGAAGAAGAAAGGTAATTATAATATTATCCAGATCGATGAGAATTATGTTCCTGCTGAGATTGAACGCAAACAGGTATTTGGAATTACATTTGAGCAGGGAAGAAATGAACTGAATATCGATAAGGATCTTTTATCCAATATTGTAACAGAGAATAAAAATATACCGGAAGAAGCTCTTATCGATATGAAGATTGCACTGATCACATTAAAATACACACAGTCTAATTCTGTATGCTATGTAAAGGGCGGGCAGGCAATCGGTATCGGGGCCGGTCAGCAGTCCAGAATCCACTGTACAAGACTTGCCGGTCAGAAGGCAGATAACTGGTGGCTTCGTCAGTCTCCTCAGGTTATGGGACTTCAGTTTGTTGATGGCCTTGGACGTGCAGACAGAGATAATGCGATCGATGTATATATGGGTGATGAATATGAGGATGTTCTCCGTGATGGCGAATGGCAGAAGCGTTTCAAGGTAAAGCCGGAAGTATTCACAGCAGAAGAAAAGAAAGCATGGCTTGCCGGAAATCAGAATGTTACACTTGGTTCTGATGCATTTTTCCCATTCTCAGATAACATTGAACGTGCGAAGAAGAGTGGTGTTGCATACATTGCTCAGCCGGGTGGATCTGTCAGAGATGATCTTGTAATCGAAGCATGTGATAAATATGGAATGGTAATGGTATTTACAGGAATCCGTTTATTCCATCACTAATCAGGAGTTTATTGCTATGGCAGGAAGAAATCGTAGAAGACACAGAAAAAGAAAATCCAATATAGATTTTGGTAAAGTGTTTTTCTTTTTAGTCACCTGTCTGGTCATTGTTTTTGCGGCTGTTGTAATATTATCAAAGATCATATCGCATAAGGACCGCTATTTTGATGAAGGACTGGCATTTTATCAGAATGCAGAATACGATAAGGCACTTGACCGGTTTGCCGATGCACTTTCTGAAAAACAGATCTTTTCTCAGAATAAAGACAAGAATACCAGACTGTATATGGCAGATATTTATATGAAGACCGCTAATTATGATAAAGCGGTAGAAGAATATGATACTATTTTACAACAGACATCTGCAGATAAAAAGAATGTCGGTAAAATGAAGGAGATCGCCCAGGCATTGGCTGACTTTTCGGACAGCAATTATGCCGGGGCACTCCCGGTTCTGGAGCAGTATGTAAAGGATTATCCGGAATTATATCTGTATATAGGAACCTGTTATGCATCTATGAATGATGCAGAGCATATGTTTGAGAATTATGAAAAATACATAGATAAATATGGATATAATTCATATCTGTATGCCCAGTATGCCGCTTATTATATCAGTATCGGTGAGATGGACAATGCATATGGGTATATTAATAATGGACTTGCAAGCGATAATACCTTCCAGAAAGAGTTGCGTTTGCAGGAGATCAGTTATTATGAAAAGATCCAGAACTATGATAAGGCTTATGAACTTGCGAAAGAATTATATGAGCTTTATCCGGAGTATCAGGATGGTGTAGATGAATATAATTTCCTTTATACCAGAGTATCCCGTGATGATGAATAGTTAGAATTGGCAGGAGGCATTTTATTCGTGGAAATACAATTATGGAAAGAGATATTATCTCCGTATGAGCAGGCTGTAGATGAACTGCTCTTGAAATTTAAGCATATTATAAAAGATTATCGAAGTCAGGGACTGTATTCTCCAATTGAGAATGTAACCGGACGTGTAAAAAGAATTTCAAGTATTTTGGATAAGATGCAAAAGAAACATATTCCGATGGATCATATCGTGGAAGAGATGGATGATATCGCCGGAATCCGTATCATGTGCCAGTTCGAAGAAGATATTTACAAGGTTGTAGAGATCATAAGGAATCGCAGGGATATGTCAATCCGGGAAGAAAAAGACTATATCACGAATGCAAAAACAAGTGGGTACAGAAGTTTTCATATTATATTAAATTATGATGTATATACGATTAAAGGGCTTCAGACGATTCAGGCAGAGATTCAGATTCGTACAATGGCGATGGATTTCTGGGCAACGATAGAGCATTCCCTTCAGTATAAGTATCGTCATAATATGCCGGAACATATCCGGAAAAAACTGTTAAATGCAGCAAATGCAACTGTGGCGCTGGATCAGGAAATGTCATCTGTCCGGGGTGAGATTATGGATGCACAGAATTCGTTTAATTATAAGGCATCTATCGTTGCAGATATTTTAACAAATATTCAGAATTTGTATTATGTAGGCAACCAGCGTGAGGTTGTGAAGATACAGAATGAATTTTATGATATTTACCAGAAGGATGATCTGGAAAAGCTGGAGGATTTTTCCAAACAGCTTGATATTATCGCAGAAGGATACAAAGCACAGGGGTTATAGATTATGAACTTACCGGAGTCATTTACAAACAGGATAAAGACACAGTTAGGAGACGACTATGATGCATATATGAATTGTCTGGATCAGGGCATGCATCATGGACTTCGCGTGAATACAAATAAAATCAGTGTGGAAGATTTCTTGAAAATCTCTCCATTTGAATTAAAGCCTGTACCATGGACAACAAATGGTTTTTATTATGATGATAAAGCATGTACACCATCCAAACATCCATATTATTATGCAGGTCTTTATTATATTCAGGAACCGAGTGCGATGGCACCGGCGAGTATTCTTCCTGTTGAAGATGGGGATGTGGTTCTTGATATCTGTGCAGCACCGGGAGGTAAATCAACCGAGCTTGCAGCAAAACTTCATGGCACCGGGTTTCTGATCTCAAATGATATCAGTAATTCCAGAGCTAAGGCATTATTAAAAAATCTGGAATTATTCGGGATCGGTAATATGTGTGTGGTAAGTGAAGCTCCGAATAAGCTAAGCACAAAATTCTATCAGACCTTTGATAAAATTTTGATTGATGCGCCTTGCTCCGGTGAAGGAATGTTCCGTAAATCCCAGTCAATGGTAACAGCGTGGGAAAACAATGGTGTTGAGTTATTTGCCGGTTTACAGCGTGGAATCTTAAATGAAGTTGTAAAAATGTTAAAACCGGGTGGAACCATGCTGTATTCGACCTGTACGTTTTCTCCGGAAGAAAATGAACAGTCAATCGAATATCTTTTATCACTGGATGATACATTAGAATTAGTCGAAGTTCCGAAGTATCCGGGTTTTTGCAATGGAAATCCTGCGTGGGGAAAGACCGAAAATGCAGAACTTGAAAAATGCGCAAGATTATGGCCGCATCATATCGAAGGGGAAGGGCATTTTGTTGCACTTATTCATAAAAAAGAGGCAGAACAGACACAGGTATTTCAGTCATGGATACACAGAGGCTGTAAACCGGATAAAAATGCAGAAGAATTCCTTGCGCACGTTTCATCGGATGCCGGGATCCGGTCTGCATATATTGAGGAAAATAAAGGAAGACTGTATTATATGGCAGAACATATGCCGGATGTATCCGGGCTTCGGATGTTAAGACAGGGATTGTTCCTTGGCGAGATCAAGAAGAACCGGTTTGAACCGAGCCAGTCACTTGCTATGTATCTGAAACAAGGACAGTTTGATAATGAAGTAAATCTGACTTCTTCAGATGACCGTGTTTTAAGATATCTGAAAGGCGAGACGATCGAAGTATCGGATCAGAAAATTAAAAATGGATATGTGCTTGTTCTGGTGGACGGATATCCGCTTGGATGGGCAAAAAATACAAACGGAACGTTAAAGAATAAGTATTTATCTGGATGGAGGATGATGTCATGAGTAAAATAGCAGTCGTTACCGGAGCTTCTTCCGGACTGGGCAGAGAGTTTGTTGTTCAGATCAGTGAAAAATATAAGACAATCGACGAGATATGGGTGATCGCCAGACGTGCAGAACGCTTGTATGCCTTAGAAAGAGAGATTGAAGGCAAGAAGATTATTGTTCTCCCGCTGGATATCACAAAGCAGGAAGATCTTGAAGCCTATAAGAAGATGCTTGCAAAGGAACATCCATGGGTACGTGTTCTGGTGAATGCAGCAGGATATGGCATTATGGGACATGTAGAAGATGTTGTATGCGAAGAACTTACCGGAATGATCGATGTTAACTGTAAGGCTTTAGTTGCCATGACGAAGATTACTCTGCCATATATGAAAGAACAGAGCAATATCATTAATATTGCATCATCAGCGGCATATCTGCCACAGCCATCCTTTGCTGTATATGCAGCAACAAAATCCATGGTTAGAAGCTTTTCAAAAGCATTAAATAAAGAATTGGAGGACAGAGGTATTACAGTGACAGCAGTATGTCCGGGACCGGTCAATACAGAGTTCTTTGATGTTGCCGAGAAATATTCCCATACAAAGGCATTTAAAAGATTGTTCCGTGTAGAAGCAAAGAATGTGGTAAAACGGGCGTTATTTGATGCGTATTACCTGAAGACAGAATCTACCTACAGCATAACGATGAAAGCGTTTAAGGTTGTAACAAAGCTGCTGCCGAATGACTGGATCGTTTCCATGATCAAATAGAGACAGATATCCGTTAAATACAGAGATTTGCCGGGGTATGAAGAACATTATAATAAAAACAGAACAGGACAAAAACAATGGAAAAAGGACAGTATGGATATATAAAAAAACATAAGAAAAAGATCATAACCAGTATTATTATACTTGGTGTTATGATCCTGACAGGAGTAATTCTTTCGCTTGCCATGTTTAAAACAACAAAAACCTTGATCATCATACTTCCGATATTGATCAGCCTGCCATTTGCCAAACAGATCGTAGCACTTATCATGTGTTCCAAATTCAAGCCTTTAACAGAGGAAGAACACAGGAAGATAGAAAAAGGGATCCATTATGAGAACCGGGACGGCATCCTGTATGATATCTCGCTCAGTCGATATGAAGGAATGTTGTTTTTCCCTGCCGTGATCGTGCGGGATGGCAGAATGTTATTCTTATATCAGAAAGCATTTGACAAGAAGATTCCGGATGTGGAATTCCTGAAAAAAGAAATTACACGTTCCTTTGAAATGATAAAGAAACCATATGTTATCGTTACAGCGTTAACCGTGGATGAATTTATAAAGAAAGCGGAAACGATCAAAGAACCGGATGAAGATTATCTGGTAAAGGATCAGTCTATGCGTGAAAAATTATTTGAACTTGGTGTATAGGAGTCGGGCATGAAAGAGATCATTATATCGCAGAACGAAGCGGGACAGCGTGTGAACAAATTTCTTTTGAAATATCTGAATAAGGCACCGTCAAGCTTTGTTTATAAGATGATACGAAAGAAAAACATCAAATTGAACAATAAGAAAATTGAAGGAAACGAATACGTCTATATCGGAGATACGATCCAGATCTATATGTCTGATGAAACGATCGCCAATTTCAGGGAAGATGTCAGTGGAACACACAGCACTTCCTCTAAAAAGAAGATTCCGGTTGAGATCATCTATTTGGATGAAAATATTCTGATCGCAGACAAACCGACTGGCGTCCTGTCACAGAAGGCATCAAAAGATGATTACTCTTTTAATGAAGCATTGATCGACTATCTGCTTGATAGTGGGCATATCACAACTGAAGAACTGAGAACTTATCGTCCGTCTGTATGCAATCGTTTAGACCGCAATACATCCGGACTCATTCTTTGTGGGGTGAGTCTTACCGGAAGTCAGGAATTATCCAGAATTATAAGAGAACATTTATTACATAAATATTATTATACACTTGTACGGGGACGTGTGACACAGAAGCTTGACAGTACATGTTATTTACAGAAGGATAATGCAAAAAATATAGTTCGGATATCAGATTACCCATGGGAACAGGGCAAGAGTGAAGAAATTCATTCAATCTTTTATCCGGTTAAAAAAAATGATGATTATACATTGGTAAAGGTTGAGCTTATTACAGGTAAGTCTCATCAGATCCGTGCACAGTTAAAGCATCTGGGATATCCGGTAGTCGGCGATACAAAGTATGGCATACCTGTAGTGAACCGGTATTTTGCAGATGCTTATCATGTAAAGCATCAGCTTCTTCATTGCGGAAACATTATATTTAAAGAAACAGACGGTCCGCTTTCTTATCTGGGCGGAAAAGAGTTTTCGGCATTTCTTCCGGAACCGTTTCGGACGATCGAAAAAGATTTATTTAGGTAATTTGGAAAATAACTTTGATAAAAGCAGAATCGGATAAAAGATAAAGAGGCAGAATCGAATGGCAACTTGGAATTCCAGAGGACTTCGTGGTTCCTCACTTGAGGAACTGATCAATTATACAAATGAATATTATCGGGAAAAGAAGCTGGCAGTTGTTCAGAAGATCCCGACTCCGATCAAACCGATCCGTATGGATAAAGACAGCAGCCAGATCACGCTGGCGTATTTTGAAAAAGATTCTACGGTCGATTACATCGGTGTCGTACAGGGCATTCCGATATGCTTCGATGCGAAGGAATGTGCGGTTGATACGTTTTCTTTACAGAATATACATGAGCATCAGTATCATTTTATGAAAGAGTATGAGGAACAGCAGGGAGTCAGCTTCCTGATCATATTTTTTACGCATAGAAACAAATATTACTATTTACGTTTTTCGGAATTAAAGACTTATATGGATCGCGTGAACGAGGGACATGCAAAGAATTTCAAATATGAAGAACTGAATCCGGATTTCTTTATTCATGCAAAAAATGGAGCACTGGTTCATTATCTGGAGCTTCTGGATAAAGATTTGCAGTTAAGAGCATAAAGAATCAGGAAAAATCTTGACAAATGTCAACGTCTCACCTATAATGAGCACATTGTTGAAATAACTAATTATCGTGTTATCACTTTAATACGATAAAGCAAATAGACATGGATAAAAGGAGGAAAAGAGATGCAGGATAAACTGTTACAGACTCCGGACGGAGTAAGAGACACCTATGATGTAGAATGTAAAAAGAAAAGAAAGATTATTGAGAAGCTGCATCATACTCTGGAGTTATACAGCTATCATGATATAGAGACACCTACATTTGAGTATTTTGATATATTTAACCGTGATAAGGGATCTGCACCGTCAAATGAAATGTACAAGTTCTTTGACCGTGATAATAATACGCTGGTATTACGCCCGGATATCACACCTAGTATTGCAAGATGTGTAGCAAAATATTACAAGGATGAACAGCTTCCGATCCGTCTGTGCTATACAGGAAATACATATTCAAACCCAAGAAAATTGCAGGGAAAATTAAAAGAAGTTACACAGATCGGTGCTGAGCTTATAAATGATGATTCTTCTGCAGCAGATGCAGAGATCATTGCAACTGTTGTTGATTCTTTTAAGGCGCTTGGAATCGACGAGTTCCAGATCGAGATCGGACAGATCGATTACTTTAAGGGAATCGTTGCAGAAGCCGGAATTACAGAAGCCGAAGAACTTCAGATCAAGGAATACATCAATATTAAGAACTTCTTTGGTTTGGAGGAATATCTGAAGAAACTGGATCTGAGTCCTGTTTTAAAGAAAGCCTTTCTTGCATTTGACTCTTTATTCGGTGGAGAATCCATGTTAGAGCAAGCAGAGAAGCTGGTTACGAATCCGGTATCACTTGCAGCCGTTCACAGATTACAGAGAATCTATAAGGCATTATGCTGTTATGGATATGACAAATATATCGGCTTTGATCTCAGTATGTTAAATGGTTATAACTATTATACCGGCGTGATCTTCCGCGGATATACCTACGGAACCGGAGATGCAGTTGTAAAGGGTGGCCGATATAATAACCTGTTAAAGCAGTTTGGCAAAGATGCACCGTCTATTGGTTTTGCATTTACCGTAGAAGAACTGATCATGGCACTGTCCAGACAGAATATCGAGGTTTCGGTTGAATATTCGAATACGATCATTCTCTATGATATCGAGAATCAGGAGCCCGCGATCAGTCTTGGTAAGAGTCTGCGCCAGAATGATAAGAAGATTGAATTGATACGCAAATCTGTCAGAAAGTCAGTGGAAGATTATCTGGAATATGCAAAAAGAGAGCATTTTTCCGGACTGTTTTATTTTGAAAACAGTGATACGGTCAAGGTATTTGATCTTGTGTCCGGTGATGAGAACGAGGTGGCTATCGCATCCTTGAAATAAGCGGACAAAAACAGAAAGAAATTCAAAATTAGAATTTGATCGATGGATAGATTGGAGAGATAAATCAATGAGATATTTAACATTTGCACTTGCAAAGGGCAGACTTGCAAAGAAAACCCTTGCATTGCTTGAACAGATAGGAATTACCTGCGATGAAATGAAAGACCCGGATACCAGAAAGCTGATCTTTGTGAATGAAGAAATGAAGCTGAAGTTCTTCCTTTCAAAGGCAACAGATGTACCAACCTATGTAGAATACGGTGCAGCAGATATCGGTGTAGTTGGTAAGGATACGATATTAGAAGAAGGCAGAAACCTGTACGAGGTAATGGATCTCGGATTCGGTAAATGCCGGATGTGTGTCTGTGGTCCTCATAAAGCAAAAGAATTATTGAAGAAAAATGAGATCATCCGTGTTGCCAGCAAATATCCGAATATTGCAAAAGATTATTTTAATAATCAGAAGAACCAGACGGTTGAGATCATCAAATTAAACGGTTCGGTCGAGCTTGCGCCGATCGTTGGCTTATCAGAGGTGATCGTTGATATCGTTGAGACTGGAAGTACTCTTCGTGAAAACGGACTGGAAGTTTTAGAAGAAGTTTGTCCGTTATCTGCAAGAATGGTTGTAAATCAGGTAAGCTTAAAGATGGAAAATGAGAGAATCAGAAAGCTGCTTGCTGATTTAAATTCGTTGATTAATAAGGAGGCATAAAAATGAGAATTGTAAATCTGACGGAAGAAACCAGAAAGAACATTTTAAAGGATCTGTTAAAAAGAAGCCCAAGCAATTTCGGATCTTATGCAGATACAGTAGAGAAGATCGTAAATGATGTCAGAGATCGTGGAGACGAGGCATTATTTGGATATACCAAGCAGTTTGATAAAGCAGATATCAACGCCGGAAATGTTCTGGTTACAAAAGAAGAGATTGAATATGCTTATACACAGGTAGATGAGAAACTGATCGAGGTTATCAGAAAAGCAAAAGAAAACATTCGCACCTATCACGAAAAACAGCGTCAGTACAGTTGGTTTGATTCTGATCCGAAGGGTATCATGCTTGGACAGAAGGTAACAGCATTGGAATCTGTCGGAGTATATGTACCGGGTGGAAAAGCTGTGTATCCATCTTCCGTATTGATGAACATTATGCCTGCAAAGGTAGCAGGTGTTAAAAATATTATAATGACCACTCCTTGTAACAGCGAGGGTGAAGTATATGCGACTACACTGGTTGCAGCAAATGAAGCCGGTGCGACTGCTATCTACAAGGCAGGCGGCGCACAGGCAATCGCGGCTCTTGCATATGGAACGGAATCCATTCCAAAGGTTGATAAGATCGTAGGACCCGGAAATATCTTCGTTGCACTTGCAAAACGTGCGGTATACGGACATGTCAGCATCGATTCGATCGCAGGTCCATCCGAAATCCTTGTAATTGCAGATGAGACAGCAAATCCAAGATATGTTGCAGCCGATCTGTTATCACAGGCAGAGCATGATGAGATGGCATCCGCCATTCTGATCACAACTTCAAAAGAACTTGCCGAAAAGGTATCAGCTCAGGTCGATGAATTTATAAAGGTATTATCCAGAAAAGAGATCATTCGGAAATCCATTGATACATACGGCTATATCTTATTAGCTGATAATATGGCAGATGCGGTTGAAGCAGCAAATGCAATTGCTTCCGAACATCTGGAGATTGTAACTGCAAATCCATTTGATGTTATGACAAGGATCAAGAATGCCGGTGCGATCTTCATCGGTGAATATTCGTCCGAACCACTGGGTGATTATTTTGCCGGACCGAACCATGTACTTCCAACAAACGGAACAGCGAAGTTCTTCTCCCCGTTAAGTGTGGATGACTTCATTAAGAAATCAAGCATCATCTATTATTCCAGAGAAGCTCTTGAAGAAGTACATGAAGACATTGAAAGCTTTGCAAAATCAGAGCAACTTACAGCACATGCTAATTCTATTGCAGTAAGATTTGAATAGTGGTATAATATGAAACCAAGATTGCACAGGCGTCTGTATTATCAGTCCGCCTGTGCTTGTAGTTGCCAAAGTATCGGAAGAAAAATGTATAAAAACAAGGGAGAAAAGATATGGCGGATAGAGCAGTAAAATGCACAAGAAAAACCAGCGAGACAGATATTGTTCTGGAATTAAATCTGGATGGAAAGGGAGATGCAAAGATCGATACCGGTATCGGATTTTTCGATCATATGCTGACAAGCTTTGCCAAGCACGGATTTTTTGATCTGAATCTGACCGTAAAGGGTGATCTGTATGTGGATTGTCATCATACGATAGAAGATACGGGAATTGTTCTCGGAAAAGCGATCAAAGGTGCGCTTGGAGATAAAAAATCCATTAAGCGTTTCGGTAATTTCTTTCTTCCTATGGATGAAACGCTTGTTATGTGTGCGATCGACCTTTCCGGAAGACCATATCTTGTTTATGATCTGAACTTGACAACAGAGCGGGTTGGATATTTTGATACACAGATGGTAAAGGAATTCTTCTATGCAGTATCCTATGGTGCGGAGATGAATCTGAACCTGAAGCAGTTCTCCGGTTCCAATGACCATCATATCATCGAAGCAGCTTTTAAGGCATTTGCAAAAGCTTTAGATGAAGCAACTTCTATAGACGACAGATTAAATGGTAAAGTGTTATCTACCAAAGGTTCACTTTAAGGAGGTACTATGAGTTATAAGAAAATTATTCCATGTCTGGATCTTGAGAATGCACTTGAAATGGCAAAGTTCTATAATGATGCCGGTGCAGATGAGATTGCATATTTTGACAGTAAAGCAACAAAGGAAGGCAGAGAAGCGAATATTGCAGTTATCAAAGAGATCTGCAAGAATGTCGATATTCCATTGATCGCATGTGGTGGAGTAAGAAGACTGGAAGATATCAAGAAGATGTTATATGCAGGTGCTTCCAAGGTTTGTATGAAATCAGCAGCATTAAATACACCGGAGCTTGTAACGGAAGCCGCTGACCGTTTTGGTTCAGAACGTATCATCGTAACGATTGACCTGAGCGAATGTAAAGAGCCTGTAGCCTATGCAGAGCAGCTTAAGGAACTCGGAGCGGGTGAGCTCCTGTTATTACATAATAATATGGTTCCTGAATATATGGATATCGTAAATGAGATCAAAAACCGTGTAGCACTTCCTGTTATTGTTTCCACCTATTCAACAAATGGGGAAGCAATCTGTGAGATGCTTGAAAAGACAAATGCTGAATCCATTTCTTTATATAATCTGAAACAAATGGATATAATGGAGATAAAGCAGGAATGCAGAAAAGAAGGCATTCCGGTTAATACATTTGAAAGTGCAGTATCCTTTGATGAATTCAAGCTGAATTCTGACGGGCTGATTCCATGTATCACACAGCATTATAAGACCGGGGAAGTTCTTATGATGGCATATATGAATAAGGAATCCTTTGAAAAGACGATCGCAACCGGCAGAATGACATATTACAGCAGAAGCAGACAGGAGCTTTGGACAAAGGGTGAGACATCCGGTCATTTCCAGTTTTTAAAATCATTAAAATTAGACTGTGATAAAGATACCCTGCTTGCAGAGGTTTCCCAGATCGGTGCAGCCTGTCATACCGGCAGCCCGACCTGTTTCTTTACAGATCTGGTTAAGAAGGAATACGATAATACCAATCCGTTAAAGGTATTTGAAGAAGAATACGATATTATCGTTGACAGAAGAAATCATCCAAAGGAAGGTTCCTATACAAATTATCTGTTTGACAAAGGAATTGACAAAATACTGAAAAAGGTTGGCGAAGAGGCAACAGAGATTGTAATTGCTGCCAAGAATCCTGATTCAGATGAAATAAAATATGAGATATCAGATTTCCTGTATCACCTTATGGTTCTTATGGTTGAAAGAGGTGTCAGTTGGACTGATATTACCAAAGAACTGGCTGATAGAAGGTAGGAGGAGAAAACAGTGGAAAAATATGGCGTAAATCAGTTAAGAAAAATGTTTCTGGAATTTTTTGAGAGCAAGGGACATCTGAAGATGAACAGCTTCTCACTGATTCCACATAATGATAATAGTTTGTTATTGATCAACTCAGGTATGGCACCATTAAAGCCTTACTTTACAGGACAGGAGATCCCTCCAAGAAGACGTGTGACCACCTGCCAGAAGTGTATCCGTACCGGTGATATCGAAAATGTAGGTAAGACTGCAAGACATGGTACATTCTTTGAAATGTTAGGTAACTTCTCATTCGGCGATTACTTCAAGCATGAAGCAATTTCATGGTCATGGGAGTTTCTGACCAAGGTTGTAGGCTTAGATGAGAACCGTTTATATCCATCTATCTACGAGGATGATAACGAAGCATTTGATATCTGGAATAAAGAGATCGGAATTGCACCGGAGAGAATTTTCCGTTTTGGGAAAGAAGATAACTTCTGGGAGCATGGCGCAGGTCCTTGTGGTCCATGTTCCGAAATCTATTATGACAGAGGCGAAAAGTACGGATGCGGTAAGCCCGGCTGTACAGTAGGTTGTGACTGTGACCGTTACATGGAAGTATGGAACAACGTATTTACCCAGTTTGAAAATGACGGCCATAACAACTATACAGAACTGGTTCAGAAGAATATCGATACCGGTATGGGACTGGAGCGTCTGGCTGTTGTTGTTCAGGATGTAGATTCCATCTTTGACGTTGATACGATCAAAGCGTTGCGTGATAAAGTATGTGAGATGGCTGGCGTGAAATACATGGAAGACGAGAAGACAGATGTCTCGATCCGTGTTATTACTGATCATATCCGTTCTGTTACCTTTATGGCATCTGACGGTATCCTTCCATCAAATGAAGGACGAGGTTATGTATTAAGACGTCTTCTCCGTCGTGCAGCAAGACATGGCAGATTACTTGGTATCGAAGGCAGATTCCTTGCAGAACTTTCAAAGACAGTAATCGAAGTTTCTAAGGATGCATATCCGGAGCTGGAAGAAAAGAAAGCACATATCTTTACCTGTATCAATACAGAAGAAGAAAACTTCAATAAGACGATCGATCAGGGATTATCAATTCTGAACGGCTTCGTTGAGGAGTTAAATAACAGCGGCAAAAAAGTAATAAATGGCGAAAATGCATTTAAGTTATATGATACCTATGGTTTCCCTCTTGATCTGACAAAAGAGATTCTGGAAGAAAAGGGCATCGAGGTTGATACGGAAGGCTTTAATAAGGCTATGGACAAGCAGAGAGAGACTGCTCGTAAATCAAGAAAAGTATCAAACTACATGGGAGCAGATTCAACTATTTATGAAGACATCGACACAGCTCTTACAAGTAAATTCATTGGTTATGACAAGGTAGAAGCATCTTCCAATATCATTGCCATAACAGCAGAATATAAAGAGGGCGATCAGGTAACATCCGAACTGGTTGATGTTATTCCCGAAGGCACAAACGGTTCGATCATCACAGCAGAGACACCATTTTATGCTACTATGGGTGGTCAGATCGGTGATTCCGGTGTGATCGAGACAGAGAGCGGACGTTTCATCGTTAAAGATACGATCAAGGTTGCCGGTGATAAGATCGCACATCTTGGCTATGTTGAATCCGGTGAATTAAAGAATGGAAGCACAGCGAAGCTTTCTGTAACAGCAGACAGACGTGCACTGATATGTAAGAATCATTCCGCTACACATCTGCTCCAGAAAGCCTTAAAGATGGTCCTTGGTGATCATGTAGAACAGGCTGGTTCTTATGTATCCGAAGACCGTTTAAGATTCGACTTTACACATTTCCAGGCTATGACTCCTGAAGAGATCGCCAAGGTGGAAGCAATCGTAAATGAACAGATCGATAAGGATCTTAAGGTTAAGACAGAGGTTATGAGTATTGAAGATGCCAAGAAGACAGGTGCTATGGCATTGTTTGGCGACAAGTACGGTGAGAAGGTTCGAGTTGTATCTATGGATGACTTTTCTGTTGAGTTCTGTGGTGGTACTCATGTTCCAAATACCGGTGTGATCGGTACATTTAAGATTATCTCTGAAATGGGTGTTGCTGCCGGAGTAAGAAGAATCGAAGCATTGACTTCTGTTGGCGCATTTAATTATTATAAAGAGATGGAAGATGAATTAAAAGCAGCGGCAAAGGCAGCAAAAGCTGAACCTGCAAAGCTGGCTGAAAAGATCGAGACAATGCTCGCTGAGATCAAAGCTCTTACATCTGAAAACTCCAAGTTAAAGGATAAGCTGGCAAAGAATTCTGCCGGAGATGCACTTGCAGATGCAGTAGATGTAAATGGCGTAAAGGTTCTTGCTACCAGCGTAGAAGATACAGATATGAATGCACTTCGTAATCTGGGAGATGATTTCAAGAACAAGCTTGGAACATCGGTTGTCGTTCTTGCTTCCGCAAAGGATGGTAAGGTAAATCTGATCGCTATGGCAACAGACGATGCTGTAAAGAAGGGAGCACATGCAGGAAATATTATCAAAGCGTCTGCAGCACTTGTAGGCGGTGGCGGCGGTGGTCGTCCAAACATGGCTCAGGCCGGGGGAAAGAATTCTGCCGGTATTGCAGATGCACTTGCAAAAGCAGTAGAAATAGCCAAAGAACAGTTAAATGCCTAAAAATAGAAAATAATAAAATTTTTTGTTGACGTTTCAATAATATATGTTATAATTGACTTCGTGCTTAAATAATACCCAAACAGTTGTTATTTTATTAGCATAGTACACAACTGGAGGGAGGTCAGGTGAGAGAATGTCAAATGTAATAGTTAAAGAAAACGAAACATTAGATAGCGCTCTTCGCAGATTCAAGAGAAATTGTGCGAAGGCTGGTATCCAGCAGGAGATTCGTAAGAGAGAACATTACGAAAAGCCAAGCGTTAGACGTAAAAAGAAATCAGAGGCAGCTAGAAAGCGCAAATATAAATAATCTATAGTTTGGATTAGTAAATATGATTTTTTTGAGTACCGAGCAATCGGTACTCTTTTTTTGCGTAAGTGAGCCAAGCACAGATTTCGTGTTTACACGAAAATCTGTATTTGGCGAACGAGCGGCATCGAGCCGATAGGCGAGATGGTGCGGCGTAAGAACATGAAATGTTCTTATAGACGCAAAAAAAGAATATATAAAACGGATGCGAAACATTTAGGCGAGATGGTGCGGCGTAAGAACATGAAATGTTCTTATAGACGCAAAAAAAGAATATATAAAACGGATGCGAAACATTTAGGCGAGATGGTGCGACGTAAGAACATGAAATGTTCTTATAGACACAAAAAAAGAAAATATAAAACGTATGCGAAACAATTAGGTATGATGGTGCGGTGTAAGAACATGAAATGTTCTTACAAACGCAAAAAAGTTGACGCTGACATCACTATAATATATGATGAAATTAATATACAAAAACGAAAGGGACAAACGAATATGAAAAACGCAATTAATATTCTTGCAATAATTTTTGCCTGGGAAGCACTGATCTTAAGTATTTTTGCATTTGGCGATATGACCGGAAATATATTAAAGGCAGTTACCTATGGATTGATTGTAGGAAATGCCGTTCTGGTTAATTTTATCTGTGTCCATAATCTTAAAGAGAATAAAGAGTAAGTCATAATCCGATACCCAACCAACATAATATAGATATAAAGTCAGTTGGGTATCAGATCATGCAGCTTCCATTTAATCATAACAGTCTATATGATGTGCCGGATGTCACACCGGACATAAAAAAAAGTTCATCCAAAATCACAATTCATGATAATCACATTATCTATATTGAAAACTATAAATGTATTATATCCTGTTCGGATACCCGGATCCTTGTAAAAACAAAAAAGAATACCATATCGATAAATGGAATTTGCCTGAAAATTGAATATTATTGTCCGGAAGAACTGAAGATATCAGGCAACATTCTATATATCAATTATGAATAATATTGTGTACATAGAAGGGGGAAACCGGATGTTTGATATTATATTAAAGTATCTGTATGGATTTGCAAACATTCATCTTCGCGGCATTCATATCAACCGTTTTGTAAATCTGTGCAAAGCCAGAGATATTAAACTTTGGAATCTGGAGCAGAAAGAAGATGAAATATTCTTTTTTACTGCTTCAAAGGATATAGCACGATTGGAAGAACCTGCACGGAAAACAGGAAGTGATGTAGAGGTTCTAAGAGTATATGGTATTCGCGAGTTTATTCGAAAAAATAAAAAAAGAATTCCGTTTGTGGCTGGGTTTATCTTGTTTGCTGTTCTGATCTATATTCAATCGTTATTTATATGGGAAATTTCCGTTTCCGGTGAATCAGATTATACATCGGATGAGATACTACAACATATCAATGAATATTATGTGCAGACCGGAACTCCAAAGTCAAAAGTAGACTGCGCAGAGCTGGAGAAAAATCTCCGGAAAGACTTTGAAGATATCGCCTGGATATCATGTGCGCTTACGGGAACAAAGCTGTCGGTGGAGATCACGGAAACATTGAATGTATTTACGGATACCTCCATGAAAGAACCATGCAACATCATTGCTTCACAGGACTGTACGATCACGGAGATCGTAACAGCATCCGGAACACCGGTAGTAAAGGCTGGAGATGATGTGAAGAAAGGCGATATCCTGATCTCTGGTGCAGTTTATCTGTATGATGATAATAATGAAGTTCTGGATACAAATTATGTATCTGCAGAAGGAACTGTATATGGAATCTGTGTATATCATTACAAAAATACAGTTCCGTTATCCTGCTATTCCAAAGAATATACAGGAAATGAAAAGAGCTATTATTCCTTTGGTGCATTTCAGTACAGCCTTACCCCTTATGTACCAAAATGCTCTTTCGAAGCATATGATTTGTTCAGTGATACGAGCCGGCTTCATATAGGTAAGAATTTTTACCTGCCATTTCAGATAGAAGCATACACAATAAAGGAGTACCGGTTAAAAAAAGAAACAGTATCCATGGAAGCGGCGGCTGCGTCAGTAAAAGAAAAATTAAGTCGTTATATTGGCAATTTGCAAGAAAAAGGGGTGCAAATAATAGAAAATAATGTTAAAATAACGAATAGCGGAGATGAATGTCTTGCGGAAGGAGATATAACCGTAAGACAGTTGATCGGGATTCCGCATGAATTACAGATTATAAGTGAGGAACAGACGCTTGAGTGAATTCAGCAAATCAATTACAGTTATGTCCGAATACGTTCAGAATGTATTTGGACAATTTGATGTACATGCAAAAAAAATAGAAAAAGCATTTCATGTTTCTATGATTCTACGCGATGATAAGCTGAAGGTTTCAGGAGAAGAAAAAGACGTGGAGCAGGCGGTTCATGTACTGATCCAGTTATTTGCAGTTGCAGCCAGAGGTACTGCGATCGATGAACAGAAGGTTGATTATACGATCGCCATGTCTAAGGATCATCCTCAGGAAACACAGGAAAATATTGCTGATCTGGATCGGGATATCATATGTCACACGATCAATGGCAAACCGATCAAACCAAAAACACATGGACAGAAGGCATATGTAAATGCAATCGATAAATCCATGATCGTATTCGGTGTAGGTCCTGCTGGAACCGGTAAAACATATCTCGCAATGGCAAAAGCGATCACTGCTTTTAAGAATGGTGAAGTAAACCGGATCATTTTGACACGTCCGGCAATTGAAGCTGGCGAAAAGCTTGGATTTCTTCCGGGAGATTTGCAGAGCAAGGTCGATCCTTATTTAAGACCGCTTTATGATGCATTATATGAGATCATGGGACCGGAGTCCTTTGCCAAGAATATGGAAAAAGGTCTGATTGAAGTAGCACCACTTGCATATATGCGGGGACGTACACTGGACAATGCTTATATTGTACTGGACGAGGCACAGAATACAACACCGGCACAGATGAAGATGTTCTTAACCCGTATTGGTTTTGGATCGAAAGCAATCATTACCGGTGACCTTTCCCAGAAGGACCTTCCGTTTGAGACAAGATCGGGACTGGAAGTAGCTTTGACCGTTATCAAAAATATCGAAGAAATCAGTGTCTGCCATCTGACAAGTCTTGATGTTGTAAGACATCCGCTGGTACAGAAGATCGTAAATGCATATGAGGTTTACGAGGAGAAGCAGAACAGGCAGAAAAAACAGCGTTCGGAGCAGGAAAATCGTAACCAAAACGATGGCAGACGATACGGAGAGAACCGAAATAATAAAAGAAAAAGGTAAGAAATACAATGTCATTAAATGTAGAAAATGAATATGGAGAAATCCAGATCCCTGATTATGAACATGTGATCGAAACAGTGATCGGACAGGCTCTGGATTTTATAAAGTGTCCTTATGAATGTGAGATTTATGTATTGCTCACAGATAATTCGGGCATACAGACTATCAATAATTGTCAGAGAAATATCGATGCACCGACAGATGTATTGTCATTTCCTCTGATTGATTATAAAGAACCGGGAGATTTTAGTGTTGTAGACGGGGATACCTGTGATTATTTCAATCCGGAAAGCGGAGAACTGATGCTTGGAGATATCATTATTTCCATGGATCGCGTATATGAACAGGCAGAAAGCTACAATCACTCGAACACCAGAGAACTGGCATTTCTGGTAGCGCACAGTATGCTTCATTTGTTTGGTTATGATCATATAGATGAAGAAGAGCGCAAACAGATGGAAGATCTTCAGGAACAAATACTTAATGAGAAAGGATACACAAGGGATTATGAAGAAAACTAAATATGCAATTGCTTTAGCAGCATTAGGAGTTTTATCACTTGGTGTTATGGGATGTGGTAAGAAAGAGACATCAACAGAAGCAACCACAGAAACCACAACGACAGAAGCAACAACAGAAGCTACCACAGAGGCAACAACAGAAGTACAGCATGAGGGCGTATATAACGACCTGACTGGCGAATGGGTTACAGACCGGACGGAAGAGTACGGTCGTCCGATCGCAGTTATGTTAAATAATATTTCTGACGCTATGCCACAGTGCGATATAGGTAAAGCAGATATCGTTTATGAGATGAAGGTAGAAGGTGGAATCACCAGACTGCTTGGTATTTTTAACGATTATTCCAATCTTGAAAAACTTGGATCAATCAGAAGCTGCCGTCCATATTATGTAACCGTTGCTATGGAATATGATGCAATCTATATGCATTACGGTCAGTCCCCACAGGGTGAGGAAAAACTTTCAAGCTCAGGAATCAATAATCTGAGTGGTTTAAGTTCAGAAGGTGGAGTAACATACTACAGAGCATCTGACAGGGTATCACCACATAATGTATTTACAGATACAGAAAAGATCAAAGCCGGCATCGAACAAAAAGGATATGAAACAAAGCATAGCGATAGTTTCAAGAGTGTGTTCTCATTTAATGAGGAGATTACAGCTCCTGCTGGCGGTGAAAAGGCAGAAAAGATTACAACTCCGATCAGCAATTACACAACACCTTGGTTTGAATACCATGCAGATGATGGCCTCTACTACAGATTCCAGTATGGCGGAGAACAGACAGATGGAAATACAGGTGATCAGCTTAAGTATGAAAATGTCCTGATCCAGTTTGCTCATTATACAAGCATTGATGATCATGACAGACAGCAGCTTGATCTGGTTGGTGAAGGAACCGGACTTTATGCTTCCAATGGAGTGATCGTTCCTGTAACATGGAAAAAATCATCTGAAAATGCGATCACAAAGTATTATACAGAGGACGGCAATGAATTAAAGCTGAATCCTGGAAAAACATGGGTGACAGTATTTGAAAAAGACAAAGCTGACAGCGTAACATGGGAATAAGCAAATAAATATATAAGAAAAAAGGAAAACAGGCAGGTAAAAGCTAATAATTACCAGCCTGTTTTTTGCATAGATCTGATGGATGTGCAGATAATCATGATAAGAGGTGATTATCTGTGAAAAAAATTTTATTGATTCTTGGTGGGATGCTCATTCTGTTTTTGCTTGCTTTTTGCTGTTCCTATACGATATACCAGAAAACTGACAGCTTTTCGGATGATTCATATGCCGTAGAAACAATAACAGGCAAAGGACGATCCGGCAAACGACAAGAGATTCAATACGATCCAATTTCAGAAGAAAAAACATCAGAAGAAAAAACACCAACATATGGAACGACAACCGGAGAACGATCGTTGTCCGAAGATGCTTCCACACAGGTGGCGGCGGAGTCGTATCGTTTTCTGGTAAATGAATTAAATGGATATGTAGCGGTCTTTACAGCAAATGGCAGTTTGTATGAATTTACCGATATCCGGATCAAGAATCTGGACAACATTCTAAAAAACAGGATCATAAATGGTATTAAATTTCAAAAAGAGAAAGAATTGTTTACTTTTCTTGAATCATGTTCCAGTTAATGCTAGAATATGGATGGTTTAAAAGGAGTAAATAAAAATGATATATGACTTGATCGTAGCAGGTGCAGGTGCTTCTGGTATGACTGCAGCTATCTGCGCAACGGATGCAGATATTTACAAACAGTTTCAGCATAAAGCAGATCAGACCCGGAAGCGTTCTGTACTGATCATTGAGAAAAATAAAAAGATCGGAAAAAAACTATATGCAACCGGAAATGGCAGATGTAATCTGTCAAACAGCAGTTTTCGTCTGGAATGTTATAACAGTAAAAATGAATTTTTCCCATATAAGGTGATCGGAGCAAAGGATTATCAGATTGTAAATCAATTTGCGGAACAGCTTGGTGTAGCTGTCAGCGATGAACACGGATATTATTATCCAATGTCCAGACAGGCATCTACGATCGTCTGGGCGTTCAACGACCGTCTGAAGAAAAATCAGATCCAGGTTCATACCGGAGAAATCGTTATAGGTCTGGAAGAACAATCCGATCATACATATTGTATTCAGACGGATCAGGGACAATATTATGCAAGAAATATAGTTCTTGCATGTGGTGGAGCTGCAGCACCTGCCCTTGGTGGTACAAATGCAGGCTGTAGTCTGTTAGATCAACTGGGTATTCCGTATTATCCATTTCAACCAGCACTCTGTAAGCTTCAGGTAAATGAAAAGATGTCTGGGTTGGCAGGTGTTCGTTCAAAGGCACTGGTAACAGTAATGGATGCATCTTCCGAAATCCACGCACAGGAATTTGGCGAGGTCCAGTTTACCGGTCAGTCATTATCAGGAATTGTTATATTTAATCTCAGCCATACAGCCGGGGAGATGCTGCAGAATGGTGAGAGCGTTAGCCTTTGTTTGGATCTTGTACCGGATATAAATGAAGCTGATCTGTATATGCATTTCAGGAAATTCCGGACAAATAATCCGGAAAGGTCGCTTCAGGCGTGTCTGAATGGCTTTGTACATGAAAAACTTGCGACTTATATACTAGAACAATGCAGATGGAAACAGGAAAGAATATCGGAACTAAATGATGTTGAACTGCAGAAGCTGGCAGATCAAATAAAGAAACTGACCTTTCATGTCACAGCAACAGCCGGAGCAGAAGATGCACAGGTATCAAGAGGCGGCGCAGACACTCGTTTTATAGATCCGGAAACTATGAAGCTTACTGTACAGGAGCATGTATATGTGATAGGGGAGCTTTTGGATACCGACGGAATCTGCGGCGGCTATAATCTGATGTGGGCGGTCATAACTGGGATGAAAGCGGGATTTAGTATTTATGATTCGAATTAATAATATTAAGTTAAAAATTGGATACAAAAACGAAGATATTGAACAGGCAATCCGGAAAAGTTTAAGGATAAATAGCTTTCTATCCTATAAAATGGCTAAATTATCGATTGACAGCCGGAAGAAGGATCAAATCCATTATGTTGCCTCTGTAGATGTGTCCTGTGATCAGGAAGAGAAAATCCTAAAAAAAGTTCACAATAACAATATTATGTTAATTAAAGGGACGGATTTTAAAATCCCGGAGCATGGATCGATGCCGATGCAGTATCGACCGGTTATTATCGGAAGCGGTCCGGCAGGTTTGTTTGCAGGTCTTTTTCTTGCAAGAGAGGGCTATCGACCGATCATTCTGGAACGTGGTATGGCAGTTGATGAACGAACAGCCTGTGTAAATGGATACTGGAAAAAGGAACATCCGTTAAATCCAAACTGTAATGTTCAGTTTGGTGAAGGAGGGGCCGGAACATTTTCTGACGGTAAATTGAATACCGTAATTAAGGATAAATCAGGAAGAAGGACTGCGGTTCTTAAGACATTTGTCGAATTTGGTGCAGATCCGTCAATCCTATATGTGAATAAGCCTCATATCGGTACAGATGTGTTATTGACTGTAGTCAAGAATATTAGAAATGAGATTATAAGGCTGGGTGGAGAGGTGCGATTTGAGCAGCTTGTAACAGATATAGAAGTGATAAATCCTGAGACAACGCTCTTACATATAAAGAAGCTTTTGAAACCGGAAGAAACATATGAATTAAAAAGCAATGCGGTGATACTTGCGATCGGTCACAGTGCAAGAGATACCTTTGAAATGCTCTATAAGCGTGGAATTCCGATGGAACAGAAGCCGTTTGCAATGGGACTACGAATCGAACATCCAAGAACCTTTATCAATGAAGCACAATATGGATATCATCCCGAGTATGAAGATTTACTGCCGACAGCAGATTATAAGCTGGTGCATCAGGCAGCAAACGGACGGGCGGTCTACTCCTTCTGTATGTGCCCCGGTGGTTACGTTGTAAATGCATCCTCAGAATCCGGAAGGATATGTGTCAATGGTATGAGCTACAGTGACCGGAAAGCGGATAATTCAAACAGTGCGATCGTTGTGAATGTTACGCCGGAAGATTATCCGGGAGATCATCCGCTTGCCGGTATGTATTTTCAGAGAGAGCTTGAAGAAAAGGCGTATCAGGCAGGAAAAGGAGCAGTTCCGGTACAACGTTTCGGTGATTTTAGAATGAACAGACTGTCTGAAATAGCCGGCAAGATCAAGCCTTGCATAAAAGGGGCTTATACGTTTTCCAACCTGAATTGTTGTTTGCCAGAGTATATCAGAGATGCTATAATAGATGGTGTTTTGTCATTTGACCGGGTGATATCCGGTTTTGCAGATGATGATGCAATATTAAGCGGCGTGGAAGCAAGAACATCTTCGCCGATAAAGATACTACGCGATGCAGATCTGACATCTGCACATACTTGTATTTATCCATGTGGCGAAGGTGCAGGTTACGCGGGAGGTATAACATCCGCAGCCGTTGACGGAATAAAAGTTTTTGAGGCAGTTATGTCGAAATTTATGATACCGGAAGCATCAACCGGAAATCAGAGAATGTGAGGTTTCAGATTTAAAATGGAAGATCGTTTATACTTAAAAAATAAAAAAAGAATCGTGATCAAGATCGGTTCATCTTCATTGATCCATGAGGAGACGGGTGGGCTTGATTACATAAAACTTGAAAAACTGGTACGGATCATCAGCGATCTGAAAAATCAGGATAAGGATGTTGTATTGGTATCCTCCGGTGCAATCGGTGTTGGTTCGAAGTCGTTAGGGCTTCAGAAAAAGCCAAAGACAACATCACTCAGACAGGCATGTGCAGCAGTTGGACAGGGACAGCTCATGATGGTATACCAGCGTCTGTTCTATGAATATCACCAGATCGCAGCTCAGGTTCTTCTGACGTTTGATGTAATCACATCTCAGGAAAGAAGACATAACGCTGTAAATACTTTTAATGAATTATTACAAATGGATGTTATTCCTGTAGTTAATGAGAATGATACAGTTGCAATTGAAGAAGTGGATATAAACTTTGGAGATAATGATACCCTTTCCGCTATCGTAGCCAACATGATCAATGCTGATCTTTTATTATTATTAACAGATATTGATGGCTTGTACACGGACGATCCAAGAAATAATCCGGATGCAACATTGATCCCTGTCGTAGAACGCATCGACGATAAGATCAAAGCAATGGCAAAGGGCGCCGGCTCCGGATATGGAACCGGTGGTATGACGACAAAGATTTCTGCGGCGAAGATTGCTGCAAATTCAGGAGCAGATATGCTTATTTTATCAGGAGATGATATAGGAAATCTCGGTCGGGCATTAAATGGTGAATCTGTCGGAACCTTATTTAAAGCATATAAAGAGCCGAATTTTGATGTCGTAAGATACATTACACATAAGGAATATCTGCAGTAGCAATGGATATAGTATGTACCATCGTATCATATATAAGATGGGTCTGATCAAACAGAAGCAGTATCCGATTCCGAAATAACAGAAATGAACAGGTGAATAAGAATGGACGAAAAAAAGATTGCAAGAATCAATGAATTATATAAGAAATCCAAGACTCCGGCAGGACTTACGTCGGCTGAAAAGGAAGAACAGAAAAATCTCAGACAGGAATACATTTTTGCCATGAAACAGAATCTGAGAAGTGTATTAAATAACATTGATATCAAAGAACCGGATGGTAGTATTACCAGGCTGGAAGATATCGATCCAACAAAAAAAGTATGATGGAACAGACAAAAGCAGAACTAAGAAAACAATATAAACAAAAGCGGCGTGCCTTAACACCGGAGCAGGTGACCGTTGCTTCAGCGCAGATCAGGAAGCAATTTCTGAATTCAGATGAATATAAAGATTGCAATCATCTGCTGATCTATGTCAGTCAGGATAATGAAGTGGATACGGTCGAGATTATAAAGCAGGCACTTACAGATGACAAAGTCGTTGCTGTGCCAAAGGTATACGGAGATCATATGCATTTTCATCGGATCCATGGAATGAGCGATCTAAAGGTAGGTACGTATGGCATCTTAGAGCCTGCCGGCTGTGAGATGCTTCATCCGACGGAAGGAATTCTGATCGTCCCGGGAATTGTATTTGATATAAACGGACATCGGATCGGATATGGCGGTGGATATTATGACCGTTATATGAAGCTTCATCCGGAACTTACTGCGGTTGCATTTGCCTATGATTATCAGGTGTTGCCGGAGATTTCATGCGAATCATTTGACGAAAGACCGGATCAGCTTCTGACTCCGTCAGAGATATACAGCTTTATGGAGAACAATAAATATGATTAATGAAATAAATAAAAAAATAGATAAAATCGATATAACAGAACCTTGTCCTGCCGAAGAACCATTTCGGCAATATTATTTTATAAAAAAAGCAAGGGGTTATTACCAGGAGCTTGCGAAAAAAGCAGGAAGAAACCTGACCTGTTCGATCCAGACCTATGGATGTCAGATGAATGTAAGAGACTCCGAGAAGCTGACCGGTATTCTGGAAGAAATCGGATATACAAGCAGTGATTCTGAGGATGCAGACCTTGTTATATATAATACCTGCACAGTCCGTGAGAATGCGAATCGAAAAGTCTACGGACATCTTGGAATCATGAAACATGACAAAGAGACACATCCAGATAAGATGATCGGGCTTTGCGGATGTATGATGCAGGAACCGGATGTTGTAGCTACAATTCAAAAGAAATATCGATTTGTAGATATGGTATTTGGCACGCATAATGTATTTAAACTGGCTGAAATCTACTGCAACCGTATCGAAGCCGGCGGACAGGTAGTGGATATCTGGAAGGATACCAATCTTGTTGTGGAAGATCTTCCGGTTAAGAAAGAATTCCCATTTAAGTCCGGTGTCAATATTATGTTCGGATGTAATAATTTCTGTACATATTGTATCGTGCCATATGTTAGAGGCAGAGAACGCAGCAGACAACCGGAGGACATCATAAGAGAGGTTAAGCGGCTTTCAGAGGAGGGTGTAAAAGAGATCATGCTCCTTGGTCAGAATGTGAATTCTTATGGAAAGACGTTAGAAGAACCGATGACATTTGCCGAATTATTGCAGAAGGTGACAGAAGTTGATGGAATTGAACGTGTTCGTTTTATGACCTCCCATCCAAAGGATCTGTCCGATGAATTGATCGATGTGATCGCGGCAAATGAAAAGATCTGCCGTCACATCCATCTTCCGATGCAATCCGGCTCATCCAGGATATTAAATCAGATGAATCGTCGCTATACAAAGGAATCCTATCTGGAATTAGTAGACAAGATCCGCAGACAGATTCCTGAAATATCACTTACAACCGATATTATTGTCGGTTTTCCCGGAGAAACAGAAGAAGATTTCTTAGAGACAATGGATGTAGTGAATCGGGTAAGGTTTGATACAGCATTTACATTTATATACTCCAAGCGTACCGGAACACCGGCAGCAACATTTGAGGATCATGCAACAAAGGAAGAGATCCAGAACCGGTTTGATCGCCTGATCAAGCGAGTATCAGAGATCAGCGGTGAGGAGATCTGCCGTTATAAAGGGCAGGTCATGCCTGTACTGATTGAAAGCGTCAGCGAACAGAATCAGGAACTCTTAACCGGTCGTCTGTCAAATAATATTCTGGTACATTTTAAAGGTGATCCATCTATGATCGGCGAGATCCGGGATGTTTCGCTGGATGAATGTAAAGGCTTTTATTATATGGGAAATCTTGTATAAACCGAATTTATAGAATAGGGGTAAAAAACAGTGGCAGCTTTAACACCAATGATGCAGCAGTATATGGAAGTGAAGAATCAGTACAAGGACTGTATATTATTTTACAGACTTGGTGATTTCTATGAAATGTTTTTTGATGATGCCCTGACCGCATCCAAGGTTCTTGAGATCACTTTGACCGGAAGGGACTGTGGACAGCCGGAACGTGCACCGATGTGCGGCGTTCCATATCATGCCTGTGATGTCTACCTGAATAAGCTGATCGAGAATGGTTTTAAGGTAGCGATCTGTGAACAGGTTGAAGATCCAAAGCTTGCAAAAGGCATAGTTAAACGTGAGGTTATCCGGGTGGTAACACCGGGTACCAATATGTCAAATGCAATTCTTGATGAAACAAGAAATAATTATCTGATGAGTATTGTTGAAAACGATGGTGCATTCGGAATTTCACTGGTAGATATCACGACCGGTGAGTTTAAGACAGCGAGAGTTCCATCCTTATCAAAGCTTACGGATGAGATCAACAAATATTCTCCTGCCGAGATCATCGGCAATCATTCTTTCATGAATTGTGATCTGGATTTCATTTATCTTAGGGAGAAAATGAAAATTTCCATTTCTGAAGCGCCGGAGCATTATTTCAATCAAATGCTCTGTGAAGATGCAATTATGAGGCAGTTCGGAGTTAATAATATGGACGGACTTGGACTGAAGGATTTCCCTGACTGTATTTTATCCTCCGGAGTTCTGCTTCAGTATCTGCATGAGACACAGAAGAATTCCCTTGCACATATCAATCATATCGTGCTGTATTCTATCGACGATTTCATGATTCTTGATTCCGCAACCAGAAGAAATCTGGAGCTTTGTGAGACACTTCGTGACAAACAGAAACGAGGTTCTTTGTTATGGGTATTGGATAAAACCAAGACAGCAATGGGTGCGAGAATGCTTCGAAGCATGATCGAGCAGCCTTTAATATATAAAAAGGATATCGAAGCAAGACTTGATGCAGTAGATCAGTTAAATAATGATATGATCAATCGTGATGAGATGCGGGAATATCTGAACCCGATCTATGATCTGGAACGACTGATGACAAGGATTTCCCTACGATCCGCAAATCCACGCGATATGATCGCATTTAAGACATCCCTTTCATATCTGCCGTATATCAGACAGCTTTTACAGATCTATCCGGATGGGCTTCTTGCAGATATTTATGAGAAAATGGATGAATTACAGGATATTTATGACCTGTTAGAGCGTTCAATCAACGACGATCCTCCGATACTGATTCGAGAAGGCGGTATTTTCAAGGATGGTTATCTGGAAGAAATCGATACTTTAAAATCGGCAAAGACAGATGGCAAGACATGGCTTGCAGAATTGGAGGAACGGGAAAAGCAGAAGACAGGAATAAAGAATCTTCGCATCAAGTTCAATAAAGTATTTGGCTATTATTTTGAGGTGACTAATTCCTATAAGGATCTGGTACCTGAATATTTTATAAGAAAACAGACACTTGCAAATTCAGAACGATACACAACAGAAGAATTGGACAATCTTGCAGGTTCGATTCTTGGTTCTGAAGATAAATTATATGCACTGGAATATGAAACCTATGTTGCGCTCAGAGATAAGATTGCGGGTGAGATCCTGCGTGTGCAGAATACAGCAAGACAGATCGCTTTATTAGACTGTCTCTGTTCGCTGTCATATGTGGCATCTGCCAATCAGTTTGTTCGTCCGGAGATTAACGAAGATGGTGTAATTGATATCAAAGAAGGTCGCCATCCTGTCGTTGAGAAGATGATGAACAACGGTATGTTCATATCAAATGACACCTATCTGAATAATTTTGAGAGCCGAATATCGATCATAACCGGACCGAATATGGCTGGTAAATCCACCTATATGCGTCAGACGGCACTGATCGTTTTAATGGCGCAGATCGGAAGCTTTGTTCCTGCTGCTTCAGCAAATATCGGTATCTGTGACCGTATCTTCACCAGAGTAGGGGCATCCGATGATCTTGCAAGCGGTCAAAGCACTTTCATGGTAGAGATGAGTGAGGTCGCAAATATTCTTCGAAATGCCACGAAGAACAGTCTGCTGATCTTAGATGAGATCGGACGAGGAACCAGTACATATGACGGACTTAGTATTGCATGGGCAGTTGTGGAATATATTAGTAACAGTGAACTGCTTGGAGCAAAAACGTTATTTGCCACCCACTATCATGAACTGACAGAATTAGAGGGTAAGTTATCCTCTGTAAACAACTACTGTATAGCAGTAAAAGAAGACGGTGATGATATCGTATTCTTACGAAAGATCGTAAAAGGCGGAGCGGATCGAAGCTATGGTATTCAGGTAGCCAAGCTTGCCGGAGTACCGGATATCGTGATCAATCGTGCAAATGAGATCTGCAACCAGCTTATCGATACGGATATAACGACGAAATTAAAAGATATCAAGATAACAAATGATTTTCATAAAAGTGCTTCCGATACCCAGATGTCATTTCTGGCAAATCCGGAAGAGAGTGCCATTCTGGAGGAGATCAAGAATGCAGATCTGTCCAACATGACACCGATGAAAGCATTGTTATATCTGAATGAATTACAGGAGCGAATCCGTTAAGGAGAACCTATGATAAAATTACTGGATCAATATACAATTGATAAGATCGCAGCCGGTGAAGTGATCGAACGTCCCGGCTCGGTTATAAAAGAATTAGTGGAGAATTCCATCGATGCGGGTGCAACTGCGATCACCATCGAGATCAAAGAAGGTGGTATGAGCTTTATCCGTATCACAGACAATGGATGTGGTATCTCAAAGGAGGAAGTTCCGGTTGCCTTCCTTCGTCATGCAACCAGTAAGCTTCAGACGGCGGATGATCTGTTAAAGATCGCATCCTTAGGCTTCCGTGGCGAGGCGTTATCTAGTATAGCCGCAGTTGCCCAGGTAGAGCTGATCACCAAGCAGGAAGATGCGCTTACCGGAACCAGATACCAGATCCACGGCGGAAAAGAGATCTCAAATGAGGAAATCGGCGCACCGCTTGGTACAACGATTGTTGTAAGAAATCTGTTTTATAATACACCTGCCAGAAAGAAATTCATGAAGACGCCTGCAACAGAGGGCTCGTATATCTACGATCTTGTCTGTCGTATGGCAATGTCACATCCGGATGTTTCATTTAAGTTTATTATGAATGGAACAGATAAGCTATTTACATCCGGCAACGGCAGACTAAAAGAGATCATCTATCATATATATGGTAGAGATATTACGAATAACCTTCTGGAAATCCATGCAGCAAATGATCAGGTAAAGATCACAGGATATCTTGCAAAACCGAGTATATCCAGAGGTAACCGTTCATTTGAAGATTATTATGTAAACCAAAGGTATATAAAGAGCAATATATTAACAAAGGCAATCGAAGATGCATATCGTACCTTTGTTATGGTTCATAAATTTCCATTTACAGTTATCAATTTTGAGATTGATCCATCTCTGATCGATGTAAATATCCATCCTGCAAAACGGGAATTGAAGTTCATAAATGAACCGGATATGTATGATTTTACTTATATCAGTGTCAGAAAGGCGCTGTTATTTAAAGAACTTATCCCGACTGTTACACCGGGAAAGGATAAGCGGCCGGAGACACTGGCAGAACGCAAGGTGGAGAAGCGCCCGGAGCCATTCGAAGCTAACAGGAGAGCCGCAGAGCTTCCTCCGCAGCCGGCAAGGCCAGCGCAGCAGGAAAAGCCAGGCATGCCAATGCAACCGGCAAATTCAGGTATATCTGCTCAACCAACACCGACACCATCTGTTACGATGGAAAACAGAAGCAGCTCGCCGGTTGAAATCCAATATTTGAAAGAAGATAATCAGTCTGGTAAAAATATCACAAATAATATGGTTGCTGAAAATATTGTTCCGTATTTGACACAACCGGCAAAGACAGCATTAAATTCTGCTGAAGCGAGTGTACAGACTAACGAAACATCAGAACAGAAGAAACAGGAACCGATCACATCGGAAGCTAAGATTAAATACGAGCAGATGGATATGTTTGAAGATAAATTTCTGACACCGGAAGCTAAGAAAAAGCACCGGATCATCGGGCAGTTATTTAAGACATACTGGCTGATCGAGTACGAAGATAAGTTCTTTATCATGGATCAGCATGCCGCACATGAAAAGGTAAAATTTGAGGAATTAATGGCAAACTATAAGAATAAGACTGCCATTCCTCAGTATCTGATGCCACCTGCGATCGTATCCTTGAGCGGAACAGAATCAGAGTTCTTACGGGAAAATCTGGAATTTTTCCAGAATCTGGGATTTCAGATTGAAGGCTTCGGTGGAAAAGAATACAAGCTGTCAGCCGTTCCGGCAAATCTGTTCGGATTAGACGGCAGAGAATTATTTCTGGAATTTATCGGAGAGTTATCCGAAAACGGACAGAAGCAGACGATTGATACATTTATCAGTAAACTTTCCACAATGGCATGTAAAGCTGCGATAAAGGGGAATACTTCCATTAGCTTTAAGGAAGCAGACATCCTGATCGATCAGTTGATGAAGCTTGAAAATCCATATACCTGTCCGCATGGCAGACCAACCCTGATCTCCATGACAGAGACAGAACTGGAAAAGAAATTCAAACGAATTGTTTAGTAATTAAACTTATATAGAAATGGAGCAGCAAATGAAGCCTCTTGTTATATTAACCGGACCGACAGCCGTAGGTAAAACAAATCTGTCGATCGGTCTTGCAAAAAGAATAAATGGTGAGATCATTTCTGCAGATTCCATGCAGGTCTATCGAAAGATGGATATCGGAACTGCCAAGATCATGCCGGAGGAAATGGATGGCATTCCCCATCATCTGATCGATGTATTAGATCCGAAGGAGCCGTTTAATGTTGTATTATTTAAAGAACTTGCAACAAAGGCGATGGATGATATCTATGCCAGAGGACGGATACCTGTCATTGTCGGCGGAACCGGCTTTTATATTCAGGCAGTTTTATACGATATTCATTTCGATGAAAATGACGATGATAAAAGCTATCGTACTTATCTGGAACAGCTTGCGGAAAAACATGGAAATCTCTACCTTCATCAGATGCTTGAAAAAGTGGATCCGGCGTCAGCCGCAGCCATTCATTATAACAATCGCAAACGTGTGATCCGGGCGTTGGAATTCTATAAAGAGACAGGAAACCCGATCTCCGAACATAACGAGAAAGAATCCAAACGGATTTCTCCATATAATTTTGAATATTTTGTGTTAAATGATGCAAGATCAAAATTATATGATAGAATAGACAGGCGAATTGACATCATGGTAGAACAGGGATTGATCGAAGAGGTAAAGGCATTAAAGGATCAGGGATATACAAAAGATCTGATATCCATGCAGGGGCTTGGATATAAAGAGATCCTCGATTATCTGGATGGTGTAACATCTCTGGATGAAGCCCTATATATCTTAAAACGTGATACCAGACATTTCGCCAAGCGTCAGATCACATGGTTTAAGAGGGAAAAAGAAGTCACCTGGGTGGATAAGAGTGAATTCACATCAGAAGATACCATTATGGATTTCATGCTTGAACAGTTGCGGTCAAAGGGAATTATTTCATAAAATAAAATGGAGCAGATAAAATGAACACATTATTAAAAGATTATTATACATCCTTACACATTGATGAACGGGTATTTGATTACTGTCAGAAGATTGAAGACAGCTTAAAGGACCGTTTTGCAGCGATCGATGCCATCTGTGAGATCAACCAGATGAAGGTCATCAAAGCCATGCAGGATAATCGTCTGGCGGAAGCACATTTTGCAGGTTCCTCCGGATATGGTTATACCGATGACGGACGAGATGCACTCGAACGGATCTATGCAGATGTATTCCATACGGAAGATGCGCTGGTCCGTTCTCAGATCACCTGTGGAACACATGCGATCTGTACGGCGTTATTTGGTAACTTAAGACCGGGAGATGAACTGCTTGCAATCTCAGGAAAACCATATGATACGATGGATGAGATCATCGGACTTCGCCCTTCACCGGGTTCTTTGGCAGAATATGGTGTTACATACGCCCAGGTAGATCTGACACCGGAAGGAGAGTTTGATTTTGAAGGGATCCGAAATGCGATCAATGAACACACAAAGCTTGTGGAGATCCAGCGTTCCAAGGGTTATGCCGTACGTCCGACTTTATCCTGTGAGAAGATCGGAGAAGTGATCACATTTGTAAAGAGTATCCGTCCGGACATCATCTGTATGGTAGATAACTGTTATGGTGAATTTGTTCAGGATCAAGAACCAACAGACTATGGCGCAGATCTGATCGCAGGTTCCCTGATCAAGAATCCGGGTGGCGGACTGGCTCCGATCGGTGGTTATATCTGTGGTAAGAAGGAATATGTGGAAAATGCCGCATACCGTCTTACAACTCCGGGACTTGGCAAAGAGGTTGGTGCATCTTTAAATAATACAAAGGCTTTTGCGCAGGGCTTATTCATGGCTCCATCGGTTACGGCAAGTGCTTTAAAGGGTGCGATTTTTGCTGCAAATGTATATGAAAATCTTGGTTTTAAGACAGTCCCGAATAAGACAGAGGATCGTTTTGATATCATACAGGCAGTTGAACTTCAGACACCGGAACGTGTGGTTGCTTTCTGTGAAGGGATTCAGGCGGCTGCACCTGTTGACAGTTATGTAAAGCCTGTACCATGGGATATGCCTGGATATGATTCTCCTGTCATCATGGCGGCCGGTGCATTTGTATCCGGTTCTTCAATTGAACTTAGTGCGGATGCCCCTATGAGAGAACCGTATGCTGTATATTTTCAGGGAGGACTTACCTATCAGCATGCAAAATTTGGAATTGTAATGACATTGCAAAAAATGGTAGAAAATAACCTTATAGTGTGGTAGATTTAGTTCGAATGTCACCTTTCTTTCAGACATTGGAGAGGCGGAGAGAAAAGGAGGACATATGAATTCTAATTTTACAATGCGGGATATGGCTGTTACAGAGCGGCCATATGAAAAATGTCAGCAGAGTGGTCCATCCGCTTTGAATGATGCTGAACTGCTTGCAGTTATACTTCGAAGCGGAAGCCGAAAAGAAAATGCACTGGTTACAGCCCAGCGTATTCTGAACCGTCATTCGGTTCATAAAGGCTTAGTCGGGCTGAAGCATCTGACATTGGAAGAACTGATGTCGATTGATGGGATCGGATATGTAAAAGCGATCCAGATGCAATGTATCGGTGAATTATCAAGACGGATAGCGGAAGCGGAATATAAGCCATTTCTGACATTTGGCAATCCGCAGAGTATAGCAGATTATTTTATGGAACGTACCAAATATCTGGATAAAGAGCGGGTTTACAGCCTGTTGTTTGATTCCAGACATTGTTTGTTGGGAGAAAACTGTATATCAGAGGGAACGATCGATCATGCAGTTATATCTCCAAGGGATATCTTTATAGATGCCTTAAGCTATCACGCAGCATATGTTGTTTTGCTGCATAATCATCCATCCGGGAATCCGGAACCAAGCAGACAGGATATCTGCTTGACAAAGAGAGTAGCAGAAGCAGGCAGAATGCTTGGAATCCTGTTATCTGATCATATTATTATAGGGAATAATTGTTTTGTCAGTCTGGCAGAAAGAGGAATGTTGAATGAGACGTCGTAACAGAAAAAGAATAGAAATAACTCCAAAATATTTTTTGCTTGCATTAACGATAGTATGTGTAGTTTTAATGATCGCATCACTGTTTTTTGACAGTATAATGCCGTCAGTCCGTAATGCAACAAACACGTTTATTCTTCCAATGCAAAAAGGAGTAAATACAGTAGGAAGCTGGGTAGAATCCAAGGCAGAAGCACTGAAAAATTACGAAGATATCGTGGCGGAAAACGATCAGTTAAAGGAACAACTGGATACCTATAGATCCACACTTGCCCAATATGAACAGAACTCTTATGAGCTGGACCGGCTGCAGAAGCTGTATGAGCTGGATGCACAGTATACTGATTATGATAAGACAGGAGCAAGAGTTATATCTAAGGATACCGGAAACTGGTTTGATGTCTTTTATATTGACAAAGGAACCGATGATGGACTGTCTATTGGTTGTAATGTATTATATGGAAATGGTCTGTGCGGAATTATCACAGAGATTGGAGCGGATTATGCAAAGGTCCGTTCGATCATCGATGATACAACAAATGTAAATGCAACAATCCTGCCGGCTCAGGCAATCTGTAATGTATCCGGAAGCCTAACGAATTATGCAGACGGCTACCTGCTTGCGGAAAATATAGATAAAGATGCAGATATATCAGAAGGAGATCAGGTTGTGACCTCACATGTTTCGAGCAAATATCTTTCTGGAATCAATATAGGCTATATTGCAAAGATAGAAAATGATTCCAACAATCTGACCAAGACAGCGTATATTACGCCGGCTGCTGATTTTTCTAATATTGAAGAGGTTCTGGTGATCCGCCAGACAAAGAAAAATGTTACAGATTAAAAACAATTGACAGAACTAAATGGTAGAAGAAGGTTGAAACAGAATTGAAACGAGTATTTACATTAGGAATTTTGATCATTATATGTTTTGTATTACAGACTGCATTATTTCCCTATATAGAAATTGCCGGAACAGCACCGGATCTGATGCTGATACTGACAGTTTCTTTTGGTCTTATGCGCGGTAGAAAAGAAGGAATGCTGGTTGGTTTTTTCTGCGGTTTTCTGTATGATCTGTATTTTGGATATGCGATTGGACCGTTTATGATACTTTATATGATTCTTGGATATTGCAATGGATTTTTCCACCGTTTATATCTGGTGGAAGATGTTCTTTTACCAATGCTGATCATTCTGATCGACGATCTGTTTTTTAATTTTGCAACATATATTATCTTTTTCTTGTTGCGGAACAGGCTGGAATTTTCAACCTATCTGAAGGATATCATTCTTCCGGAAATGATCTATACAGCATTGATCACACTCTTTATATTCAAGTTTTTTGTATTTGTGAACAAGACACTGAAGCGTCTGGAAAAAGCAAACGAATAAGAACTGGAAGGAAAATACAATGATAAAAGAATTTTTGAATCTGATAAAAGAAAATATTGTAGAACATGTAAAACACCGGTTGTTTGTTGTGACATTGATCGTTCTGGTTCTCTTTGGTGTACTGGTTTACCGTCTGTTTGATCTACAGATCGTAAACGGAGAAAAGTATCAGGAAAGCTTTACCTATAAATCAGTGAAAACAGTCTCGGTGAAAGCAACCCGTGGAAATATATACGATTGTAACGGAAAACTGATTGCTTATAATGAAGCTTCCTATACATTGTCATATAACAGTGCTACCGATCTGTCAGAGATTGCTGCTGCACAGGGAACAACATCCAACGAACTGCGAAATGATATAGTATATAAAACAATCCTGATTCTGGAGCAGAATGGAGATAAAATATCAGTCAGTCTGCCGATCAAGCTGACAGGAAAAGGATTTGAGTTTACAGTATCAGGAACATCATTGAATACTTTTCTTATGAATGTATACAGTGCCAGCTCTGTCGATAAACTGACAGATCAGCAGGCATCCTCAACAGCAGAAGATGTATTCCGTTATATGAGAGGAAAGGATCTCTTCAATATTTCAGATACTTATTCGGATGAAGCAGCATTAAAGATTCTTGCCGTCCGGTATGAGATCTGGCTGAACCGTTACCAGCAATACATGTCTGTCCAGCTTGCGGATGGTATCAGCGAGGAAAGCTATGCAACGATCAAAGAAAATTCAAATGAACTACCAGGCATGGAAGTAAACGTAGAATCCCACCGTGTCTATAATGATGCTATTTATTACGCACATATTATCGGATATATCGGAAATATCTCAAATGAAGAGATGGACAAATATAACGAGAATCTGGATGATTCCGAAAAATATACGGCTGATGACATGATCGGAAAGGCCGGGTTGGAAAGTGAATTTGAATCTTATCTGCGTGGTAAAGACGGATATCAGAAAATGTATGTAGATAATCTGGGGAAGGTGATCGAGGTTATTGATTCGCAGGATTCTGTAGCAGGAAATGACATTTATCTGACGATTGACTCGGATCTTCAAAAATACTGTTATAATGCTCTGGAAAAGGAAATTACTTCCATCCTGCTTGCACATATTAAAAATGTAACAACATCAAATGACAAAGATGATATCCCGATCACTGACGTTTATTTTGCATTATTTGATAATAACATTATCAGCATTGACGATCTGGCAGCAAAGGATGCCACAGATCTTGAGCGTTCAGTAAATGATACATTTCAGAGTTCCAAAAGCTATACACTTGGAAGACTGGATGATATCCTGAATTCAAGTCATATACCATTATATAATCTGACAGAACAGTATCAGGATTATATGGAATTTATCTGCGAACAATTAAGTGATGCAGGCATTTACAGTTCAAGCAAGATATCAAAAACAGATGATACCTATGTATCTTATATCAATAATAATATTTCGCTGTGTGAGTATCTGAAATATGCGATCAGCCAGGGCGCAATCGACATTTCCTGTATTTCAACGAAAAGTGACTATTATGATACAGATGAAATCTACAATGTGCTGACGGAATATATTTTAAAAGAATTTGAAAATAATACCAGTTTCGACAAACTTGTTTTCAAATATATGATAATATCAGGAGAACTTACAGGAAGTCAGGTTATTAATCTGTTATATGACCAGGGTATCTTAAATATGGCAACAGATGAGGACTATTCCGATTATAAGGCAGGATCCATCAGCAGCTTTGACTTTATGTGTAAAAAAATAGAACAATATGAGATAACTCCTGCCATGCTGGCACTGGATCCATGTTCCGGCTCGATCGTTGTGACTGATCCAAATTCCGGAGCTGTAAAAGCAATGACAAGTTATCCAAGTTATGATAATAATCAGCTCACAAATTCCATTGATGCAGATTATTATGCAAAAATTACGTCGGACAAGACAACACCAATGTACAGCAGAGCAACGATGCAGCAGACAGCTCCCGGATCCACCTTCAAGATGATAACTGCATTTGCAGCAATGAATGAAGGCGCAATCGGTATTAATGACGTGATCCAGACCAAAGGATATTTTGATAAAACAGAAACACCTGCGAAATGCTGGATTTATCCATCAGCACATGGGACAATCGGTATATCCAAGGCAATCGAAGAATCCTGTAACTATTTCTTCTATGAACTGGGTTACCGTATGGCAACACAAGATACCGGAACCTATAGCGATATCACTGGTGTAGAACGGCTTCAGAAATATGCAGGTATGTTTGGATTTGACAGCACCTCCGGCATTGAACTGCCGGAAAGTAAACCGCAGATATCAGATGCGGATGCGATCCGTACTGCGATTGGACAAGGTACAAATAACTTTACAGCAACACAGCTTGCCCGATATGTTACAACACTAGCAAACAGTGGTACATGCTATGACCTGAGTCTTGTTTCAGATATCAAGGATATTAACGGTAATGTTGTATATAAAAATGAGCACAAGGTTCACAACCAGCTCGATTTTCCTGCCGAGCAATGGAATGTTGTCAGACAGGGCATGCGTCAGGTTGTTTCCGTCCATACGAGCAGCAGTGCTTTGATTAATCAGATCAATGTTGCAGTAGCCGGCAAAACAGGTACGGCCCAGCAGAGTGATGCCAGACCGAACCATGCGTTATTTGTATCATTTGCACCATATAAAAATCCTGAAGTTACGGTTACAAGTGTAATCCCGTTTGGATATTCTTCCGGTAATGCAGTCGAATTGACCGGACTTGTATATGCCTATTTATACGATCCGGATGTACTTGAAAATACAACGATCACCGGTAACAATGCACTTTCAGATTAAAAGATAAGATACGTCGGATAAATTCATTTTTGAACAGTTATATTTATGAAAACGAGGTAAGAAACATGAATACCGACGTTATTATTAAGGCGAACAGCCACGGGATCAGAATTATATTTCATAATGATGATCCATTGGAGCAGCTCCTGATGGATATAAAAGAAAAATTACAGCATCAAAATGCATTTTTAAAAAAAGAAGGAAAAATTTCTGTTTCTTTTGAAGGACGGGAGTTGAGCCGAGAGGAGATTGCGCAGATTCTGTTTGCATTAAATCATCTGCCGGAGACTGAGGTGGAATTTATTTGCGATATTCCTGATAAAGGGAGAACAGAGGATCTCTGCAATCAGATTGATATTCCTCCGCACAGGTCAAAACACCGGCAGCCCGCCGCTGTCGGACATACAGCACATGTGGATCATGTTATTAGACATGAAGCTCCTGCTACAGATACGGCCGCTTCAAATAAAAAAGTATCACCAGATGATACCGCAGGTCAGAATGTTTCATCTTCAGAAGATAACAACCTGTTTTTTTACGGAAACATTCGGAGTGGTCAAACACTTGAAGTAAAAAAAAGTATTATAATAATTGGTAATGTTGAAAAAAGAGCAAAAGTTATTTCCGGTGGAAATATCATTATCCTCGGCAACTTGCATGGAAGTGCAGTCGCCGGAAAAGATTTGCAGAAAAAACGCTTTGTACTGGCTCTTACCATGGAACCGGTTCATATAAAGATCGGAACTGTCAGCTATGCAGCAAAACGACAGTTCCATGATAAATTAAATACAAAGGATGCAGTGATAGCATACTGTGAAAATGACCAACTGATCTTTCAGCCGCTGTCGCAAGCTTCACTATAAGATAAAAATTCTAAAAATCAGTATGAAAAGATAATTTACGGAGGTGTTTTATGAGTGAAGTAATTGTTGTTACATCAGGAAAGGGAGGCGTTGGTAAAACCACAACTTCAGCCAATATCGGCACAGGTCTTGCAGGTCTGAAAAAAAGAGTGGTCATGATCGATACGGATATCGGACTGCGAAATCTGGATATCGTCCTCGGACTGGAAAACCGTATTGTTTATAATCTGGTTGATGTAGTAGAAGGAAACTGCCGCTATAAGCAGGCATTGATAAAAGACAGGAACAATCCGGAGCTTTTTCTAATGCCATGTGCACAGACCAGGGACAAAACCGCTGTTTCTCCGGAACAGATCATAAAATTGATCGATGAAATGCGTTCGGATTTTGATTATATAATCATTGATTGTCCTGCCGGAATCGAACAGGGATTTAAAAATGCTATTGCAGCCGCAGACAGAGCAATTGTTGTTACAACACCAGAGGTATCTGCGATCCGGGATGCAGACCGTGTTATCGGGCTGTTAGAAGCAAATGAGATTACGTCGATTGACCTTATCATCAACCGGGTACGATATGATATGGTAAAAAAAGGTGACATGATGTCTGTCGATGATGTTGTTGATATTCTAGCCGTCAACCTTCTGGGTGTAATACCGGATGATGAACAGATCGTTATATCAACAAATAAAGGAGAACCACTTGCTGGAAGCAATACAACATCCGGCAATGCCTATATCGATATCTGTAAACGGATTCTTGGCGACAGTATTCCCTTGACTGATTACAATACATCGATCCGGCGAAACCCTTTCAAACGGTTATTTCGAAAAAAACATGCATAAAAGGGGTGAGTGGTAGGAATGAAAGATATCAAGGTAATCAACAATGTTGTAAGTTATAATTCTGGTCATTATGCCAGAGAACGTTTAAAATATATCCTGATGGCCGACCGGATCGGATGTACGCCAGATGTCATCACAAGGATCCGGGATGATCTGTGTAAATGCGTTTCTAATTATGTTAATATTGATTCGCCAAATACAACCGTACAGCTTTCAGAATCCTTCCTGATCGCCAAGATCCCGGTTAAAGGAATACATATGAAAAAGGAAAAAGAAAAAGATGAAACACTTCAAACAGATGGACATATCAACGGAGAAAAAGTACAGACTGATCAATTATAATTTTAAGCTGATCCTGTTCGTGATCGCAGCCATGATCATGGGAAGCATTACGATCTGCAGCGTTCGTCCGGACTTCCTGACGAAACAATTGATCGGTGTCAGTGCATGTATCATCGGTATGATCGTTGTATCACTGATCGATTATAATTTTATTTGCAAATATTATATGGTACTCTATGTCATCAATATCGGTCTGTTGTTTCTGGTTCTTGTCGCAGGTTCCGGTGGCGGAGATACAGGAGTTCATCGATGGTTTTATATATCAGATTCGTTCACCATTCAGCCATCAGAATTTGCAAAAATCATTCTGATCCTGTGTACGGCTGCATTTCTGGAAAAAAATTATGAAAATCTTAACACGCCAAAAGTACTTGCAAAGCTTGCAGTATTTTTGGCT
The DNA here is from genome assembly GCF_003481465.1 of Clostridium sp. OM05-9. Taxonomy (NCBI): domain Bacteria; kingdom Bacillati; phylum Bacillota; class Clostridia; order Eubacteriales; family Clostridiaceae; genus Clostridium; species Clostridium sp. OM05-9. Next base: position 295,558 of record NZ_QULF01000002.1, read on the forward strand.
GTTCCTGTTGGACTGATTGTGGCCGAACCAGACCTTTCAACCTCAATCTGTGTTATGGCAACGCTTTTTATCATTATATTTGTCGGAGGGCTGAGTCTGAAGCTGATCGGTATCATGATTCTGGTCCTGGTTCCCGCATTTGGAGGATTTATCTGGTATATTCAGCAGGATAATCTGCCTCAGTTTTTGAAAACTTATCAGATTAATCGTATTCTGGGACATATATACGGAAGTGAATATGGTGCTTCGTCTGACCAGCAGGATAATTCAGTTATGGCAATCGGTTCCGGTCAGCTATCCGGAAAAGGGATCAACAATTCAACGGTAGCTACCGTAAAAGATACCAATCTGATTTCTGAGCAGCAGACAGATTTCATTTTTTCGGCGGTCGGAGAAGAATTAGGATTCATTGGAAGTGTTATTATTATTGCAATTTTATGCCTGATAGTGTTACAATGTATTCGGGTTGCCAGGCATGCAAAAGATAAAAAAGGAATGTATATTGCGACAGGTATTGGGGCGCTTGTTGCATTCCAGACATTTATCAACATCGGAGTTGCAACAGCACTTTTGCCGAATACAGGACTGCCGCTCCCGTTCATCAGTTACGGACTAAGTTCGCTTGTCAGTATGAGTGCCGGAATCGGACTCGTTTTGAACATAAACCTGCAAAAGAAAAAGTATTAGGAGGAGAGCTATGAATATAGGGTTAATAGCACATGACGCAAAGAAAAAACTGATGCAGAATTTTTGCATTGCATACAGAGGAATCTTAAGCAAAAATGAATTATATGCAACAGGAACGACAGGACGTTTGATCGAAGAGGTCACAAACCTTAATGTTCATAAATATATCGCTGGACATCTCGGAGGGGAACAGCAGTTAGGTTCCCAGATTGAAAATAATGATATTGATATGGTTATTTTTCTGAGAGATCCATTACATCCAAAGGCTCATGAGCCGGATATCAATAATATATTTTTACTTTGTGATATGCACAATATTCCATTAGCAACCAATCTTGCGACTGCAGAGCTTCTGATCAAGGCGCTTGATCGGGGCGATTTGGACTGGAGAGAATTTTACAAATAAACAATGGAGAGTTTGATATGAAATATCAGATAAAACTGCTGATTTCCATCCTGACAATCGGCATCCTGTTTACCGGATGTGCCAGACGAAGCTATGATACCAGTGATCAGCTTGTGCTTGGAATATCAGAAAATCTGCCGCTGTACAGTACAGACAGTTTCGGAGAAAAACATACGGTCATTCCGGATGGTGAAAGCCTGGCGGATGATAATTATAAAGATACAAAAGCTGCGGTACTGTTGAACGATACAACACAGGAAGCGTTGGTCGTCCATAATGCACATGATAAAATATATCCTGCCAGTATGACAAAATTAATGACAGGACTTCTTGTGATTGAAGCGATTGAAGATGGTTCCTTATCGCTTGATGAAACCATTACTTTAAGTCATACCGTTACCTTTCAGGAAAATAACGTCGGAGCTAGTGACCTGACAAAAGGATGTAAAGTTACAGTTAAGAACCTGTTATACGGATTGCTGATCCGTTCCTATAATGATTGTGGTGTTCTTCTGGCAGAACGGATTGCCGGCAGCGAAGATGCATTTGTTGAAAAAATGAATGAACGGGCATATGAGCTTGGAGCTACGAATACGCATTTTGTGAACTGCCACGGCCTGCATTCGGATGACCATTATACAACTGCATATGATCTTTATCTGATCTTTTCAGAATTTATCAAACATGATCTGGCATATCTGATTGATTCCCTGACATCTTATGATTTTACATATACAGATGCAAATGGTGAAACAAGAAGCGTTACATTAGAAGCGACGAATGGATATATTTCAGGTGAATTTCAGTTCCCGGAAGGATATTCTTTGGGATCCTGGAAATCGGGAACGACGACGGCTGCGGGTAATTGTCTGATCCTTGAATTTGTAAAGGATGATACCGGCGACAAATATATCGCTGTTATCGCAGGTGCAGAAGACCGTAGTACGTTATATAATGATATGACAATGTTGATCAATACTGCAAAATAAACAGTTAATCAAATAACTGTTTTAATATATTTTAAATCATTCAGGAGGTTTATTATGATTCAGATTATTACAGGTGATAAAGGAAAAGGAAAAACAAAGGTTTTAATTGACAAGGTCAATAATGAAGTAAAGGTTGTAGCAGGTTCTGTTGTATTTATCGACAATAATAACAAGCACTTATATGAGCTGAGTAATCGTGTCCGTATGATCAACTGCACTAATTATGAAGTTAATAATCTGGAGATGTTTGCAGGGTTTGTTCTCGGAATAATTTCCCAGACAAAAGATATAGAGAAGATTTACATTGATAATTTTACATCTGTTGCTTATGTCAATAAAGAGCAGGTAAAAGTAGCACTGGATATCATTAATAATATCAGTGAGAAATTTAATATCAGTATTATAATATGTTTTGCAACGGACAGTTCCGATGTTCCGGACGAATATAAAGATAATATCATTGCTGCTTTATAGTTCCATATCAACTGTCTTATACGCACATATTATATGGAGTAAAAGGAGATATATATGGCTTCCATAAGAAGAAAGAAGAGAAAATGGCAGCCGGTGAAGATCAGTTTTGGATTTATCATATTTGCAATTATGTTTGTATACATGTTGATTCGTATCATTATGTCGCTTGGTGACCATGATCTGAGTGTATTTCAGGTGGAAGAGAGCAATTATGATACGAATTTTACTGCCACCGGACTTGCTGTGAGAAAAGAAACTTTGAATTACAGCTCTACCTCCGGATATGTCTGCTATTATATCCGGGATGGCGAAAAAGTTGCAAAGGGTGCCAGTGTATATTCTGTTGATGAAACCGGTTCCATGCAGGATGCATTGTTTGATGTTCAAAATAGCGGAAGCAGTGTGTTATCCGATAATGATTATAAAGATCTAAGCAAACAGATTCAGATTTTTAAAGCAGGATTTTCACCGTCAGATTTTTCAGAAGTATATGAATTTAAAAATTCCATGGACAATAAGGTTCTGGAAATGTATGAAGATATGGCGCTTGAGCAGTTATCTTCAAACCAGTCATTTGATTCAACTTTTTCAGCTTCGAAATCAAATGTCAGCGGTATTGTAACCTATTACATGGATGGCTTTGAAGGTTATGATATCAACAATCTTTCAGCAGATGATTTTGATAAAACAAAATATACCAAAGAAATGCTGAAAAAAAGCGATGTGGTTGAGTCCGGGAAACCTATATATAAGATCATAGATGATGAAAACTGGAAGATTGCAGTCATGCTTACGAAAGAAGAATATGAAAAAATCAAAAAGAACGAAACAATCCGGTTTACAATCAATGATTCATCCAGACGGTTATCTGCAAAGTATGAAACAGTTGAACAGGATGGAAATTATTTCATTATTATAAATATGCACCGTTATCTGGCAGAATATGTCGCTGATCGTTATTTGAATATCACATTTGTATTCTCAGAAACAAAAGGACTAAAGATTCCGAATTCAGCGATTACCGAAAAGGATGTTCTGATGATCCCAGTCAGCTATCTGACTGGAGGAAGCGGAACAACCGAGAAAAAATATTTTAATAAGATCGTATTAACAGCGGATGGAACAACTTCGGTTGAACAGATATCCCCTACTATATATTTTACAGATGATCATTTCTGTTATGTGGACCCGGCAGATATAGATGATAATACCGTTCTTGCAGCAAACGAATCAGATATTACATTTAACACATCTACCGCCGGCACATACAAATTAAAAGGTGTTTTCTGCGTTACACAAGGTACTGCAGTATTTAAGCAGATTGATGTTATTGTAGATGGTGATGATTATTCGATCATTGATCCAAATACCGCATATGGTATCTCTGCTTACGACAGGATCGCATTGGATGCCACCTCCGTAAAGGAAAACCAGATCATATATTAGGAGTGATGAATGATGTTACAGGAAAATTACGAAAGCATAGATAAAAAGATCACAGAAGCATGCAAACGGGCTGGTCGGAACAGGGATGCGGTTACTCTGATCGCTGTCAGCAAGACCAAACCGTTAAGTGATATTGAAGAATTATTACAGAATACAGATGCTGAAAATTTTGGAGAGAACAAGGTTCAGGAACTGGTCGATAAATATGAACATATATCCAGACCGGTCAAATGGCATATGATCGGGCATCTGCAGACGAACAAAGTCAAATATATCGTTGATAAGGTCTGCCTGATACATTCTGTTGATTCCGTGAATCTTGCAAAAACGATTGAAAAAGAAGCAGCAAAGCATAATGTTGTTGTTCCTGTTTTAATAGAAGTAAATGTTGCAGGGGAAGAAAGCAAGTTTGGTGTATCCGTTGAGGAAACGGAAGACCTGATCCGGCAGATCAAAGACTTTCCTCATATACATATTGATGGACTGATGACGATTGCACCATTTGTAGCCAATCCGGAAGAGAATCGCGTGCACTTCCGTCGCCTTAAGGAATTATTACTTGACATCAATTCTAAAAACATTGATAATGTTCATATGAATGTCTTATCAATGGGTATGACAAATGACTATGAAGTAGCTGTCGAGGAGGGTGCTACCATGGTCCGAGTTGGAACCGGTATCTTCGGTGAAAGAAATTATAATATTTAAAGGAGAACCATTATGGCAAAGAATGGAAAAAAAAGCTTTCTGGATTTTTTCAAAGTAGATGAGTCCAGTGATGAATATGAAGATGATTTATTTGAAGATGATGAATATGATGACGATGACGAAGAGGATTTCGAAGAGGATTATGTTCCAAAGACCAAAGCTGTAAACGGACGTGCATCTTCCTTTACCGCTGCATCACAGACAGCAGCCCAGCCTGCAAAAAAGCAGAAATTTACAAAAGCTGCCAGAACATCAGCTCCAGCATCATCAGGCAATTCAAAACTTGTATCTTTTAACAACAGAAGCCAGGGAGGTTCCCAGCAGGTATTTGTTATTAAACCAGATGAATTTGATGATGCCCAGATGATCATTGACCATTTAAAGGGTGGTCAGGCGATTGTGATCAATATGGAAGGTATGGAGTTATCAACAGCCCAGCGTATCATTGATTTCATTGCCGGCGCATGTTATTCCTTAGATGGTTCATTACAGGCGATATCCGGTAATATATTTATTGCAGCACCTGCTGACATCTATGTATCAGGCGATCTCAGAGAAGAGTTATTAAATGATGCTTTTCTTTCTCCTGAATTAGGAAAATATTAAGTCAATTTTGATATCAGTCTGTATCAACATATTCTGAAGGTATGATAGGGAGGATTACAAATGCTTACACCTGTTGATTTACAACAAAAGAAATTTCAGCATGGCATGGGGTATACAAAAAAAGATGTTGACTCATTTTTTGACATTGTTGTCATGAGTTATACGGAATTATATAAGTCTAATGCTGAATTAACAAATCAGGTAAAAACACTTACCGATAGTCTGGTTCATTACAGAACAACAGAATCGAAGCTTCAGAAATCACTTATGCTTGCAGAGAAGAATGCAGAAGAAGCTACGAAGAATGCAAATGACAAGGCTAAGATCATTGAAAATGATGCCAAAATCAAGGCAAATAACATAGTTCATCAGGCACGGGAAGAGCTGGATCGGATTGAAGACAGCATTGAAGGAATCAAACAGCAGTATCGTGATTATACAATGGCATTTAAAAATCTGATGGATTCTCATCTTCAGTTTCTTGCTACCAATCCAATTAATGAAGAATTGGGAGTAGACTTTGATGAGATCATGAAGGATGCCAAGTATTTCAACGGAAATGCTGCCGTCTATACACCAGGTTCATCTGGCAGTGAAAACGCCGGATCAGGTTCCTTTGCATCCTTTGGAGGAGATCCTCAGGGCAGAGAAGAATCTACACTCGGCGGTGGCGGAGGCTCAGGAATGGGCGATTCCACACTTGGTGGAAGTGCAGACAGCAGCAATGTTGCCAGTGATTCTTCTGTTTACACAAAAAATTTAGGTGGTGGATCATTTGTTGATCCATTCAAATTCAGAAACGAATAATATAATAGAATTTTTCTTTAATTCCCTGTCTGAATGAATGTCGGACAGGGAATTGCTAATAAAAGATATACTCCAGAAAGGTAACGATAATGAAAAAAAACAGTATTCTTGCATGTATAAGTATACTTCTTTTGATCGGACTGGATCAGATTGTGAAATTTCTGATCACAAGTCATATGGCTTTATATGACACAATACCTGTTATCAAACAGGTTTTTCATATTACATATATTCAAAATAAAGGAGCTGCATGGGGCAGCTTGCAGGGAAAGCGTTATTTTCTACTGGCAATAACCATTCTTGTTCTGGCATTTCTTGTATATTTTTATGTTCGGATGTTAAAGATGAATAGGTACAAAGATCTTCGGATTTTATTTATTTTTGTTTTTTCCGGAGCTGTCGGAAATATGATCGATCGTATCCGTCTTGGTTATGTAATAGATATGTTTGATTTCCGTCTGATCAATTTTCCGGTCTTTAATGTTGCAGATATCTATGTAACCTGTAGTATGATCATCCTGTTGGTTTTTATCCTGTTCAAATACAAGGATAATGAACTGGACGATCTATTTGGAAAGTCAAAGAAAGATTCAGAGCAGGAATAATATATGGAAACTTATAATATTGAAGCAGATGAAAACTGGAAAGGCAAACGGGTTGATAAAAGTTTAGCCGATTACTTTGACGATTATTCGCGCTCATTTCTGAAAAAACTGTTAGATGATGGAAATGTACTGGTAAATGATAAAAAGGCAAAACCAAGCTTGAAAATCGCGTCTGGTGACAAAATAGATATTACGATCCCGGATATTTTACCTGTAGAAATTGAACCGGAAGATATTCCGCTTGATATCGTATATGAAGATGATGATATCATCATTGTAAACAAACCAAAGGGCATGGTCGTTCACCCGGCTCCCGGACATTATTCCGGAACACTGGTAAATGGTCTGATGTATCATTTCAAGGATTCTTTATCTGGCATTAACGGAGAACTTCGTCCCGGTATCGTGCATCGGATTGATATGGACACAACCGGGCTTCTTGTTGTCTGCAAAAATGATGCTGCACATAATTTTCTGTCGGAGCAGCTTGCCGTTCATTCGATTACAAGAAAATACTATGCGATCTGCTATAATTATTTTACAGAAGATGAAGGTATGGTAGATCTTCCGATTGGAAGACATCCAACCGACCGTAAAAAAATGGCGGTTAATTATAAGAATGGCAGACATGCAGTCACCCATTATAAAGTTCTGAAAAAACTGAAAAACAATTTCTGTCTGATCGAATGTCAGTTGGAAACCGGACGGACACATCAGATCCGTGTCCATATGGCACATATCAAGCATCCGCTTTTAGGAGATGCCGTATATGGACCTAAAAATCAGCCATATCACCTGCAGGGGCAGACACTTCATGCCGGTGTACTTGGTTTTATTCATCCGTCTACAAAAGAATATGTGGAATTTTCAAGTGAACTCCCTGAGTATTTCCAGAAACTGTTAAAACAACTGGAGCTTTAAAATTCGTTTTATATTAAAATTAATATAAAACGAATTTTTTGATTTACATTTTTTTGTGGAAATGTTATAATTTTTACTATAAAAAGTAAACAAATTTATAGTTTTTATACAGAAAACAGTTGTTTATTCTTTATAGCAAATTAAAATCATACTTGCAAAGGGGGCTTTTATTATGGCTTGCAACAAAATCATTACAATAGGACGACAGTTCGGAAGTGGCGGAAGAGAAGTCGGACAGAAACTTGCTGAAAAGCTTGGTATTCCATTTTATGATAAGGAACTTTTAAAGATCGCGGCAAGAGATAGTGGCATCTGCGAAGAATTATTTGAGAATTTTGACGAGAAACCAACAAACAGTTTTCTCTATACATTGGTAATGGATCCGTATTCATTGGGATTCGGAACATCCGGCGAGCTACCACTGAATCATAAGGTATTCCTGGCTGCATTTGACACGATCAAATCTATTGCGGAAAAAGATGGTTCCTGCGTATTTGTAGGTCGTTGTGCCGATTATGCTTTAAGAGATTATTCCAATATTGTAAATGCATTTATATATGCAGATATCGATGATCGTATAAAACGTATTGCGCAGAAATATGAACTGACTGATGCGAAAGCTAAGGATCTGATCCGTAAAGAAGATAAGTCGCGTGCATCTTACTACAACTATTACACATCCAAGCGTTGGGGCGAGATGAAAGGCTACGATATCTGCCTGAATTCCAGCCAGTTTGGAATTGATAATTGTGTAGATATGTTATACGATGCCGTTACCAAATATTAATGCAATATATAATACATATAATTAATAACCATTCATACAGGTATTCTTGATAATACTTTATGACTCGGATAAATGACAAATGATTTTACATAATGAAAAATGTGCTGAGAAAAACTCAGCGCATTTTTTAATTGTCGCGTTTTTCCCGCAACTGAACACGATTTCTTGCACTTCGTCGTCTGTCCTCATCCATATCTGCATAATGTTTTCTTGTCGTATTTACATCACTGTGTCCAAGGACATCAGCAACCAGATAGATATCACCGGTTTCCCTGTATAATTCTGTACCATAGGTACTTCTTAATTTATGTGGAGTGATATGCTTCATAGGGATAACACCTTCAGAATATTTCTTCACCAACATTTCAACAGAACGAACAGACATTCGTTTTCTCTGACTGGATAAGAATAGAGCATTTTCATGTCCGGATACAGGCTCTATATGTTTGCGTTCCTCAAAATAATCCGTTAAAGCATCTGTAACTTCATCACCGAAATAGACATAAGATTCATAACCGCCTTTTCTGGTTACCTTCACTCGACCATTATTAAAATCCACATCATTCAGATCGATGCCGACGCATTCCGATACCCTTATGCCGGTTCCCAGCATAAGGGTTAGAATTGCAAGATCACGAACCTTTGTTTTTGCATGATATGCCTGTTGGTGCTCGGTTAAATGATCACCATATTCAACAGCATCTAAAAAATCCGCAATCTCATTTATGTCTAATCTGGTTATTGTTTTTCCATGAATCTTTGGCATATCTACTTTTTCAGCCGGATTTGAACTTATACGGTTATTTTTATAGAGATATGCATAGAATACACGTAAAGCCGATAATTTACGTTTAATTGCCTGTTCACCGTTCGTATAGATCTTTCCGTTTTTTTCATAATATTTCAAATATTCCAGATATTCCTCGATGTCTTCAGCCTCAAGCCTTGAAATATCATCCAAGGTGATATCGATCGGCTTACGTCCACGAAACTGTGGACATTCGCTGCATAAAAAGTTATAAAATGTCTTTATGTCGATGGCATAACCAAGTCGCGTTCTGGATGAAGCCTTATTTTCAATTCCTCGAAAGACAACCTTGACATATGAAGGAAGCTCTGCAAGAATATCTCTTAGTGAAATTGTATTTTTTATATTGATGTCATTTGTATATTCATTTGCCATAATAGATTTACCTTCCTATTATTCCGACACAACTTTTCGTAAAACCTGAGTTTAGCGAATAGTTATGCCTGTTAAATTAGTTATATCACACTCTGACTCCAAATGCAATTCTTTATTTCATGTCAAACAAAAATCCGTTTTATTCTTGTAGAATTTCCTTCATATGTTGTTAAGATTGTCTTTCGAAGAATTGTATAGATATCTCCTTGAAACAAATTTCATTTATAAGTATAATATACACGGTTATGAAACAAATCTTATCATTTTGAGGTAATTATATGAATTTACAAAAGTTATTAAGTTATACTAGACGTGCCATCGATTCATATGAAATGATCGATAATGGTGATAAAATTGCAGTTGGAATTTCTGGTGGTAAGGACAGCCTGACTTTACTCTATGCTCTGGCTGAATTACGACGATTCTATCCAAAAAAATTTGATCTGATCGCTATTACAGTTAATCTCGGTTTTGATAATTTTGATACTACAAAGATCGAACAATTATGCAAAGAACTTTATGTTCCTTATTATATTGTAGATACAGAAATATATGATATAGTATTTAATATCCGTAAAGAGAAAAATCCATGTTCTCTATGCGCGAAAATGCGAAAAGGTGCATTAAATCAGAAACTAAATGATCTCAGATGTAATAAGATCGCTTATGCGCATCATAAGGATGATTTTATTGAAACCTTTTTAATGTCCTTATTATTCGAAGGCAGAATCCATACTTTCTCACCAAAAACATATCTGGATAAAAGCAAATTGATGGTTATTCGCCCTCTTATGTATATAAACGAAGGTGAAATTATCTCTTTTAAAAATGATATGCAGCTTCCTGTGATTAAAAGTCCATGTCCTGCCGATGGATATACGAAACGTGAATATGCAAAACAGGCACTGGCGGAGCTGGAAAAGGAAACTCCCGGTTGCAAACAACGGATTTTTTCCGCTATTGAACGAGGAACTCTGGATGGCTGGCCTGTAAAGATTGACAATCCAAGACTTTACAATAAAGATGCCAGATAATCGGATTTAAGTATAGAATTTATTCTGTATTCTATACTTGTTTTATGATTATATATATACTCCTGTTTTTAAAAATAAAAAGTATCTGTTTTTATGTTATATGGTAAATCTTAATTCAAACAGACAGTCAATATAACATTGCATAACAGATACTTTTTATTATTTATTCGTAATCATTTACTTTATAATATGGAATCAGTAAATTAGTTCCATCTACGATGACATCTGTATTCAGATTATTCATCGCAAGCACTTCATCGATATAATCCTGTGTGGAAGCATACTCTTCCGTCTTGTATTCATTTGCGATGTCCCAAAGGGTATCTCCTTCTTCTATGGTGATACATTTATAATATTTCTTACTTGCGTTCGATGCGCTGGTTGCCGGTGAATCCTTATGTGATATAAGGATATACAATACTGTAACCAGAATAATACCTGCTATAATGAAAATCTTCTTTGTACTGATAAATCTTACTACGTTCTTCATGTTCTTTTCCTCCTTAAAACTCAATTCTATATATAATATAATCTTCTGAACAAATGTTTGAATAAATTATATCGAACAGTTGTTCATTTGTCAATATATTTTCGAACATTTGTATGGATTACTCGAAAATACATTCGTCATATCCCGATCACTCCTTTATAATACCAATATGGATGGGGAAAAAAACACACACAAGAAAAAGAACATTTGTTTGCAAAACAAACAATTGTGTGCTACTATTATTTATATAAGTTTTTAAATACATTTAGGAGGATTTACATATGGGTAAAGAAAAGCTCACGGATAAGCAAACGCAGATCCTTGAATATATACGTCATGAGATTCTTGCAAAGGGGTATCCGCCATCAATCAGAGAAATCTGTCAGGCTGTTGATCTGAAGTCTACTTCTTCTGTACATGCTCAGTTATCATCATTAGAGGCAAAGGGCTATATCAGAAGGGATCTGACAAAGTCCCGCTCAATTGAGATCATAGACGATGATTTTTCACTTACCAAACGGGAACTGGTAAACATCCCTATCGTTGGAACGGTTTCTTGTGGTCAGCCTATCCTTGCTGAACAGAACATCGAAGACTATTTCCCTGTTCCACCGGAATATATTCATAATACGAATAACCAGACCTTTATGCTTCGTGTAAAGGGTGACAGTATGATCAATGTAGGTATTTATGAAAAGGATCTTGTAATTGTTGAGCAGTGCTCTTCTGCCAGAAATGGCGAAATCGTCGTTGCATTGATCGAGGATTCTGCAACAGTTAAGACATTTTATAAAGAAAATGGTTATATCCGGTTACAGCCGGAAAATGATTATATGGATCCGATCCTTGTCGAACATTGCGAGATCCTAGGCCGTGTGATAGGTCTGTTCCGCAATTTTATCTAATCATACTTAATTTGTTCAAATTTTTTATAAAAATGCACCTCAAACGATATCAGGCATAACAAATACCTGACAAACTGATATTCCACCTGTCTACTCGACAAGAGGAATATCAATTAAGAGGTGCATTTTATTATATCATCTTTAATTAATATACCTGTTTATCCGGCTGTCTCTCTGCGATCTCCTTGAATGCGTCAAAGTTCTGCTTGAACAGCTCTACAACCTGTGGATCAAAATGCTTTCCGGACAGGCTTACGATCTCATTATACGTCTCTTCTACGGACCATCCGCGCTTGTAGTACCGTTCAGAGGTAAGTGCATCGAAAACGTCACATACCGCCATTAAACGGCTGATATAGGCAATCTCCTCACCCTTCATACCTAGATATCCTGTTCCGTCCCAGCGTTCATGATGCTCCTTTGCAATCGTTCTTGCAATCTGCATGATCTCACCCGGACAATGCTCCAGAAGTGCATCACCATAGAGAACATGACTTTTCATGATCGCAAATTCTTCATCTGTCAGTTTACCGGGCTTATCCAGGATCTCCTCACTGATCATAAGCTTTCCGATGTCATGCATCATGGCAGCCGTTGACAGCTTATCAACGTAATCATCATCAAAACCGGATGCCTTTCCGAGCACCCGCATGTAATCTGCTACACGTTTGATGTGTTCTCCTGTATATTTGGATTTACTCTCGGATAATTCAGCAAATGCAAATATCAGCTCTTTCTGATTGCTCTTTACTTCTTCTGCGTTATCAATTACGGAATTCAGCATCGTAGAGTTCCTGGATACAATGAAATATGCAACGAGTGACAGGATCAGAATCGTGATCACACATGGAAATACCGATAAGACCATGCTGTCTGTATAGTCCAGATAAATCGGCGCAACCATGAAATCACAGTATGTAAGATTGATAAAATCTGCAAGGATAACACCGACAGTAGACATCAGCGCAGTAAATACGACCAGCGTCTTATTATAATATAACGATGTCAGCAGGATCGGGAAGATCCAGACAACCAGTGCCATATGGGAAAATACAGAGCTCAATATCATACAGTTAAAAACTGCGATACATATGACTACATATTTGATTGCCTCATTCCTGTCATGCTTGAAAAAGTCAATAACAAGTGTTGGAATAAGCGAAAAAATACAGCAGAGAACCATACATATCGTAACCACTACAAGGTTACATTCTCTGCTGAAAAATGCAAATGCCCATAACGCAACTATCAGTGCAACAAAAAAACGCATACACTTCGCTGCTATATGATTGATCTTTATATAATTGTCTTTTAATAATCTGTTATCGTTCATACCTACCCCAAAAACATATCTATGAAAGTAAATCCTTTGTTACATCGGCTGCATCATTCCAGATGCGTTCGATATCATAGAATCTGCGTGCCTCATCCGAAAAGATATGAACAATTATATCATAATAATCTAACAAAATCCATCCTCCCTGTGAATATCCTTCCACACTTTTTAAAGAATATCCGGCTTTGTGCATTTCTTCTTCCACACTGTCGCACATCGCCTGTACCTGATTCTTGTTTGTTCCGTCTGCAATAACAAAATAATCAGCTACAGCAGAGATCTTTTTAATATCAAGTATCTTAATATCAAAGGCTTTTTTATCATCCAGGGCTTTATAAACAATTGCTGCCATTTCCTGTGCTGTATTCATATATGACGCTCCTCCTGCTCTGTATATTGATTTTAATATTGTACCCCATCCGTTTATTTATTGTTGCCTGTTTAAATATCGTCTTCTTTCAGCTTATCCGCTACCGATTGATGAGCAACATAATAATTATAAGTATCGATTGACATCGGATCAGTATCATCCGTTGTGGTCTCAAGATACGATAAAGTATTTTTCAGTATATGAACGATGCATTTGTCAATATCGGTAAATGCTTCCTTCCGGATCTCCTCGATCTCCTTTAATGGTTTCCGGTTCGGCTCGATATAGTCTGCAACAAACAGGATCTTCTCAAGCATATTCATTGCCGGTTTTCCGGTGGTATGACATGCGATTGCAGACAGGATATCCGGATCCTTTACATCGTACTTTTCTCTTGCGTAGAATGCCCCAAGCTTGGCATGTAAGAGTTCCGGATTATTATATTCACATTCGCTGATCGGAAGATTATTCTTCGTACAACGCTCGATCTTTTCTTCCGGTGAAAGGCACTTTGCACAATCATGTAATAGTCCTGCAGTCAGTGCTTTTTCTACATTTACACCATGTACCATAGCCAGACAGCCTGATACATATTCTACCCCTAACGAATGCTCAAATCTTCGATCTGTCAGTTTCTTCTGAAGTTTCTCTCTCATTTCCTGTCTGTTCATTGTTCTGCCCCTTCTCCTGTAAATTGTTTCTGAGCTATATTATACTGTTTTACCAATCTGCGTCAATTATTTGTCTGTTGATCAAGGTTTTGATCAAGGTTTTCATCCGTCTGATATAGCCCATATTCCTTAATATAGCGGTATACTGCCATTGGTACGGCTCCTGATATATCCTGTCCGTTTTTAATGGCTTCCCGGATGCCGGACGATGACACATCAACCGGATGGATCTGCATCTGTCTGATATCCGCATCTGCATATAGTTTCTTTAAATGCCGGATCTTAGCCTCGATATCTTCCGCCTGGATCTGATCTCTCGTTGTAACGATCAATTTAGAGAGAGAAAGAATCCTGTCCGGTTCTCTCCAGCTGTCAAATGCAAGGATCGAATCCCCACCCATGATGAAATACCATTCCGTATCCGGATACTGTTCATGTAGCTGTGCCAGTGTATCAACGGTATAGGTAACTCCGCCACGCTGTAATTCCAGATCCGAACAACGAAGTCTGTCATGATCCTTTACTGCAAGCTCTACCATATGGAGTCTGTCTTCATTTGTAACCGATCTGTCCCACTTCTTGTATGCCGGGATATGATTCGGCATCAGCCAGATCTGATCCAGTGCAAACTGCGCCAGAGCCTGTTTTGCAAGCTCCAGATGGCCGTTATGAACCGGATTAAAGCTGCCGCCTAAAATACCAATCTTCATGTTCTGATCTTTCATATTATTTTGGAAGCTCGATTTTCTTATGCTCTTTGGATGGACGATAGAATACGATCTTACGGCCGATGACCTGAACGACTTCTGATTTGGTACGTTCTGCGATCATGGCAGCCATTTCTCTCGGATCATCCAGACAATTCTTTAATACTGAGATCTTAACCAGCTCTCTGGCCTCTAACGCTTCATTTACAGACTGTGTAAATTCCGGTGTCAGGGAACTCTTGCCGATGTTTAAGATCGGATCGATATTCATTGCCAGTCCTTTTAAATATGCTCTCTGCTTACTTGTCATAGTATACTCCTAACTTATATCCTGTAACCGGCAGAATCACCTGCCGGTTTGTTATCACATTTATCTTTATTTATAATAATCAAATTCCAGTCCATACATACGAACGGTATCGCCTTCGCCGATTCCAAGCGCTTCCAGCTGGTCTAAGATACCGTTTGTCTTTAAGAATTTCTGGAAGAACTCAAATCCTTTTTCTGATTCCAGATTCGTATATCCAAGCATACGTTCAATACGAGGTCCCTCGATCACATATACGTCATCTTCTTCATTGTAGCTGACCTCAAAAGGAAGATCCGGATTATCATGGAAATCGAGATCAACCTCCGGTTCGAATTCGACTACATCATCCGGTGCATTCTTTACAAGGTCGTTGACATACCATAAAAGCTCGGAAATACCCTTACCGGATACTGCTGAGATTGGGAATATCTTCACACCGTCTTTTTCGAATTCTTCCTTTAACATCTCGATCACAGTCTCGTAACCGATCTCATCTAAGGCATCGATCTTATTTGCCGCTATAACCGTTGGACGGCTTTCGATATCCTTGTTGTATTTTTTCAATTCTTCATTAATGATCTTTACATCATTGACCGGATCTCTGCCATCGATCGAAGCTGCGTCAACAATGTGGATGATCACCTTTGTACGTTCGATATGACGCAGGAATTCCAGACCAAGTCCGACACCCTCTGCTGCGCCTTCGATGATTCCCGGAATATCCGCGATAACAAATCCATTATGCTCTCCGAGATCTACAACACCAAGATTTGGTGTCAGTGTCGTAAAATGATATTCTGCAATCTTTGGTCTTGCATTTGTAACTCTTGCAAGGAAGGTTGATTTACCTACGCTTGGGAAACCAACAAGACCGACATCTGCGATACACTTAAGTTCCAGATCGACGATCAATTCTTTTGCCGGCTGTCCCGGCTGTGCGTACTTTGGAGCCTGCATGGTTGACGTAACATAATTACGGTTACCTCGTCCACCTCGTCCACCCTTTAACAGTACGACCGGTTCTTTCTTATCTGCCATATCAAGGATCACTTTTCCTGTCTCAGAATCCTTAATGACAGTTCCTGGCGGAACTTTTAATACAACATCTGCACCATTTGCGCCATGACAGTTTCTCTTACCGCCCGGTTCGCCATCCTGTGCTCTGTACTTTGTTATATGTCTGAAATCAGTCAGGGTGTTCAAACCTTCATCTACTACAAAGATCACGTCTCCACCTTTGCCGCCATCTCCGCCATCCGGACCTCCGTCCGGCACGTATTTCTCACGACGGAAGGATACATGTCCGTCTCCGCCTTTTCCTGCTCTGATAAATATTCTGGCTCTGTCTGCAAACATTGCTTTCCTCCTTTATACATACATCCGTATGTAAAGAAAAAGCCGGAATAAACTATATTTACTCCGGCTAATAACATGCATAAACTAAGTAATATTACTCATTTACTACAGGGTAAATAGAAACCTGCTTCTTATCTCTACCCTTTCTCTCAAATCTAACGATACCATCAGCAGTAGCGAATAATGTATCATCTCCGCCGATACCAACGTTAAGACCTGGATGAATCTTTGTTCCACGCTGTCTGTAAAGGATGTTTCCAGCCTTAACGAACTGACCGTCAGCGCGCTTAGCTCCTAATCTCTTAGACTCGGAATCTCTGCCATTCTTAGTAGAACCCACACCTTTTTTATGAGCAAAAAACTGAAGTTCCATCTTCATCATTTCAATTACACCTCCTTAAAGGTTATACAAACAAAATCACTATAGGATTCACTGATATCCGTAATACCTGTCTCAAACACTCCCATGATCAGTAAGGCATCATGTCCCGGCTGTTCATCAAACAGAAACTTCATATCTCCGTTTTTCTGATCGCTGTCTACATGAAATGCTTCCTCACAAAAGCGTTCAACAGAATTCACAACCGTGATCGCAAGTGCCGATACAGCACTGCATACGATATCAGATCCTGAATCTGCATATCCTGCATGACCGGATACATAAAATCCCATTGTGTCTGAATTAGCGTTTTTATAAATGGTTACCTTTATCATAACAGATTATGCGTTGATTGACTTGATCTCAACCTGTGTATAAGCCTGTCTGTGACCATTCTTCTTATGATAGCCAGTCTTTCTCTTGTACTTGTAAACAACTACCTTCTTAGCCTTGCCATCACCAATTACAGATGCTGTAACGGTTGCGTTTGCAACTGCATCACCACATTTAACGTCTGAATCAGTACTTACTAAAATAACGTCGTCAAATGTTACTTCGCTGCCAGCTTCTGCTCCAAGCTTCTCAACTCTGATTACATCTCCTTCAGCTACCTTGTACTGCTTACCGCCTGTTGCTATAATTGCGTACATAGGGTTTACCTCCTTAATCAAACTCGCCAGTTGTGGTGTCGCATAAAAATATGCGAACTTATACCTCACTGTGCGGCACACTAGTACACTCTACCATTTTGGTTTTATTTTGTCAACTGTTCTTTCAACGATTTGCGAATTTTTTTTCGGGTCAATTCTACCAGAGAAAGCTTAGTAACATCCACAAATGCTGCCGGAACAGAATCCTTTGCCAGCTCCTGTTCAAGGATATCTTTTATAATATCCATTGAGCCCGATTGCTTCATATTTATAAAATCAACTACGATGATCCCCGACAGATTCCGCAGTCTTAACTGTCTGCATACCTCGACTGCCGCTTCAGAATTGATACGGAGCAGATGTTCCTCAAAAGAATGTTTATCGACCGATTTACCGGTATTTACATCGATCACGACCATCGCTTCTGTCTGTTCAATCACCAGATATGCGCCCGACTTCATCCAGACCCGTTCCTTTTTCAGATTTTCCAGATCTCTTGGCAGATTATATAAAGTCAGCAGATTACAGTTCTTATCATTATACATGGTAAGCTTCACATCCGTAATCTGTTTCTCTGACAGATAGGTCTCGAATTCATCAAATACCGCCTTCTGATCCGTTACGATCTCTTGAAGCCCTGCATTATGCTTTAATATAAAATAATCGAGATATTCCGCATCATTCTTATACAGACAGGAATAACAGGTTCTGGTCTTTGCTGTCTGTATGATCTGTTCTAATTTTTCAGATAGTTCGTTTAAATTCGACAATATAACTTTATCCGGCAGCTCCTGACAGACAGTTCGTAAGATACAGCCAAATCCATCCGGCAATACTCTCTTCGCCAGTTGGTGCAGATGATCTCTTGTCTCTTTCTTTCGGATCTTCCCGGATATACCAATCCTGCCTGATGTATTCACAAGAAGATTTTCTGTCTTCAATTCAATTTCCGACGTAGCGACCGGATTCTTTGTCTTGATTGCATCCTTGCTTACCTGTATGAGAATCTCGTCTCCGGCTTTTAACACAGAATCTTTTTTTGCATTTAAAAATATATGTTTATTATCAGTGATACTATAATAGCACGGAAGCCCTGTACCGATATCGACAAAGGCTGCGTCTATATTGGACACGATATTTTCCACCTTGCCGACATAGATATTCGATAAGATGGATTGTCGATCAAATAACATCAGATCTGACAGCTTTCCATCCGAATAAAGAGCTTCCAGTATATGATCTTCATAATTTGTTATTACAAGCTTATTCATCAGAATTCTTCACCTGCCATATAAAGCGGCTGTAACGAGCCGTCTTTGTCATAATACGTTTCCAGTCGGTGAATATAGATCCGGAAGAAATCATAGGTCTCACCGCAAAGGTCATATAATGCCTTTACCACTAATTCCGGTTTCAGATTATAGACACTTCCGGTCTGTAACAGCATGTAGATACTGTCACCTCTCCGTTCCAGCTTTAAAATACCCGGACGGATATTTTCTTCTTTTTCACTCTTTTTTGTTTTCTTTAATACAATGATCTCGTCCTGTTTATTCAACTCTTCAACGGAAGCAAGCAGTTTTTCACTGAGATCATTCTGCTCCCGGAATGTGATCTCATAATCCGATGCAGCAACGATCGACATAGCATTCTTTGCATTCTCCGGGATCTGCACACATTTCGTAACATGTATCTCATCAACGGATACCGCATTTAAAGCTTCGATCATCTCAGCCGAAGTTGTCACAGAATTAAATTCTGCATCAAAATATTCACCATCCGATGTAATCCCAAGTGCAAGCGGTGCTGCAAATGAAATGATCTGGTGTGGAGAATAACCTTTGGAATAACTGATATCCAGCTTTGCCCGGCGGATCTCCTTCTGGAAATAACGCATGACATCCAGATGACCGATAAATTTCAGATTTCCAAGTTTGGAGTATTTAATTCTTATTTTCAAAACAAACACCTCCTCCAAACTTCGCTGCGCCGCAGCCGGAACACTTCATCCGGCAGTTTGGTGTAACGACCTCTGCCTGTGCGCGCTCCCATTCCTTTTCCATAAACTTTCTTGTCACTCCGATATCTATGAAATCCCACGGGAGGATCTCATCTACACATCTGTCACGATAGGTATAGAAGCCGATATCAATATGATTCTTTTCAAGCGCATTGTCCCAGTTTGATTTATCAAAATATTCCGTCCACGCATCAAAAATCTGTCCGGACTGATAGACATCATAGATTACCTGACAGAGCTTACGGTCACCTCTGGCAAGCAAACCTTCTAAGATGGTGATATCCGCTTCATGGTATGCGAATTTCAGACTCTTGTGGTTCTTTGCTTCACGGAATTTATCTTTAACAAAATACGCACGCTTCTGGAATTCCTCCGGTGTTATCATCGGCGCCCACTGGAATGGTGTAAATGGCTTTGGTACGAAATAAGATGCGGAAGCCGATACCATGACACGACCATCCCGTTTCTCTTTTGGTATATTTGCAAAATACAGTTCACTGATCTCCTCTGAGAGGTCTGCAATACCTGTAATATCATCATAAGTCTCTGTCGGAAGTCCCATCATAAAGTACAGCTTGACCTTATTCCAGCCGCCAAGGAACGCCTGTAACGAACCGTTTAATATATTCTCTTTTGTCAGACCTTTATTTATAACATTTCTTAATCGCTGTGTTCCGGCTTCCGGTGCAAATGTCAGGGAATTCTTCTTGATATCTTGAATCTTCTGCATAACATCAAGGGAAAATGCATCGATTCTGAGGGATGGAAGGGAGATATTGACATGATTGTTGTCCATCTTCTCGATCAAGCAGTCCGTAAGCTCAGGAAGTGACTGATAATCACTGGAACTAAGCGAACTGAAGGTAATCTCCTCCTGACCGGTATTGTCTAACATAGCCTCCGCATAATGCTTCAGTACGTTTACATCCTTCGGTCTGGTCGGACGATAGATCATACCCGCCTGACAGAATCGGCATCCACGGATACAGCCACGCATGATCTCCAATACAACACGGTCCTGTGTAACCTTCATATAAGAGACAACCGGCTTCTCCGGATAGACAGCGGATGACATATCCGTAACCACCTGTTTCAGAATCGTCTTTGGAACACCTTCATATTTCGGTCCAAAGGATGCGATCGTTCCATCCTCATGATAAGTGACATCATAAAGAGCCGGCACATAAAGCCCCGGAATCTGTGACACCTTGATCAGGAATTCTTCTCTTGTCATATCGGAATGTTTATAGATCTTATATAATTCGATCAGATCACCATACACTGTTTCGCCCTCTCCGATATAGAAAATATCAAAGAAATCAGCGATCGGTTCCGGATTGTAAGAACAGGGACCACCTGCGATCACAATCGGATCCCCTTTTTTCCGGTCTTTCGACCAGATCGGAATCTCAGCCAGATCAAGCACCTGCAAGATATTCGTATAACACATTTCGTACTGAAGAGTGATGCCAAGAAAATCAAACTCTTTTAAAGGATCTTGAGACTCTAGGGCAAATAACGGAATGTGCTGTTCTTTCATAACCTTATGCAGATCCGGCCACGGAGAATAAACACGTTCACACCAGGTATCTTCTCTCCGGTTGAACATGTCATATAAAATCTGGATGCCGAGATGGGACATTCCGATCTCATACACATCCGGGAAACACATGCAAAATCTGACATCGACCTGTTCCTTGTCCTTCATGACACTGTTATATTCCCCTCCGATATATCTGGCAGGTTTTTCGATACTCATTAAAATCTCATCTGATAATGCAAGCTTTCTCATTTTATTCTCCGTTATTTATATTAGTTCTTGAAACTGTGGATAGGTGCAGGGATTCTGCCTCCACGGTTGATAAATTTTTCACATGAAAACCGGTTGACCGGCATGATCGGTGCATAGCCAAGCAGTCCACCAAATTCAGCCTGATCACCAACGCCCTTGCCGATAACAGGGATCAGACGTACAGCCGTTGTCTTCTGATTGATCATACCGAGTGCCATCTCATCTGCAATGATACCGGAAATGGTAGCTGCTGATGTATCACCGGGAATTGCGATCATATCAAGTCCAACAGAACATACACAGGTCATTGCCTCTAATTTTTCAAGAGAAAGTGCACCTGCTGATACCGCATCGATCATACGCTGATCTTCACTGACAGGGATAAATGCACCACTTAAACCACCAACATAAGAAGAAGCCATAACACCGCCCTTCTTTACCTGATCATTTAATAAAGCAAGTGCTGCTGTAGTTCCCGGAGCACCGGCATATTCCAGACCAATCTCCTCAAGAATCTCACCAACACTGTCTCCGATTGCGGGTGTAGGTGCAAGTGACAAATCTACGATACCAAACGGAACACCGAGACGTTCGGATGCTTCCTTTGCAACAAGCTGTCCAACTCTTGTAACCTTAAATGCTGTCTTCTTGATCGTTTCACAGAGAACCTCAAAATTCTCACCACGAACTTCTTCCAATGCACTCTTAACAACACCGGGACCGCTGACGCCGACATTGATAACGCAATCGCCCTCTGTAACGCCATGGAATGCACCAGCCATAAACGGGTTATCATCCGGTGCATTACAGAATACTACGAACTTGCAGCATCCAAGGGAATCTTCCTCTTTTGTAAGCTCTGCTGTCTCTTTTACCATTTCACCGATCAGTTTTACAGCATCCATATCGATACCTGTCTTTGTAGAACCGACATTTACAGAGCTGCATACCTTACCGGTACATGCAAGTGCTTCCGGAATGGAACGGATCAGAAGTTCATCGGATGGAGTCATGCCCTTACATACAAGAGCGGAATAACCACCGATAAAGTTTACGCCTACGGCATCTGCAGCCTTATCCAATGTCTTTGCGATCGTTACATAATCATCTGTTGACTTACAAACAGAACTTCCGATCAATGCGATTGGTGTGATTGAGATTCTTTTATTTACGATCGGAATACCATATTTTCTTCCGATATCATTTCCGATAAATACAAGATCCTTTGCCTTTGTTGTGATCTTGGTGTAGATCTTCTCACAGGTTTCTCCTACATCCGCACCAACGCAGTCTAACAGGCTGATACCCATTGTGATCGTTCTGACATCCAGATTCATCTTGCTGATCATGGCATTGGTTTCAATTACTTCATTTATACTAATCATAGTGTGACCTCTTTTCGCCTTTTTCTATTCTAAATCTTAGATTCTGTGCATGGTTTCAAAGATTTTCTCATGCTGTACCTTAATCTGTACACCAATCTCATCGCCGATCTCTTTCAGTTCATTTGCGATAATTTCTGTTGACTTTGAAGATTCCTGTATATCAACGACCATCATCATATTGAAGTACCCGCCTACAATTGTCTGTGCAATATCAAGGATATTGACACTGTTCTCTGCAAGGTATACACAGACCTTTGCTGTGATTCCGATGCTGTCTTTACCAACTACTGTAATAATTCTTTTTTTCATGATGTATGTATCCTCCTATATATCACCATTTATTTGGTTTTATAATAAATTCTTTTGATATGCAAAAGAATCTTCTTCAAATAGTATTTTTATAATTGATGAACAATTCATTATCATTAATTTCCGGCTGTGAGCAAAGCACCGGGCCGATCGCGTCTCGCTACCTCAAGACCGAATTCCCTGACATCCGATGCATATTCATTATCTGAAAGCTCAAGCTTTACCGTCTCATATGCCAGTTCTTCAAAATTATTTTCCTTACTCAGGTGACCAAGCAGGATTGCTTTGATATGACTGTTTAACAATGCTTTTATTAACTGTCCGGAACGCTCGTTGGACAGATGTCCGCGGTTTCCCAGAATACGCTGCTTCAGATAATATGGATATGGTCCCGCCTGAAGCATCCGTATATCATGATTTGCTTCGATCACCATGATATCGGAATTCTTTAATTTATTTACAACATAGTCATCAAAATTCCCCATATCCGTTGCAATGGAAAATTTACTTTTTCCGTCACTGATACTGTAACATACCGGATCAGCGGCATCGTGCCAGATCGCTGATGCATCGATCGACAGATTGTTAATAATGAATGGTTCATCCGGTTCGATCTCATGAAACAAGCTGTCATCAATCGTTCCAACGGACGACATTTTCTTAATCTCAGAGATCGTTCCCCCTGTTGTATAGATCGGTATGCCATGCTTTCTCGCCATAACACCAAGTCCTTTTACATGATCAATATGCTCATGTGTTACAAGAATTCCATCCAAATCTGACGGTTTCCGGTCGATCTCATTTAATGCTGTTTCAATTTTCTTACCACTTACGCCTGCATCTACAAGCAGATGTGTCTCTTCGTTGCCTACATAATAGCAATTTCCACTGCTACCACTGGCAATACTCAGTAATTCCATATTCTACGCCTCAACTCTGCATCTCCAAAATGTATGAAAAAGCTTCCAGAATATCAGCTTACTCTATCTTTCATACTTATTCCGGTCTAATATATCCGAAACGGCAGATGCTCGATATATATTGTATTAAAATCCGAACGATTACTCAGATCCACATACCGGATCTTCTCTTTAAACCTGTTTATTGTATCAATAAAACCCGGTTCAATCAAGGACAAATATGCGCCCTCAAGTGAAGTATTGCCAAGAACCTTCATTTTCCCCTGAAAGCTCTGCGGGAATAGTCCCAGTGTTACTGCATTTGTCAAATTTAGATGGAATCCAAAGCCTCCTGCAATACAGACTTCAGCAATATCGGAAAGCTCAATACCGATCTCTCTTACAAGCATCATGATTCCTGAAAGAATTGCTGATTTTCCAAGCTGAAATGCCCGAATCGTCTCCATGTCAATCTTCATGTTGCTTCCCATCGAGATACCGGATTCAAAATACGGTTCCGCAAGCACTCCTTCCGCATCCATCTGTCCCCGTTTTAACAATAATGCCAGCATGTCAAATATATTCGAACCGAATACATTTGCTGTACGAAAACATCCTTCAAACGCTGAACCACAGGCAGCAGAGGTCGCCACTCCGTATTCCTTATTACAGAGAATGATCTCCCCGTTTGTTCCAAGATCAATCAGCATACGATATGAGAAATCCCGATCAATCTCTGCGGCAACTGCGCCTGCTGCAATATCTGCGCCGGAAAATGCAGCAATATTCGGCAGACAGATAACATCCGAAGCCGCATTCTCAAAAGATGGAGAAACGATAAAGTCATTCTGTTCTATCACCCGGATATCCGAATTCTTAAGTGTAAACGGATATCCAAACAGATTCTCTGTCGTAAGCCCTTCTGCGATCGAAAGCATCGTTGCATTTCCTGCCAGAACATATCTGCGGATATGATCTACAGCTTCCGGCGTATTTATAAGCATATGGTCAACACCCTTTTGAATATCCGAAAACAAAAGTGACCGCAGATGCTTAAGACCTTCCTTTGTATCTGCCGCTTGAATCCTCGCTACGACATCAGCACCTGTCGCGATCTGTGAGTTAAGCGTACTGAATGAGCATTTAACTGCTTTCTCATTCAGATCCACAAGCTCCATACCGATCGTAGTCGTACCGATGTCAATGGCAATGCCATATGCGGAAGTAACAGACTTCTTTCTCTGTTCGGTTGGCAGATTCATCTTATGCCCTGTAATACCGGTAAGCTGTTCTTCCTCCAGCCGTATCGAGATATCCCTATCTACAATGTACTGGCAGCTTTTTACAAAACTGCCAGTATCCTGATTCCATACCAGACACCGGTTACAGCGTCCTTTCATGCCGCAGTTTCCTGCGAAGACATATCCTGCCGCAGTCAGTACCTGATACAGATTATCTCCTTTATTACATTTGATCTGTTCTGTTCCGTTTACAGTTACATTTATCATTAATTATAAATTCCTGTTGTCATTTTTTCCTTTGGTCTGTAACCATGTTCTGCGAGCGTATTAATGATCAGCTGCTTATGTTCCGGACCAAATGCTTCCAGTGTGATCACAAGTTCAACTGCCGAATTACGGTTGATCGATACAAACTGGTTATGCTCCAGTTTGATGATATTTCCCTGTAAATCTGCAATAATCTTGGAAATATTCATCAATGCGCCCGGCTTATCCGGAAGCAAGGTTGAAACTGTGAAGATACGGCTTCTGGCAATCAGTCCGTGCTGTACTAAGGATGCAAATGTGATCATATCCATATTACCGCCACTTAAGATGCTGACAACCTTCTGTCCCTTCACATTCAGATGCTTTAAGGCTGCAACAGTAAGCAGACCGGAATTTTCAACCAGCATCTTATGATTTTCCAACATATCAAGGAAGCAGACGATCAGTTCATTGTCTTCTACTGTGATGATACCGTCCAGATTCTTCTGAATGTATGGGAAGATCTTTGATCCCGGAGTCTTAACTGCTGTACCATCTGCGATCGTGTCTACCATTGGAAGTGTCGTTACTTTCTTATTCTTCAAAGAAACCTGCATACAATTTGCGCCTGCGGGTTCTACACCGATCACTTTGATATTCGGATTCATCATCTTGGCCAGTGTAGATACACCGGTAGCCAGTCCGCCACCACCGATCGGAACAAGAATATAATCTACAAACGGAAGCTCCTTGATGATTTCCATTGCGACAGAGCCCTGTCCGGTTGCAACATCCAGATCATCGAATGGATGAATAAAGGTATAACCCTTATCTTCTGCAAGCTCTAATGCATATGCGCAGGATTCGTCGTATACATCTCCATATAAGATAACCTCTGCACCATATGATTTGGTGCGGTTTACTTTGATCAGAGGAGTTGACGATGGCATAACGATCGTTGCTTTTACCCCATATGCTTTTGCTGCATATGCAACACCCTGTGCATGATTTCCGGCCGATGCAGTGATCAGACCTTTCTGTCTTTCTTCGTCTGTCAGTGTACTGATCTTATAATATGCTCCACGGATCTTATACGCTCCGGTAAGCTGCATATTTTCCGGTTTAAAAAATACTTTATTTCCTGTCAGGTTGCTGTAATATTCGCTCTCTACCAGCTTTGTTGGTAAAACAACTTTTTTAATTATATTATATGCCTCTTCAAATTTTTCTAATGTAAGTTCTTCTGCCATTGTCAGTCTCCTTTTTCTGTATTTCATATTCAGACAGTTATTATCCACCATTGTCATTACTTTTTTATTTTCTAACAGTTACTAGAATAAACTGCACGATTTTCATAATTATAGATCAGCTTCATCCATAAGAATGTCAAGCTCGCTTCGGTCTTCGTCAAAGCCTGAGAACAGTGCTTCCACATATGCGGACGGATCAAAACGCTGTAAGTCGTCAATCTTCTCACCGATTCCGATAAATTTAACCGGAACATTCAATTCTGCCTGAATTGCAATCGCGATACCACCCTTGGCTGTACCGTCTAGCTTTGTGATCACGATACCATCAATCTCCGTTACATTGCTGAACTGTCTTGCCTGCTCTAATGCATTCTGTCCGGTCGTTCCATCTAACACGATCAAGGATTCTACATTTGCATCCGGATAATCTCTGGAAATGATGCGGCGCATCTTAGCCAGCTCATCCATCAGGTTCTTTTTATTATGAAGTCTTCCGGCTGTATCGATCAATAAAATATCGGTATTTCTTGCCTTTGCAGCAGATACCGCATCGTATACAACTGCCGCAGGATCTGCGCCCTCATTATGAGAGATCATCTCTACACCTGCACGATCCGCCCAGGTCTTTAACTGATCGATCGCGGCTGCACGGAATGTATCAGCGGCTGCGATCAGAACCTTTTTACCGCTCTTCTTATACTGGGCTGCCAGCTTACCGATCGTAGTTGTCTTACCGACACCATTTACACCGATCACAAGTATAACTGATTTTTTCTTTTCAAAATCATATGCACTTTCATCCACCATCATCTGATCTCTTATGATATTGATGATCAGTTCCTTGCATGCCGCAGGTTCTTTGATCCTGGCCTCCTTGACACGTTCTTTCAGGTTTTCGATCACCTTTTCCGTTGTCTCATATCCCATATCAGCCATGATGAATGTCTCTTCCAGTTCTTCATAAAAATCATCATCAATATGGGATGCTCCGAACACGGAAGAAAAACTGTCTACGATACTATTTCTTGTCTTACTGAGTCCTTCTTTTAATCGTTTGAAAAATCCCTTTTTTTCCTCAGCCATAGCTTGTACCTCCTTATTTGTCCAGATCGTTCTCGATCAGATTTACGGATACCAGAGTGGATACACCCTTTTCCTGCATCGTAATACCATACAGGATATCGGCTGCTTCCATGGTTCCCTTTCTATGTGAAATGACAATAAACTGTGTGTCCTTTGTCAATCGGTTCAGATACTGTGCAAATCGTCTTACATTTGAATCATCCAGTGCTGCTTCGATCTCGTCCAGCAAACAGAATGGTGATGGTTTCAGACTCTGGATCGCAAATAACAGTGCAATCGCTGTCAGTGACTTTTCACCACCGGAAAGCTGCATCATGTTCTGTAATTTCTTTCCCGGCGGCTGTGCAATGATACGGATACCGGTCTCTAAAAGATTGGTATCATCGACCAGTTCCAGTGCACCTCGTCCACCACCGAACAGCTCTTTAAAGACCTTGTCGAACATAACCTGGATCTCTTTGAACTTCGTATTGAACTGTTCCTGCATGGATACATTCAATTTCTCGATCACATCTAACAGATTCTTCTCTGCAAGAACGATATCATCATGCTGTCCCTTTAAAAACTCATATCGTTCTGATACTTCTTTATAGTCCTCGATCGCATTGACATTGACATCACCAAGTGATTTGATCTTTGCTTTTACTGCGGTGATCTCTTTCTTTAAGGATGAAAGATCGTTTAATTCCTCATCCCGGAACTCTGCCGCCATATTTAATGTCAATTCATATTCTGCCCACATATAATTTGACAGCTCATCCGACTTCTCCGTATTCTTCTCAATCGCTGAATCAAGCTTGAATACTGCCTTTTCCAGACCTGCGATCTTCTCGGATAATTCTTCCCGGATCGCAAAGAATTCTTTATGACTGGCTGTCATATCATCCCGTTCTTTATGATATGCTGCAAGCTGTTCTTCCTGATCAGATACTTCATCGGAATCTTTCTCGATCGTCTTACGGATCGCCTCTGCCTGTTCTTCTAACTTCGTGATATCTGTGCCTGTCGCCTGTACCTGTGTTATATAGGATGCCAGTTCTTCCTGTAATTTCTCATCATCCAGACGGATACGTCTTATATTCTCCTGAATAAAGTCATCCTTCTGTTTTACTGAGTTATATTCGATCAGTAATTCAGATACCTTCGTATTTGCCGCTGCAAGCTTGCTCTGTGCTTCGATAGCCTTGGCTTCCAGTTCCTTGATCATTTCTTCACACTGAACCTTGGCAGCTTCATGCTTCTTATTATTATCAGCAAGCTGATCTTTATTTGTATTAATCTCCGCTATCTGACTGTTCAACTCATTGATTTCTTTCTGGATCGATGCAAATGCTTTCTCAGACTCTGCAAGCTTGGATGCTACCTGCTCCATATTTAAAGACAACGTATTCTTCTCAAGATATGCCTGCTGAAGCCTTGTGTTTAAGCTCTCAATCTGCGCGCGGAGTGCATCTCTTGACGTTTTTAATTCTTCATCCAGTCCGGCTGCATCCTTTGCGATCAGATTTAACTCATCGATCTTTTCCCTGATCTCATCCAATTCTCTCTTTCGTCCAAGAAGATTACTGGAATTACGGAAAGCACCACCTGTCATTGATCCGCCCGGATTGATCAGTTCACCTTCGATCGTAACCAGTCTCAGAGACTGATTGTATTTTCTCGCAACTGCAAGTGCATGGTCGATGTTATCTACAACCACGATCCTGCCAAGCAGATTCTTAACGAGTCGATCAAATTTTGCATCTGCCTTTACCAGAGAAGAAGCGATACCGATCACCCCCTGTTCTGACAGAACTTCATTTCGAACCTGTCCACGGTCTGTGATCGTATTTAACGGAAGAAAAGTTGCACGACCATATTTGTTCTGTTTTAAGAACTGAATGATCTTCTTTGCCGTGCTGTCATCCTCCGTAACAATATTCTGAATGCTTCCGCCAAGTGCCGTCTCGACAGCAACCTCATACTTCTTATCTACATCGATTATATCAGCAACAACTCCAATAATGCCCGGATTGTTCTTTTTCTGCTCCATAACACGACGGATGCTGTTGCCATAGCCATCATAGCGTTCTGTAATATTCCGGAGTGCTTCCATCTTGGATCTGGTCGCTGATAATTCTTCGTTTGTATTATGTATCCGCTCACGATTGACTTTATTTCTGCTCTGATTTTCTTCCAGATCCTTTTCTGCAGTTTCGAGTTCCTTGATAATGCCGGATACATTCTGATCCAATACAGATAGCTTTGCCTGTAACTCATCATGTTCCTTCCGGTCGTTATTATCATCACTTTTAAATTGCAGATATCTCTGATTTAACTGGGTCTTACGGAAGTTGATGTTCTCAAGCATCGCATCATATCTTCCGACCTTCGCCTGAAGATTTCCACTCTCATGGATATATTCGATGATGTCGGATTTACATTCTTCGATCTTATCCTGACATTCATGGATATAGGCATCCAAGCGGCTGCTTTCTCCTTTTGCAGTATCCAGAGAACCGGAAATGGTTGAAACCTGATCTCCAAGGGCATCCTTTTGTCCTTGATAATTCTCCATCTCTTTCCGATCAGTTTCCCGCTGACGGCTGATCCTGTCGATCTGTTCCTGTATATTCTTATCATTCTGTCGGGAGTTCAAGATCTGCTGGTTGATAACGTTGATCTCACCTTCCAAACGTTCATTTTTTAACCGGAGCTCATGCACCTGATTCTTGGATGCATCGATTGCCTGATTGATCTCCTCTAACGCCTGCTCGATACGCTCATATTCTTCCTTTGTATGCTCCAGTTCTTCTTTATTCTGCGTGAGATCATTATTTAAGATTTCCCGATTCTCTGTATCTTTATCAAGAATCTCTTTTAAATGCTCCATTTCAAGGAAAAAAGCATTGATATCCAGTTTCTTCAGTTCGTCCTTAAACAACAGATATTTTCTCGCTGTTTCTGACTGCTTCTGTAATGGACCGACCTGCTTTTCCAACTCATATAAAATATCATTGACACGACTTAGATTGTCACGCTCTGCTTCTAATGATTTCTCGGCTGCCGCTTTGTTCTTTTTAAATTTTACGATTCCTGCCGCTTCATCGAACAGTTCCCGTCGTTCCTCCGGTTTACCATTTAAGATCTTCTCAATCTGACCCTGTCCGATAATGGAATATCCCTCTTTACCGATACCGGTATCAAAGAACAGCGAATTTACATCCTTTAAACGACTGACTGTGCCATTAATAAGATATTCACTTTCTCCCGAACGATACACACGTCTGGCAACCGTTACTTCATTATAATCAATCGGCAGATGATGATCACTGTTATCTAACGTGATCGCTACATAAGCAGAACCCTGTGGCTTACGAAGCTGTGTACCGGAGAAGATTACATCCTCCATCTTAGAGCCTCGGAGACTCTTTGCACTCTGTTCACCAAGTACCCAGCGGACAGCATCCGCTACGTTACTCTTTCCCGAACCATTCGGTCCAACGATACAGGTTATTCCATGATTGAATTTGAATACGATTTTATTTGCAAATGATTTGAAGCCGTTTACTTCAATACTTTTTAAATACATATATTAACCCTGCTTTTTCTTTATTTGTAACAGTGCATTATATGCTGCCGTCTGCTCCGAAGCCTTTCTGGATGCTCCTTCACCTGTTGCAACATGCTCCCCGTTAATGCACACCTCGGATACATAAGATTTATTATGATCCGGCCCCTTCTCCTCTAACAAGGCATAAGTAAGGGTTTTTTCTTCTTTCTGCGCAAGCTCCTGCAAGGTTGACTTGGCATCATAAAACAGTGAATGTGTCTCAACATCATCAAGTAAAAAACGGTGGACAAATTTCTTTGCCTCATCTAAGCCGCCATCCAGATAGATTGCACCGAGAACTGCCTCAAACAGATCACACATGATCGAGTTCCGATTTCTCCCTCCGGTCAGATCTTCTCCCCTGCTTAACAGAACATAATGTCCAAACTTTAGTTCCTTGGATATCTGAGACAAGGTAAATTCACATACCAGACTTGCTCGGAGCTTTGTTAATTTTCCTTCCGGGTAATCCGGATAATTTTTATAAAGATATTCACTTACAACGAATTCCAGGATTGCATCCCCAAGGAATTCCGATCGTTCATAGGATTCTACTTTATTGATCTTCCGCTCATTTGCATAGGACTTATGTGTTAACGCTGTTACAAGCAGTTCCAGATCATGAAAGGTATACCCAATGATATCTTCTATATTATGAAATCGTTCTGTGTTCATAATTACTTCGCCACTTCTTTTCCAATATTCTCGGCAATTTTTTCATTTACACCATTTTCCTTGAAATTAATACACTGGAAAATAGCGCTCTTAACCTCTTCGTTATGAGAATTACCGTGGATCTTTACAACAAGGCCCTTTAAGCCAAGCAACGGTGCACCACCTTTGTTCTTCGCATTAAAACGTTCCTTCAAGCCATTCAATGAACTCTTGATCAGAAGTCCTCCGATCTTGGTTTTAAATGAAGACATAATCGTATTCTTGATCTCACCTAAAAGCATCTTTGCAAGACCTTCATACAACTTTAAGATAACATTTCCGACAAATGCTTCACAGACAATGACATCTGCTGCACCATTTGGAATCTCTCTTGCCTCGATACTTCCAACAAAATTAATGTCCTTACATTCTTTTAATAATGGATATGTCTCTTTTACAAGAGCATTTCCCTTTTCTTCTTCATCGCCGATATTTACGATTGCAACTCTTGGATTCTTTACATGCTCGATATTCTCCATATAGATAGAACCCATCTTGGCAAACTGTAGCAGATGCTCCGGTCTCGCATCGACATTCGCTCCACAATCGATCAGAAGGGAATAACCCTTTGATGTAGGAAGTAATGGCGCAAGTGGTGAACGCTTTACACCTTTGGAACGTCCGACTACCAACTGTCCACCTGCAAGGATCGCACCTGAGCTTCCGGCTGAAATAATCGCATCAGCTTCTCCGTTCTTTACCATATTCAGGCCAACCACCAGTGAAGAATCCTTCTTGCTTCTGACAGCCTGTACCGGGGCTTCATGACAGGTGATCTCCTCTGTTGCATTTACAACCTCGATCTTTGACTGATCGTAAGTATATTTTGCAAGTTCCTTCTTTATTACATCTTCTTTACCGGTCAGTATTATCTGTGCCTTTGCGCCTTCATTGATCGCTTCTACTGCACCTCTTATGATCCACTCCGGTGCATAATCTCCACCCATGGCATCTACGACTACTCTTGTTACTTCGCTCATCTTATTCCTGCTTCCTTTCTATACCGGAACTATTCCGGCATTTCCATATTTCTTATTATACGAATCGGAGTCCAGACTCCTACGCAGACCAACCCCAGGGTTTGTCAGAATAGGACTCTGCTCTGACCGTATAAATGCACAAAGCTATTATATATTTTGCCTTTCTTAAAGTCAACAGGGGATATCGGTGCAAAAAAATAAAGCCTTCCGATTGCTCGGAAAGCTCTATTTATAATTACTCACCTACTGAGATAATCTCTTTCTTGTTGTATGAACCACAATTCTTACATACTCTATGTGGAACCATTAATTCGCCACACTTGCTGCACTTTACTAATGCAGGAGCAGTCATCTTCCAGTTAGCTCTACGCTTATCTCTTCTGGCCTTTGAACTCTTATTCTTTGGACAAATTGACATTAATCACACCTCCTCAACCTTTCAAGATGTTTGCAAAAACTGATAATCTTGGATCCGGAACAAAATCATCACAATCACATGTTTCATGATTCAGATTTGCTCCACACACTTTGCACAGACCTTTGCAATCATCTTTGCATAATATCTGCATCGGGACTAAAGTCATTAGTTCCTTCTGTAAAAGCATGTCCATATTAATAATGTGATCTTCCAGATAATCTAATTCCTCGATCTCATCAACTTTATCTGTTTCAAAGATAGCCATATCGATCATCTCGTCTATGTCCACTTCAAAATCCTCTGTAATTTCATCCAGACAACGGTCACATAGCATCTTAAGTGTGACAACACAGCCGCCCTTAAGACTTGCTTTTCTCTTACCTTCATTTCTGGCAGTAAGATGAAAATCCTTTACATTATCGACTACATATACATTTCCGTTGAAAGAAAATTCCTTCAATTCAGATATAACATCGTAGTCTTTTACCTGTCCTTCTGTCGATAAAATCTCTGATAAATCAATTAACATAATATCTCCTAAAAATCGCACATTGGTTATTATACATATTTGAATACTCTTTGTCAACGATAAAATCACATATTTTTTGCCATATTTTTCTTTTTCGTTACACTAAAGCAACAGTCTCTCTTGCAATCGCAAGCTCTTCATTTGTAGGGACTACGAATACCTTTACCTTGGAATCCGGTGTGGAGATCAGCTTTTCATCTCCCATAACCTTGTTTGCTTCCTGATCGATCGTGATACCCATGTATTCCATATCTGACATTGCAAGATTTCTGACATATGGATTATTCTCACCGATACCGGCTGTAAATGCAATCGCATCTACACCACCCATTGCTGCGGCATATGCACCGATATACTTCTTGACACCATATGCAAATACATCAAGTGCAAGACGACATCTGTCATTTCCTTCTTCCATACCCTTGCCGAGATCTCTGAAATCACTGAATCCACCGGAGAGACCATAAACACCGGACTTTTTATTTAAGATCGTATTGATCTCTTCGATATTCTTTCCTGTCTTGTTTGCAAGGAATTCGATAATGGCAGGATCGATATCACCGGATCTTGTTCCCATGATCACACCTGCAAGCGGTGTCAGACCCATGGTTGTATCTACTGATTTTCCACCCTTAACCGCTGTAATACTGGAACCATTGCCAAGATGACATACGATGATCTTTGTATCTTCGATATTTTTTCCAAGAAGCTCTGCTGTTCTCTTTGATACAAAGCTGTGGCTTGTGCCGTGGAAACCATATCTTCTAATCTTATAGTCTGTATAATATTCATAAGGAATACCATAGATATATGCTTTATCCGGCATTGTCTGATGAAACGCTGTATCAAATACACCGACATTCGGAACACCCGGCATCAGCTTCTGGCATGCACGAATCCCGATCAGGTTTGCCGGATTATGTAATGGCGCAAGATCGTTACATTCTTCAATCGCAGCAATTACTTCATCTGTAATCACAACAGACTTGGCAAATTTCTCACCACCATGTACGATTCTGTGACCTACCGCATCGATCTCGGACAGATCAGTGATCGCACCTGTCTCTTTATCTGTTAATGCTTCTAATACATAACTGACTGCTGCATTATGATCCGGCATAGGAAGATCCTTTGTATATTTCTCTTTTCCTGTCGTTGTATGGGTAAGTCTTCCATCTACAGCGATACGTTCACATAAGCCCTTTGCAAGAAGTTCTTCTGTATCAGAATCGATCAACTGATACTTCAACGATGAACTGCCACAGTTAATAACTAAAACCTTCATATTAAATATCCTCACTTTATATATTTTGTTCTGACCGGCACAACGCCTGTCGTATATAACATAATTTATTTATACAGTTATCTGCTTGAATCTTTATGTGTCAGACAACACATTATATTCTACATTCATCTAATATGTGCTTCAAGTCTTTTTTCGTATTTTCAAGCGACCCGGAATTATCAATCTTATAGTCGCAGGCTTCCAGATAAAAAGCTTCCGACTCCTGTGAATCGATAACCGCCTGCGCTCGTTCTTGGGTAAAGCCACGATATTCGCAGAGTCTGGATATCCGGACATCCAAGTCTGCATAGACATAGCACATCTTATCACAGATACTCTTATATCCATCCTGAATCAGCAAAGCAGCTTCAATCACGAACAGCTTTTTTCCGGCATCCTTCTGTTCCTCAATCCGGCGCACGATTTCTTCTTTCACTAACGGATGTGAGATACTGTTCAGCAAAGCCAGCTTATCTTTATCGTGGAATACGATATCTCCAAGCTTCTTTCTGTCAATCGAGCGGTTAACCGTTGATTGACCGTTGTCTGTCACTGCATTCCCTTCAGCAGGTGCAGATATATCTATATCAGTATCCATCAAAACCTCCATACCAAATGCATCCACAATTCCCTGATAAACCGTTTTTCCGGGTTCCATTAACTCATGTGCCAGACGGTCTGCTTCTATTATATATGCATCATATTCTTCCTTTAATATCGTAAGAACTGCTGTCTTTCCGCAACCAATGCCTCCTGTTAGTCCAAGGATCAACATCTCATCTTTATTTTGCATCATACCAGTTATCTCCTTCACTGATACCGATCTCAAGCGGTACTGCCATGTCGGCTGCACCCATCATTTCCTTTTCCATGATCTCTTTTACAATGTCAATCTCATCCTTTGCAGTCTCTACCAGAAGTTCATCATGGATCTGTAAGATCAGGCGGGATTTCAGTCCTCGTTTTTTCAGTTCCATATTCACACGGAACATAGCAATCTTAATAATATCTGCCGCCGTTCCCTGAATCGGCGAATTCATTGCAACGCGTTCACCAAAGCTTCTGGTCATGAAGTTTGAAGACCGAAGCTCCGGTACAGGACGGATACGGCCGAACATCGTCCGTACAACACCATCTGCTTTTGCTTCTTCCACCTGACGGTCAAGGAATGACTTTATATTCTTATAGGTTACAAAATATTTCTCAATATAATCAGCCGCTTCTTTTCTGGATATTCCAAGATCCTCAGACAAGCCAAATGCACTGATTCCATAAACAATACCGAAGTTAACTGCCTTTGCATTTCTTCTCTGCAAGGATGTAACCTGATCGATCGGAACATCGAACACCTCAGAAGCTGTCGTAGCATGGATATCTACGTGATTCAGAAAGGCATTCTGCATAACCTGATCTCCAGACAAATGAGCAAGTACACGAAGTTCAATCTGAGAATAATCAGCATCCACAAATACATATCCATCCTCCGGAATAAATGCCTTTCGAATCAGTCTGCCAAGTTCCAACTTCATCGGAATATTCTGAAGGTTCGGATCAGTCGAACTGATACGGCCGGTCGCTGTGATCGTCTGGTTAAAGGTTCCGTGAATCCTGCCATCTTCTGATATATATGTCGTCAATCCCTGCGCATAAGTGGAATTCAGCTTCGTAAGCTGACGATATTCCAGTATCGCAGGTATGATTGGATGGTCATTCTTTATCTTTTCCAGCACATCAACGCTGGTGCTGTATCCGGTCTTGGTCTTCTTGCCACCGGGAAGTCCCATATCTTCAAATAAAATAACACCTAACTGTTTTGGTGAATTAATATTAAACTCTTTTCCTGCATAACCGATGATATCAGTATGCAGTTCGTCGATCCTGCTCTGCAGCTTTACGCTGTAATCATCCAAAGCTTTTCGGTCAACCCGGATTCCCCGGTGCTCCATATCATAAAGTGTATATACAGTTGGCATCTCGATCTCATTATAGAGGGAGAACATCTCCTGTTTTTCCAGACGTTCCATCAGAAGATCACCTGCAAGATATGGGATCAACGCCTTATATGCAAATAATTTCTGAAAGGGTTCATTTACAAAAGAAAACAGATTCAGTTCATCTTTTCCAACCAGTTCTTTTTCGGATGGCAGTGTTGCACCAAGATAATCCCTTGCGACCGCATCATAGGAATATACATCCTCCATCGGATTTAAGAGATATGCCGCTACACCGATATCATGCACCTTTGTATCACTCTCATCAAACGGAAAGACTGACAATGCTTCCTTTAAATCCAGAATATCGATCTGCATACCGTTCCTGGTGGCTGATACTATATTCTCTGTCAGTCTGTCATGCTCCATTCCATTCAGATTCGACAAAATATAGACCTCTTTATCAGATATGGCAGCAGACAGCCCGAATAAAGTTCCATCCTTCCAGATTGGATATAAACCGATCTTATCTATATTTTTCATCTTATCGGCAAGAAAACCATCTATCTGCTCCGTTGTTTCAAGCAAGGTGATAACCGGATCGATCTCCGCTGTCTCTGTCACTGTGCCAAACTTTTTTAACAGACTGTTAAAGCCTAATCGTTTAAAAATCTTATATGAATCATCATTGAATAATGATTCGATCGTCATTTCATCCAGAGAAATATCCAGCTCGCAGTCCAGTTTGATCGTTGCAAGATCCTTTGACATAACTGCAAGATCCATGTTCTCGGTCAGATTCTTCTGAACACGCGGAGGCTTTACCGTATCCAGATGATCCAGAATATTCTCCATGCTTCCGTATTCAATCATCAGCTTTGCCGCTGTCTTTTCTCCGATTCCCGGAACTCCGGGAATATTATCAGAGGTATCGCCCATAAGCCCCTTCATATCTATAAACTGAACCGGTGTAACACCATATGCCTCAACAACATCCTTTGCATAATAATTTTCTATCGTTGTGCCGCTTGCTTTTGTTTTTGGGATCCGCACAAGGATCGTATCTGTTGCAAGCTGCAGAAGATCTCTGTCACCCGATACAATCACAGTTGCATAGCCATTTCGTTCTGCCATCCTTGATATCGTACCAATGATATCATCTGCCTCATAACCGCCTTTTTCCACAATCGTGACATGCATAGCTGTAAGCACTTCTTTCATAAGCGGAACTTGTTCACGAAGTTCCTCCGGCATCGGCTTTCTGGTTCCTTTATATGCGCTGTATTTCAGATGACGGAATGTCGGTTCATGCACATCAAATGCTACACACATATGATCCGGTTTTTCCTCGTCCATGATCTTAAATATAATATTAAGAAAACCAAGAACTGCATTTGTATGCAGCCCTTCATAGTTTGTGAGATCCGGCAGACCATAGAATGCACGGTTTAATATACTGTGTCCATCAATTAATAATATTTTCTTCATTTTCCAAATCGTCCTTCTCTGCCGTTTCTTCGGCGACTTCCAGATAGTTTTTGTGTGTCTGGTTATATCTCTTTATTTTATCCATAAACTGTACGTTTTTATCACTGGTTCCGGGAAGATCATCCTTTTTATATAAAATTTTCTCCAGATATTCGATCATATATTTATTGTCAAAAAACAGCTTTTCTCCAAAAGTATCACTATAATAATATTCTGTCTGCGATTTCTGTTTGGCATTCTGCTCATAATGATATACTTCTTCCAGAACTCCACTATATACCCATACAAGTCCGATCACAATTGCAGCCAGAACCAGAACGATTGTAGAGGTTGCAATTCGTTTAACGGCTGTCATACGTGTCATTTCTTCATCCAGCTTATCATCCAGTTCCTTTTTGAAGTTCGTGGAAAGATTTTCTTCATTGTCCAATTCTTTCATACCAACGATCAAGGTATAGTAGATTTCCAATTCTTCCGAACAGTTTTCACAATTTTTGACATGCTTAATAAACTCCTTCAATTCATCGTCCGGGAGTTTGTTCTCTATGAATGCCATGATCTTTGATTGTGCTTCCAAACATGTCATCTGACTGTCACCTTCTTCATCCTGTCCGTATATTTTTATCTTCTATCGAATATGATCCTGGGATTCATCGGTTGTCTTAACAATCTCCCGTATCACAATATGGAAAGGGTCGCCCTTTCCCGGAACAACCTCTACACGGTCACCGACTTTATGACCAAGCAATGCTTTCCCCATCGGAGATATATTGCTGATAATACCATTTAATACATCTTCGCGGACTGTCGTTACGATACGATAAGTATCTTCTTCATCATCTTCTTCAAAATAAACACGAACAGTATTATTCAAACCTACTTCATCATCTGCTGACTCATCTTTTATGATCTCAGCAGTTCTTACCATACGATCCAGATAACGGATTCTTTTTTCATTCGCATTCTTATCCTTCTTCGCTGCATAATACTCGAAATTCTCACTCAGGTCGCCCTGTGCTCTTGCTTCCTTTACAGCTTCCAGCTTTTCTTTTCGAACTACTACTTTTCTATATTCGATTTCTTCTTCCATCTTCTTGATGTCAGATTCTGTTAACTGATTAAACATAAAACCAACCACCCTGTTCACATTTTTGCTAACAGTATAGCACAAAACATTTTTGGATACAACAAAAGCAGATCTTACGTCCGAAAACATAAAATCTGCTCCTGTTATTATATGAAATAAATTTATTTACTTCAGATTAGTTGTTGATGAGCTTGTCTTCACCATTCCAGCTGTACAGCTTTCTGATGCTCTCGCCAACGATCTCTGATGGATGCTCAGCAGCTTTCTTTCTCATAGCCTTGAAGTGAACCTGACGTCCTGCAGGTGACATATCAAGTAAGAATTCCTTAGCAAATGTACCATCCTGAATATCAGAAAGAACTTTCTTCATAGCCTTCTTTGTATCTTCTGTAATGATCTTAGGACCTGTTACATAATCACCATACTCAGCAGTATTTGAGATAGAATATCTCATTCCCTTGAAGCCTGACTGGTAGATCAGATCTACGATCAGTTTCATCTCATGAATACACTCAAAGTATGCATTTCTTGGATCGTAACCGGCTTCGCAAAGTGTCTCGAAACCAGCCTGCATAAGTGCACATACACCACCGCAAAGAACTGCCTGCTCACCAAAGAGGTCTGTCTCTGTCTCTGTTCTGAATGTTGTCTCAAGAACGCCAGCACGAGCTCCGCCGATACCAAGTGCATAAGCTAATGCTCTGTCAAGAGCCTTTCCTGTGTAATCCTGCTCTACAGCTACAAGACAAGGTGTACCCTTTCCTGCCTGATACTCAGAACGTACTGTGTGACCAGGTGCCTTAGGAGCGATCATGGTTACATCAACATTCTTAGGTGGAACAATTGTTCCGAAGTGGATATTGAAACCATGAGCAAACATTAACATATTGCCTTCTTCAAGGTTTGGCTCGATATCGTTCTTGTACATATCAGCCTGTAACTCATCATTAATAAGAATCATGATAATATCTGCTTTCTTAGCAGCTTCTGCAGCTGTATATACTTCAAATCCCTGTGCTTCAGCCTTTGCCCAAGACTTGCTTCCTTCATAAAGACCGATAATTACGTTACAGCCTGATTCCTTTAAGTTAAGGGCATGTGCATGTCCCTGTGAACCATAACCGATAATAGCGATTGTCTGTCCGTCCAGTAATGATAAATTACAGTCTTCCTGATAATAAATTTTTGCTTCTGCCATTATTTTGTCCTCCTGATATAAATGACTTCTTTATAATAATTAACTGCATAATTGCAATCAATCTATCAATAGTTAACTAAGGTGCGCATGATTAATCCTGACGCTGACCTCTCACCAGTCCTGTCAGACCGGTACGAACCAGTTCAATGATCTCAAATCCATCTAACAGTCCGAGAAATGCTTCACACTTCGAGGTTGCACCTGTTAGCTCAATGATCATGGAACCTTTTGAAACATCAACGATGTTTGCTCGGAATATATTTGCAATGGACATGATATCCTGACGGGTATCCTTATCACTTCTCACCTTTACGAGTACAAGCTCTCTGCATACTGATTTGCCCGGCTCCAGTTCAACGATCTCTACGACATCCTCGAGCTTATTCAACTGTTTCTTGATCTGGCTCAGACTTGCATTATCTCCGCTTACTGCTACAGTCATTCTGGAATATGCAGGATTCTCCGTAACACCTACCGTAACGCTGTCGATATTATAACCTCTGCGGCTGAATAAACCTGAAACTCTGCTCAGTACACCTGATGTATTATCTACAAGAAGTGACAAAACTATATTATCCATCAATAAGTACCACCTTTCAAACCTATGAAACGGCTGTATAATCAATACAGCACAAATCCTTGTTTTATTATAGTTATCTTGTCAATTATTGTCAACGAAGAATTACTCAATACCAAGCAATCTTTTTACAACCTGAACACATTCTGCCGCATCCTCTGAATAACCATCTGCATGAATCTCCTCAGCAAAGCTCTCTGTGATAACAGCTCCGCCGATAACGACCTTAATATCCAGATTTTTTGCTTTTACCAGTTCCACGACATCCACCATTTTCATCATAGTTGTTGTCATCAGTGCCGAAAGTCCGATGACCTTGGCATCATTTTCTATGGCTGCATCAACGATCACATCCGCAGGTACATCCTTTCCAAGATCGATAACCGGGAATCCGTAGTTTCGAAGCATCAAGACAACCAGATTCTTTCCGATATCATGGATATCTCCCTCTACGGTAGCAACCACGATCGCAGGCATTGACTTTCCATCATCCTCCCGTACGATAAGTGGTGTGATTTGATTGATCGCAAGCTCCATCGTCTCTGCGCTGGCGATTAACTGTGGCAGAAAGTATTTTTTCTGTTCAAATAATTTTCCAACACGGTTAATTGCCGGAATCAGCTCATCATCAATAATCTTCTGCGGATCTATCCCCTGTTCCAGTTCTTTTTTGACATCTTCTGTAATATTTCTTTTATTTCCTTTTACAACATCTGTGTAGATAACACTTTTTTCTTTTTCATCCTCCTGACTGCCTCCATTCTGTACAGGTGCAGCCGTTGTGATCCCGAGAGGTTTTACATTCTGGATATACCGGATATCTCCTTCGTCTTTGTTAAGAAGCATATCCGATGCATATGCCATATTCATAAGCATGGTCTGTGACGGATTTGCAATTGCCATCGTAAGACCATTCTGGATCGCCATCGTAAGAAAAGCTGCATTTACAAACATACGCTCCGGCAATCCAAATGAGATATTCGAAAGTCCACATATCGTAGCAAGCCCCATATCATGACAATAACGGATTGTTTTCAGGCAGTTGACAGCAGCAGCTTTCTCTGCTCCGACTGTTGCAACCAGACCATCGACCACAACATCCTCTTTCTGAAAGCCCATCTTATAAGCAGCATCCAGAACTGTATGTATAATACTTTCTTTTTCATCACTGTCCTTTGGAAGTCCCTCATCAGAAAGCGGAAGCAGAATGAACATCGCACCATATTTTCTGACCAACGGAAGGATCTCCTGCATTTTTACCTTTTCCAGAGATACAGAATTCACAAGTGCACGTCCCGGATAGATACGAAGTGCCGCTTCGATAACAGCAGGGTTACTGGAATCAATACATAACGGAAGATTCACTGCCTGTGACACCTCATATACAACCCTTACCATCATTTCTTTCTCATCAATACCATTCATGCCGACATTGATATCAAGAATTGATGCCCCCTTTTCCATCTGTTCTTCTGCCATCGTCATAACAGTATCGAGAACTCCTTCCCGAAGCTCCGCCTGCAGTTTCTTCTTACCGGTTGGATTGATTCGTTCTCCAACTACCATAAAAGAACCATCTAAGTTGATCTGTCTTGTCATGCGTTCTGATGATAGCAAACGTTCTTTCTTGTCTGATATCTCAGGAATATCCATTGTCTTTGCCATATCGGAAAGTGCTTTGATATGGGCAGGAGTTGTTCCGCAGCAGCCGCCGACCATACCGGCTCCTGCTTCTATGATCATCTTCATATCTTCTGCAAAGGTTTCCGGTGTCATGGCATATACACTTTTACCATCCACAAGTTCAGGCATACCGGCATTCGGCTTCGCAAATACGGGGACAAATGCTACCTCTTTCATGACAGCCACAAGCTCTGTCATCTTGTCCGGTCCTGTGGAACAGTTTACACCTATTGCATCCACGCCAAGATTCTGTAATACATTGACCGCGGTTACCGGATCCGTTCCATACAAGGTTCTTCCGTCCTCGTTAAATGTAAGGCTCGCCATGATAGGGAGATCACAGATCTCATTTGCAGCGATCACAGCAGCTCTGGTTTCGGCAAGGCTCATCATTGTTTCTACAACAAGAAGATCACAGCCCGCCTCAACAAGAACTTTGATCTGTTCTTTATAGATATCAACCAGCTCTTCAAACTGAAGTTTTCCCATCGGATACAGCATCTCACCTGTCATGGTAAGATCACCTGCGACATAACCATGCCCGCACTCGGCAACGGCCTGCTTTGACAGAGCTACCAGATCCATATTCATCTGATAGAGATCAGTTTCCAATCCATATTCACGAAGTTTTAAACGATTACAGGTAAATGTCGGAGCATATAAGATATCTGTGCCTGCATTCAGATACGACGTCTGAAGTTCCAGCATAACTTCTTTGTGCTCCAGTATGTATTTTTCCGGACATACACCAAGTGGCATGCCTGCATTCATCAGATTTGTTCCGGTTGCTCCATCTAAGATCAGTATTTTCTCATTGAACAGTTGTCTAAATTCGTGTTTATTCATTCGTTATCACACCTTCGTCGTCTATTTTGTTATCTCCGTCTGCCGCTGTCGTTGCAAGCATATCACATCGTTCATTCATCGGATGTCCTGCATGTCCCTTTACCCAGTGAAAGGTTACTGTATGCGGCTCTTTTGCTTTTAACAGTCGTTCCCACAGATCCCGGTTCTTTACCGGTTCATTCTTGCCACGTTTCCAGCCCTTCTTGATCCAGCCCCAGATCCAGCCATCGTTAAATGCTTTTACAAGATACTGGGAATCTGAATATAATTCCACATTACAGGGTTTTATCAATGCTTCTAACCCAACAATAGCGGCCATAAGCTCCATGCGGTTATTGGTCGTCTTATTATAGCCCTGTGAAAATTCCCGTTCATGGAGCGTTCCTTTTC
Source organism: Clostridium sp. OM05-9 (assembly GCF_003481465.1). NCBI lineage: Bacteria > Bacillati > Bacillota > Clostridia > Eubacteriales > Clostridiaceae > Clostridium > Clostridium sp. OM05-9. Next base: position 340,328 of record NZ_QULF01000002.1, read on the forward strand.
CATCTATAAACTGGATAACCGTACCATATCCGCCCGGTCCGTCCGGATTTCCTCTCGCTGCACCATCTGTATATATCTTTACATCCATTCTTTTCGCACCTCATATCTATTCTAATTAATCCATATCCGCTTATAAATGACTGATTATCACTTTTCATCAAATGATCGGAATATTTTATTCTATGCCATCACTATAACTTTCGATCAATTCTGTAAGAAGTCTGCTCATTTTATCAGACATCTCCTTACTGCGATCCAGAATATCCTCATGCTTTAATTCAGCACCAAGTCCTGCCGCTTTATTTGAAATTGCCGAAAAACCGGATACCCGGATTCCCATATGGCAGGCCGCGATTGCCTCACATGCTGTACTCATACCAACCGCATCTGCGCCAAGCATATGAAACATCCGTATCTCGGCCGGCGTCTCATATTGAGGTCCTGATGTCTGAAGATAAGTACCTTCCACAGTATGAAGTCCCATTCTCTCAAATATTTTCCTGCTTATCTGTATTTTTTCTTCGTCATATATATGGCTCATATCCGGAAATCTGACACCAAACTTGTCTATATTCCTTCCAATCAATGGAGATGGAACAAAGCTTGATATCTGATCCGAAATGATCATGATATCTCCCGGTACCAGTTCTTCACTGATTCCTCCTGCCGCATTGGTAAGGATCAGCCACCGTATTCCAAGATGCCCCATCAGTCGGATTGGTTTCACGACATCCTGCATGGAATATCCCTCATAGTAATGAACTCTGCCCTGCATGACAACAATCGGCTTTCCGCAGGAATAACCAAATATAAACCGTCCCTTATGACCGGCAACTGTCGAAACAGGAAAGCCCGGAATCTCTTTATAATAAACATACACCGGATCATCTACGGTAAATGCATCACCCAGTCCGCTTCCAAGTACGATCCCTATCTCCGGCTTCATCTTTATTTTGTCAGTGATATAACGAACAGCCTCATCATACATAAATAACATCTCCTTATCCCAGTGCCGCAGCTCACCTGTACCCAGTCTCTGAAATACATAATTCTGATTTTCCACATATATCCATATGGTAAAAAAGCTGACACCCATCTGAATGTCAGCTTATTTTCATAAAACGGAGATAGAGAGATTTGAACTCTCGCGCCGGTTGCCCGACCTACCGCTTTTCGAGAGCGGACCCTTCAGCCACTTGGGTATATCTCCTTTTCCTATGACTTTGCTATAATACCATTAATACACAAAATATACAACTATTTTTTATTTGTAAAATACGATTTCGCCTGTATTAAATGAGTTGTGCTCACAATATCAACCTGCTTTTTTCTGATAAAATAAACATCTTAATAATAACAGATCACAGGCATACCTGCGTATATATTTTCATAAATAACCGCTGCTTTCTGATATGGCAGATTAACGCAGCCATGCGAACCGCCGGAATAATAAATGTCTCCGCCGAACTCATCACGCCATGTCGCATCATGAAGCCCGATTCCACGATTAAAAGGCATCCAGAAATTCACCTTTGTCTCGTAATCTTCACCTCTGAGAACCGATGGTGATTCCTTATATGTAACCGAATATAATCCATCCGGTGTACCATGACCGTTCTTCACGCATCCGGTAACACAAGGGGAATCTGTGACCAGTTTTCCACTTACAATCAGATAAACATGCTGGTTCGACAGATCGACCTCTACATAAGAATAACCGATATCCCCGTATTTGTTATATGCCGCTCCTACCTGGGAAAACTCCGGTGTACGCTCCTGTGATTTCCCACTTGCAAGTGCTTCCCGCAAGCCCTTTGTCTCCGCTTCCACATCAATTGCCCATCCATAACGATTGCCTGTTTCTTCTACATATCTTCCGGTATAGGTCTGAAAGGTTCTCGTTGTTCCGACAGTATCATATGTCTCTGCAAGTTGTCTCACATATGCCTGAACCGATTTCTTTTTGAACTTCCATTTTCCGTTATCATAATAGAGCCAGCTGCCAAATGTTGATGCATCAAGCGTCCATGTTACACGATCAATGCTGTAGTTGATCTGAACCGCAAGATATGTTTCCAGTGCTTTTTTCCGGTCTGCGATCTCCTTACTGTCTGCCGTGATCTCTGCATTCTCATAACACGCTTCTTTATCAAGGTCTGTAGTAGCTTTCACCTGTTCAAGTGCCGTTTCTATCACTTCCTGCACCTTATCTGTATCCAGATAACTGCCTTCTGTCTCTGGTATGATAACCGCCTCGCTCTTTTCAACTACTACATAGGCATCCTTTGGCTTATCCATATTCTTTTCCTGCATACAGTCCTGATTTTTTAAGAACTGATACAACTTTTCTTTATCATATGTTACTTCGTAACTGGTTTTATAATCTTTCCGATTATCATTCAGATACAAAAACCACAGAAAGCCATTTTGTTTCTTCTTGATGCTTTTCTCATTGGAAACTGCCTGTATCGTCATATCGATATCTTCCGGACGGATCACAAATGATGCATGTTCTCTGCCGTTTACGCTTAAAGAATATTCACTCATATATGTATCGATCGTGTTTTTTACGGATTTTACTGTATGATAGGATACATTCTGTCCGTCAATATATGTATTCTTGTTAAAATGAAAACTAAACCAGATCGACAATGTAAGATAACAAAGTAAAATAACTCCGCCCACAGAAATTGATATAATAGCAGCGATCTTTTTTCCTTTTTTCCGTTTATCGATCTGTTCATAGACACTCTTATCGACAAAGACATCCGATGGTATGGCAGCAGCCGTGGCAGCAACCTCCGGCTGGTCTTTTGTTTCTATTTCTTGAGTCTCTGTCTGGTCTGTCTCTTTGACTGCTTCCATCTCAGCCCCAGTCTGCTCAGCCTCTTTGTCCGCCACGTTTTCGGTTTCTTTGTCTGCGCCGCTTTCTGTTGGCTCTGCTTCACTCTCTGTCTGCTCTACTTCTTTGTATTCCTCACTCATAATCTTCCCCTGTTATTCTCCTTCCAGATGGATCACGCATATCTCCGGTTTATTATTGACCCGGAACTTTAAAGTATGACCACCAAGTCCACCTGTTAAAATCATTTTTTTATTACGATATTCATACATACCCCGGTAATATTTCGGAAACAGCCGTACCATCGGTGATATCACTCCCCCAAAAAACGGAAGTATGATCATGCCCCCGTGTACATGACCGGATAACACCAAATCTGCTCCCCATTCCGCATAAACCGAAAAATAATCCGGGTTATGCGCCAGTAGAATCGTATATGCATCCTGATGCCTTGTTGGAAGAAGCTTCACCAGATAGTCCGTCTCCATCTTCTGAAGCCGGAATCTTCTGTAATAAGCTGCATCCATGTCAAGCCCCACGATCTGAATGTTGTCAGATGCCAGAGTAGCTTCCTCATTTATAAGCCAATGAACGTAATTCTTTGTCTGTTCATACAGGCATTCCCATATATCTCCATACTGCTCTGTATATAAAACGGTTCGCATCTCATGATTTCCCTTTGAAATATAAACAGGGAATTCACTTCCAAGCTTTTGCAGAAGGTCTATCGCAACACCCGGTCTGACATCTTTCTTTCCGACTATAACATCTCCTGCAATCAAAACTGCATCAGGAGCAATCTTTTTTATCTCTTTTATGAGATCCTCATTTTTATCTCCGAATTCTGCATTATGAAGATCTGCGATCATCGCAAATGTAGCAGACTTTTTTATCCTTTTATCCGTGATTGTATAATGAGATACCGAAAGCATATGATTCTCCCGTCTGCTTTCGATCAGAACTGCGCACAGACAGATAATCGCAAATATACAGATGATACTGATAATATCGAATAACATTTTCTCTTCCTCTAGGAACGAAAGGCAAGATATAATACTTTTTTAAAGCTGTAGCCAAACGTCATTTTCTTTATATTTTCTGCTGCAACGACCTCGACTGAACCAAGGATACGACCATTGATTGAATATTCTATATGACCGACAACATATCCTTTTTTTATCGGTGCTGTAAGCGATTCATCCTGAACCAGTATCTTCTTTACATCATCTGCCTTTTCTCCGCGAAGCAGAACGGATGAGAAGTCCGATACACTGTCAATCGCCAACTCGTCACTGATACCATTTTCTATAGAAACGCTGCGGGTGTCAAGTACATTTTCATCTTTATACAGATTGCAATTTGCATATCCATAATCTAATAGCTTGCAGGCCTCTTTATTTCTGATATCCTTTGTTTCAGCTCCCATGATGACTGCGATCAATGTAATGCCGTTTCTGTTTGCCGTCGCCGACATACAGTATTTAGCTGTCGCCGTATATCCGGTTTTAAGCCCGGTTGCCCCGGTATACATATTTAGGAATTTATTTGTATTAGCAAGGTCAAATCTTGACTCTCCCCTTGCGGTTTTATGTACGATTGAATCCATCCAGATACCGGAATAATTCAGGATCTCAGGATGTTCGTCAATCAACTGTCTGGACATGATCGCAATGTCTTTTGCCGATGTCTCATGTCCATCTGCATCCAGTCCACATGCATTGACGAAATGTGTATGCTCCATTCCAAGTTCCTTTGCCCGGTCATTCATTCTCTGAACAAAGGCTTCCTCGCTTCCTGCCGTGAATTCTGCCATAGCAACTGCCGCATCGTTTCCTGATGCAATAATGATACATTTTATCATATCTTCAACCGTCTGCTGTTCCCCGGTCTCAAAGAAGCATTGTGAACCACCCATAGAAGCTGCATGTTCACTCACAGTTACAATATCAGACATCTGATAATCACCTGCCTTCATTGCCTCAAAAATCAGAAGCAGCGTCATTACCTTTGTGACGGATGCAGGTTTCCTTGCTTCATCTGCATTTTTCTCATATAATACCGTTCCTGTCGTTGCTTCCATAAGGATACATGATTGTGATTCCAATTGAAGTCCGGACTGATCTGTCGCTATTTCATCTGTTGCTGTTCCATCTGTTACAGCAACACTATATATTACCGATTGGCCGATATGTCCGACTACAAGTGCTATTCCAAGAACCGTACCTGCAAATGCTCTGCCTATCCTCTTTCCCATTTTTACCCGTTTCAATAACATCCCTCTAATCTGTTCATTTATACAATTTATGCTTAAAAAAATGAATAAAGAATGTTTGTGTTGATATTTTTCTTTCATAATTAATTATATTCTGCTATAATACTACAGAATTATGCGCAATATGCGGTAATTTAAGAAATAATGACACTTTCGTCATTTATTAACTGGACAAATTATAACAGGAGGAAAAATCAATGAGTATGAAATTGGTCAAACGAGTACCAACCGGTGAAGAGATCAAAGAGTTATATCCTCTCTCACAGGAACTCAAAGACATTAAAGCAAAACGAGATGAAGAGATCAGAAAAATTTTTACCGGAGAAGACAAGCGATTTATATTTATAATTGGTCCATGTTCCGCTGATAACGAAGATGCTGTATGCGACTATCAGAACAGACTTGCAAAGGTTGCAGAACAGGTCAAAGATAAAATTCTTGTAATTCCACGTATATATACGAACAAACCAAGAACAACGGGTGATGGATACAAAGGGATGTTGCATCAGCCGGATCCGAATAAGGCTTCTGATATGTTAGAAGGTTTATATGCAATCCGTAAAATGCATATCCGCGCGATCAAAGAAACCGGACTCACAGCAGCAGACGAAATGCTCTATTCCGAGAACTGGCAATATGTTGACGACATCTTATCCTATGTAGCGATCGGTGCACGTTCCGTTGAGGATCAGCAGCACAGATTAACGGCAAGTGGAATGGACATTCCGGTTGGCATGAAGAACCCAACCAGTGGGGATTATACTGTTATGATGAATTCTTGTCTTGCTGGACAGCATCCGCATACTTTCTTATATTCCGGATGGGAAGCCCACACAGACGGAAACCCACTGACCCATTGTATATTAAGAGGTGCATTAAACAAACATGGTCGTTCCATCTCAAACTACCACTACGAAGATCTTCGTCTTTTATATGAATCATACCAGAAGTTCAATCTGGTAAATCATTCATGTATCGTTGATGCAAATCATAACAATTCAGGCAAAAAATTTGATGAGCAGCCACGAATCGTAAAAGAAGTTATCCACAGCCGCAATTACGATCCTGATATCAAAGGACTTGTAAAAGGTGTTATGGTTGAAAGTTATATCGAAGACGGTAATCAGCCGGTTGGTGGAGGATGCTATGGCAAATCCATCACAGACCCTTGTCTCGGATGGGATAAGACAGAACGTCTCTTAAAGGAAGTTGCTGATCTGTTATAAAAATCTGATACCGTGTAATGCAATGATATCAAACATCTTTTAAGTTGAGATGTAATGCAACGATATCCAAGCTTCTTTTATAAATAAAGATATAACACATCGTTTATAGCTATAAAGGCAAAAAGAAACCTGCCAGTTAACATCTGACAGGTTTCTTCTTTTTTACTCTTTGATGATGCGTGACAGGAAATTTCTTCCCAATGACACATCACCAGCAATATTTAATTTTCCTGTAGCATATGCATAAATCGGATCCATTACTCCATTTATCACCCGTTCCAGACTGGATATTGTAACGATAAACTGAACATTTCGTTGTTTATATTCCCCCGAAATGACCTCAAGTGTACCATCTTTCAAATGAATATAAAAATGTCCACTGTCACGTCCAATAACATCAAACTGGAAATAGGTATCATCCTGTAATCCATCTATGTTCCTATGTACTGATAATTCATGAAAATAATCGAGACATTCCCTATATGTCATACAAATCAGCCTGCTTTATAAGAATTCGAAATCGTCATCTTCATCGCCATCACCGATCAGAACCTGATTGCGTTTAACGCCTTCTTCGATTTCTCCTACGATTACTTCGTCTTCTTCATCCTCTGTTACAGCACTCTTCCCTGCAAATGCCTGTGGCTTGCTTTCCTCTTTTGGCTCTTCCTTTGGCTTCATCTTCAGCTTCTGAGGTTCTGCTGTTGTCTGAGACTTCATCTTCAGCTTTGTGATCGGATCAGCTTCTAACGCATCTTCATTGATTGATGAAGCTGTCGTGCTGGCTGTTGCTGTTACAGTACCGCCATTTGCCTTAAGCTCTTCCATCTCCGCTTTTAACTTTGCAAGTTCTGCCTTTGCATTGGAAAGAACTTCATTTGCACGTTTCTTTGCATCGTTAATGATTTTGTTTGCTTCACTGTTTGCCGCATTCTGTTCCTTTTTGGAACCCGGAGCAGCCTGCTCTAACTGTTTCTCTAATTCATAGATCTTTACACTATTATCTCTGAGAGAATTCTGAGCCAGTTCATTTTCTGCTACAGCGGCATCATATTTTGCCTGTAATGAAGCAAACTCATCCGATACTTCTCTCATAAATGAATTTACTTCATCTTTATTATAACCAAAAAGTCCCTTTTTAAAGGTCTTTTCTTCAATGCTTTCCTTTGTTAACATTATAGCGCTTCTCCTTTACGTGTTTATTTAACATAACCTAAACTCAATTATATTAATTCTTTGTATGTTTTTCAAGAAATAATCGTATGTTTTTGAAAAAAATTTACAATTTTTCATGCAAGATATTCAATTTGGATCCATTCCCATGTATTTTTTTACATTTCACGGCTATCAAACAGGATCGTAAACGGTCCATCATTGGACAGATCCACTCTCATGTCCGCACCAAAAATACCGCTTTCTGTAACTGCGATTTTTTCCCTGCAAGCAGACAGGACATATTCATATAACGCATTTGCTTTTTCAGGGTTGCCTGCCTTTGTAAAAGATGGGCGGTTTCCTTTCTTACAGTCTGCACATAAGGTAAACTGTGATACGATCAGAAGCTCACCGTTTACATCTGTAAGAGAAAGATTTGTCTTGCCATTTTCATCCGCAAATATACGAAGTCCCAGCAGTTTACGGATTAATTTGTCTGCAGCTTCTTCTGTATCTTCTTCGAATACACCTACAAATACCAACAGACCTTTTCCGATCTTTCCTACCTCTTTATCATCTACTGTTACACTTGCATGATTCACTCTCTGAATCAGAAATCTCATAATTTTTATCCCCTTTAGCGCTCCGACATGCTGATTGCTTCTACTGCAACGCTTCCTCCACGGACAACCTCGATCCGATTTGGAAAACTCTGCTTGAATAACTTGATCGCATCATTGTTCTGATTTTCTGTCTGTAAACATTCCACCAGAATATTCTTTCTGTCATAGTCCGTGATCTTGAAGTTAAATGCATTTGCAATACGGAATACTTCATCCTTATCATCGGTATTACATTCTTTTACCTTGATGAATAAGATCTCTTTATTATGGATCGGAATATCCGTATAATCAACCACCTTGATCACTTCCACGCTGCGGTTCAACTGCTTCTTTACCTGTTCAAAAGTACGGTCATCACTGGTAAAACTGATCGTCATTCTGGATACCGTCGTATCCTCTGTTTCTCCTACAGTCAGACTGTTCAGGTTATAGGATTTACCGGAAAACAGACCGGAGATTCTTGCAAGTACACCTATTTCATTTTCAACATATAAACATATCCATCTTTTCTTTTCACTCATCTGTCTATCCTCCTTAACAATCCATGATCATATCATTTAATGACTTGCCACCCGGAACCATAGGGAATACATTTGCAGTCGGATCAATATAGAACTCTATAACTGTAGGTCCCTTTGTATTTGCCTTTGCCTGCTCAAATGCTGCTTTGATCTCTTCTTCCTTTGTAACACGGATTCCAAGCGCCTCATAGCTTTCCGCCAGTTTTACAAAATCCGGTGTATATTTCGGACAGCATTTGTCAGGATTCTGGCAGTCATGATTACAGCTCTTTCTGTATCTCAGACAGGTACTGCTGTAACGCTTGTTGAAGAACAGCTCCTGCCACTGACGTACATTTCCAAGATAACCATTGTTTAAGATACAGATCGTGATCGGAAGCTCCTGTGCAACCGCAGTCGCCATCTCCTGAATATTCATCTGTACACCACCATCACCGGAAATGCAGATAACATTCTTATCCGGGTTACCGATCTTTGCCCCGATGGCAGCAGGAAGTCCATATCCCATCGTACCAAGACCGCCGGAGGTTAAGAGCTGGTTCTCACCGCCAAGTGCAATATACTGTGTTGTCCATAACTGGTTCTGTCCTACATCTGTAGTAATAATGAGATCGTCATACATCTCATTGATCGTCTTAATGATCTTCTCAGGTGTAACACCTTTATAAGAATTCATGTTGATCGGATACTGTTTCTTCACTTCCATGATCTCAGCAACCCAATCGGATATATCTAATTTCTTTGCATATTTTAACATCTTCGTGATCGCAAGCTTTGCATCTGCTACGATTGGGATGTCTACCTCGATATTTCTGGAGATTGATGCTGCATCGATATCGATATGTATGATCTTTGCATTCTTTGCAAATGTGTCAATCGTACCGGTGATACGGTCATTAAATCTGGTTCCGATCGAGAATAAGACATCACATTCCATGATTGCTTTATTGGATGCGAGATTTCCATGCATTCCGATATTACCAACATATAAAGGATGGTCCGTCGGAATTGCTCCCTTACCCATGATCGTAGTAACAACAGGGATTCCTGTTAATTCACATAATTCCTGCATTTCTTTTCTTGCATGTGCGATATTCACACCGCCACCGATCAGAAATACCGGTTTCTTTGCATGGTTTAATTCTGCCAGAGCCTTCTTAAGCTGACCAGAATGTACACCCTCTGATGGCTTATATCCTCTGATATTTACTTCATCCGGATATTCATCCGAACCCATTGCAAGCTGGATATCTTTTGGTATATCAACCAGTACAGGACCCGGCTTACCGGTTCTTGCGATATAGAATGCATTCTTGATAATTCTTGCCAGATCTTCTCTCTTTCTGACTGTTACTGCATATTTGCAGATGTTTCTGGTGATACCTACGATATCGACCTCTTGAAAGGCGTCGTTACCGATCAGATTCATCGGTACCTGTCCGGTAAAACATACCAGAGGAACACTGTCATAATTTGCTGTTGCAATTCCTGTAACCAGATTCGTTGCACCAGGCCCGCTTGTAACCAGACATACACCAACCTTTCCGGTTGATCTTGCATATCCATCTGCTGCATGAACAAGTGCCTGCTCATGTCTTGGAAGGATCATATCGATTCCCTCTGCATCGTATAATGCGTCAAATAAGTCGATCGCTGTTCCACCCGGATAGGCAAACAGTGTATCAACATGTTCTTCCTGTAATGCCTTTACAAACATCTGTGCTCCATTAATCTCCATAACCTATATCCTCCTTTAATTGTCATCCATATAAATTTCCAAAAAGAGCGTTTCCCATCCACTAAAAAAGCCCTAAGCCGTATATCAGCTTAGGGCGAATAATCATATCCGTGGTACCACCTAAATTCAGGTTCTTCCTGCTCTCATCCAATACTTACAAATCTTATCTGCGTTATATTGTATTCCTGTAACGGGGAAATCCGTTGAATCCTACTCAGCACTTCTTACGAAGTCATGCTTTTCAGTCCACTGCTCGAAGGCTACTTCCATACATCCTAGCTGAAGATTCTCACCACCATCTTCTCTCTGGGAGCCGGTCCTGTATGTACTCCTCCTTGTCATTGCATTTGACATATAAACTGTTGTTACTTTAGCATAAATGAGAAAAAAAGTCAATGCGTTTTCTGGGAAAAATCACCAAAACACCTGCATCAAACATACAGGACAATCCCCTTTTCTAAACGTTCGATCTCAAAGGCTGCATCCCGGTTGGCATCATATGTAATAAAGATCACCTTTGCAAACCGATGAATAATTCCACGCTCCAAAATATAATCCAGAACACGGTACTCACTCTTATCCGCTACCGTTTCCAGAACCTCCTGAAGCATAACATCATATTCCGTAAGTTCAAATACCCCACGGTGAACAACACGATTTTCTTTTGTATCCATATGATAGATCGTATGACCTGTTGACAGACGGATCAGCTCATGACTGACAGATGCAAGTGCTTCGATCAGCTTCTGATTCGTCTTCCTGTCTTCCTTAGGAGCATAATCAAAAAATATCATGACGGAATTATCATTTGGTGTATCCAGTTCTTTTACCATGGTCTTTCCCATCTTAGCTGACATTTTCCAATGAATATTTTTGATACTGTCACCTTTCATATATTCCTTGATCTGAAGGATCTCTGAAATATCATTTCCTTTTACATGCTTGTAATTCACATCATTCTCGCTCACAAGACTGCCTTCTACATCATACAGATCCATGGAACGCTCTTTCGGATATTGATAAAACATACAATCCTTATGCGAACGAATCTCCGCTTTCGTCAAACCGAAATAGTCATAAATATAGATTTTATATATTTCAACATTAATCTGTCCGCAGTACTTACTCTCTATCGGAAACTGGTATTTCTCTCTGCTTTTTCTTGCCGCCGAACATTCGATATAAGTAGGAAATTCTGTTCCAAATACAACATTTTCACAGTTAAACTCTATCCTGATCTTTGGAACCGGAAAAAAAGATGAATTCTCTATTTCAAGAAGTAAGGCAGGATCTTCCTTTAACTCATTGATAATATCAAACTTCACTGCAATCTTCCCCGCATTATACCGATTGATAAAAAACATCGGAAGCCAGATAATCCCAAACATTCCAAACAGCCATAAGGTCTGCAGTTTGTTTGTCCAGATAAATAAAAGCAACAGGATAACGATAAAAATAATATATGCAATTTTTTTCTTCATATCGTTTTCTCTCCTCCTATATCAGACATTTGACAAACCGCATCCTGCATCTGCCCCAGAGATTACTGGAATGATAAACCTCTTGTTTTACCGTTTGTGCATAGTCTCTTACAACCGCAACATCCGTATAGTCAAGTTCTTCTCTACTGAATCTGTTTTTCTGTAAAACCGTAATAACTTCTGACGGAAGGGATTCTTCCATCTTCTTACCGGCATATTTGTACAAGGCTTCTATATACAGACTGGCTGCTGCAACTGCTTTTTCCCGGTTTTCACTCTTCATTGCTTTTTTTCGTTTGCTGCAGATCACTGCACGTCTGACAATAACAACGATCAGGAATAATACGAGCAGTGAAACAATTGCGATCAGAATATATAACAGATTGATCTCCGTTGAATCATCATTATCATTATTGTCCTGATCACTGCTGGAATCTTCTGATTCCGAATCCTGATTATCGGAACCACTGACCGCACCGTTACCAATGGTACTGTTATCATCCTCAGAATAGAAGCCCGGTGTAACTTCAACCGGAATAAATCCAAGCCCATTTACATAAATCTCTACCCATGCATGTGCATCCTGATCCAGAACATCAATCGATGTCTCTCCCTCTTCCGGAGCAACCAGATATCCTTCTACATATCTTGCCGGAATATTATAATATCGGAACATCATAGCAGCGGCTGTTGCAAAATGAACGGAATATCCTTCTTTTTTATTCTCGATCAGATCCTCTACAAAATCTATTCCGGGATCATTAGCTGTTACATCTTCACTGTAAGTTATAGTGTCCCGCAGATAATGTCTGACTACATCAATCGCATCAAACGGATTTAGTTTTTTCCCGGCTTCCGGCAGAGTCCGGTCAAAATACTGCTTCATTTCATCCGAAACCTCTGTATAATTCTTGCTTGCAAAATAAGCATATGTCTGTTCACAGTCAATAAAATCCGTATCACCGGTGCCTTCCGTATACCAGCTTTCATTATAGATACTCTCATAGTCATTCTTCGAAAGTGTATCCATATAAAATCTATACGGCTTTCTGTTTCCAAATCCCTGTGCTACAAAATTTACATCCTTCTTTGGTGCATAAAGATCTGGAAGAGAATCGTAGGTCATATTTTCAGGCAGATATTGATATTTACTGCTTGCAGCCAGGTTTTCAACCTCAACCGATATAATATCTGACAACGGCATATCTGCATCATTGATCTTTGTAATATCCATATAACTTGCAAGTGTTGCTAAAGGATAATAATTAAATTTTGCAAAGTATTCAAATACACCTTCATAATCTTCGCCGTAAATATCCTTATCGTTTTCTGTCCAGCCGTCTTCCGTGTATTTGGAACCGACATAGCCCCGAAGATACATCACAGCAGGCTCTGACATCTCGATATGGAGTTTTTTGCTTCCATTTGTTTCAACTGTATGAAACCGTTTGAACGATCCCTCCGGATAATCATTTTTGCCATAGATCAGATTGCCGCCGTTATATACAATTGAATCTTTTATATCATCAACCACCGGGATCGGTATGTATGTGAGCAGTATAAAGATCAGACATGCAGCTCCTGCCAGAACTCCTGCAAATACAAGCATTCCTGCATACATGTCCTTCGTGATCCGTCCTTTGATATTGCCAGCAAGCAAAATTCCCACCATCGTAACTCCGGCAAGTACGAGCGTCCATACTGACGGAATACATTTATACATGAATCCGGATGCACAAAGCAGGAATTGGAGCACCACTACCCAGGCATTCAGATGAAACCGAATGAGAATTGCAAATACAAATGTTACGAGCAGAGAAAGAATTATGGATGCAATATATTCATCTGCAGCCAGACTGTCCTCATTCACAACAAACATCAGATTTGCCATCGCCATATTCTTATTGACCGATCTGAGTACATCATTTGCGATTGCTGAAAAACCATTTGAAACACTGTTCAACAGGATCACAGACAGGACAGCGATCACAATAGCCATCCCTGTACCGCCGATCCAGCCTGACTTTTTCCTGAGAAAAAGGATTTGGGAAATAACTGCCATAACAAGTGCCGGAACCGCTGTCACAATCAGTGAAACTTTAACCTGAAATGCACTGAAGCAGCAAAATAATACACTCACCGATGCCAAAAAGGTAAGCACTATACGAATTGCAAGATAATTGGATTCTTTTACGGAAAGTGCCTGCAGATCGAGCCGGATCTCCTGTCTGTTATTTTGCAGCTTTAATCCATTTTGCAGCTTACGTTTTGGAATCATTCGTTTTTTTCTGTCTTTTTTATGTTCTTTCTCTATCTGTGTCTTTTTGTTTTTCATAATTATTCAACCAAATCTACATCTATATCCGGAGCATCCAGATCTTCATCATCGTCGTCTGATCCCTTTTTATTGCCGGATCCACTTCCGTCGCCATCGCCGTTACCGTCACCGTCGCCAAAATCATCTCCGTCACCAAAATCATCACCACCATCACCGCCATTGCCATCATTATTATGTTTATCACCGTCTTTTTTTGATGAATCACTGTCGTCTGATGTTTTTTTACTATCCTTTTTCGGGTCATCCTTTGGCTTTTCAGTATTAGCTTCCGTATTCTGTGCCGGTGCATCGGTTTTAGGCTCAGATGTCTTTTCTTCTGTTGTCTGTTCCTGCTCTGTAGATTCTGTCGTCATTTCAGTCGTCGTTTCTGTACTTGATTCCGTTGTAGACTCTGTTGTGATCTCGATCATAGCATTGCCACCCTGCATTTCCGTCGTTGCATCACTCTCTGTCGTAGTATCTTCCGTATTCTCTGTATCGTCTTCTGAACGGTCCTGTCCGGATAACTTAGCCGCCTGCTCCTTATCTGCCTCCTGATTTTTCATATAATCCTCACGTTCGAATTCCGAACGGTCACGCTTACATGCAGTCAGGGAACATCCAAGAGTCAGACACAATGCAAATAACAAGATTTTTCTTTTTCTCATTTCATCAGGTCCTTTCTCGCATCTTCTTACCTTAACTCAGCTTCTGTTTTAATTGGATCTTTCTCCCGCCATAGAAGGAGCTTCTGTCGTCTGACAGATATCGTAAATAATATTTTCTGCTCCATTCTTCTCTCTGCGTGCAGAAGGGGTCAAGATCAGACGATGTTTGAATATATCATAAATAACATACATAACATCCTCCGGAATCACATAGTTACGATCATACATATAGGCACATGCTTTTGCCATATTAGCGAATGCCTTTGTACCTCGTGGACTGATACCACACTCAATCTTATCATGATGTCTGGTTGCATCAACCAGTCTGGAAATGTAATCTGCAATCTCATAAGAAATATATACATTCGCTACCTCTGTACGCATTTGTATCAGATCCTCTACACTCATGACAGGCTGTACTGCATCAATCGGATTCTGACCATGATCCTCCATCAGCATCTCTACCTGACTCTGTACATCAGGATATCCCATACTTAAGCGCACCATAAAACGGTCAAGCTGGGAGTCCGGAAGTGCCTGAGTACCACCACTGGTGATAGGATTCTGTGTAGCGATCGTTATAAATGGTTTTGGAAGCTGATACGTAACATTATCAACCGTTGCTGTTGCTTCTGCCATAGCCTCAAGCAATGCCGCCTGTGTCTTACTGGAAGTACGGTTAATCTCATCAGCTAACAGCAGATTCGTGAATACCGGTCCTTTCACAAACTCCATCTTTCCTTCCCGCTGATTATACATGGAATATCCAAGAATATCACTTGGCATTGTGTCCGGTGTAAACTGGATACGATTATCCTGCATAGAAGTTGCTTTTGAAAATGTCTTTGCAAGTGTTGTCTTGCCAAGTCCCGGATTATCCTCCAAGAGGATATGTCCGGATGCAAGAACGGTCATAATGATCTTAACAATGATATCATCCTTGCCTTTAATGACTTTGTTCATTTCCATTCTAAGATCTGCAATTTTTTTATTCATCTTTTTCTACCCCGTATGTTATTTCTTCTTCCATTTTGCATAAATCACAATGTTTTTATCTTTAATCTTTGTACTGTTCTTTACCTTAACTTTTTTGTTGTCCTTATTGATGTAATACCAGCCGACCAGTTTATAACCTGCCCTCTTTGGCTTTAATGTAGCAAGTTTTCCTTTTAAGAATCCAGTCGCTACACTCTGATTTCTTACTACTTTTACTTTCTTTGTACTCTTACTGCCAAATTTTCCTTTATTCGCATCGAAGGTTACACTGACTTTATCTGCTCCGACATCATAGATCTTTGTCCATTTGCTGTAAATCTTTGCCCCGGTCGAATCATAACGATAACTTCTGACTTCAAAAATTGCATAGGTCTGCAGGCTGATCGCAGGAAGGATCTTTTCTTTCTTATTTCTGATATCAAAGGTCGTTGCATTGCTTAACTTTTTAGCAGTTGGTGCATACCGATATTCATATCCATCGGCTTTTTCACATTTCCAGGTTAATGTAACTTTATATTTTCCTTTATTTCTGCCTCTTGTTATCTTGTTAAAGGTAGTCTTTTTCGCTGTAACCTTTTTCGCTTTGACCTTTGTCCATTCTGCAGTCGCTGTGACATTCTGTTTGATCGCCGTTCCCTGCATCAGAGTATAAGTCTTTGTTCCTGATTTATAAGTCCACCGGGAGAACAGGTATCCGGCACGTTTTGGTACAGGAAGTGTTCCATTTTTAAATCCGGTATTGGCAGAATCTTCAAATTGATAAGTTTTCACATAAGATGACTTGTTGTTTATTTTTCCACCGTTTGCATTATAGGTTACTTTATATGTATTCTTTTTCCAGAATGCATACAATGTAACATTATCCAGTATCGTTACACGATCTGTGCTCTTTCGCACCTTTAACTGCTTTTCATCTGTTGACCAGCCCTGAAAAGTATATCCGGTTCTGGTTGGATTTTTAAGATTATTATATGTAGAACCATAGGTTACATAAATCGTTCCTGAAGTATTCGCCTCTCCATCGTTATAGATCAGAGTGACCTTATACCGGTTTGCCGTCCATTTTGGATACAATGTGATCGTCACATGGTTATCTTCCGTTTTTGTATCCTTTAATATCTGATTCAGATTTTTCTTTCGGATGATATCCCCTGCAAAAAAGTCCGTTCCGGTTCCATCTTCCCTTGTATTCCATCTGTCAAAGGTATATCCGGCTTTGTAATATTGTTCATCCACATCTGATATGGTTACATTCTCACCATACAGGAAATCCTTTGGTGCGATCACCTGATTACCAAGCTTATATTCCAGACGATAATTAAATGCCACCCATTTAGGAACCAGTACAACATCCTTTCCTGCTTTTGTTGTCAGGTTTTTCTTATATGTTTCGCCCGGCTCAAAAACAGTATTCCTTATATCCTCGGTCACATTCTTTGTATCATCCAGAACCCAGCCCGCAAATACATATCCCTCTTTACTGAACTGGGAAATATCATATGCAGGGATCGTATATTCCGCATCATATGTACATGCTATGGATTCCGGTGCTGTTCCGATTACATCATCATCCGAATTCTCCAGACTGAATGTGATCGTATAATTAATCGGCTCCCATAACGCATATAATGGTATGGTATCCGTTGTGTCTACAAAATTTGTAACATCTGCCCCATCTGCCAGTACCTGTTTCGCAGGAATCTCTGTATACCAGCCGGCAAATGTATAACCAGCTCTCTTGTATACACATTTATCTAATTTTGCCGCTGTATCATAATAACATTTTTTATCCGGCTGTACGCCACTTACGGTATAGCCCGGATCATCGTTTGTGCCATATTCTTTATACGGATAAAATGTAAATGTATATGACTTTTTCTCCCAGACCGCATACAGTGTCACATTTGCTTTATTTGTAGTTGTAAGATTGATCATATTGGCTCTTGGCGCATAATCAACTGTTGATCTGTCCGCCTTTCTGGACCATCCCATAAATGTATAGCCGGTACGCCCCGGAATATTCTTTGGCAGGCTCTGATCATAAGTTGCATTTACAACCTCCGGAGTCTTGTCATCTCTTTCCACAAAAGTAACTGTATATGTGATCGGTGTCCAGACAGGGAATAAACATATGATCTCTGTTTTCGTTGTCAGGTTCTTTACACTTGCCTGATCTGCATATACAACTTTATCCGGATTGCCATTGACCGCCCATCCTTTAAATATATAACCAACTCTGGTAAACTTACACGGATCTAATTTTGCTGCTTTATCATAGGTTAATGTCATATCCGACATAGCACCCTTTTCTGTTGAATATCGATGCTGAAAACGAATATTATACTGGATCGGTGTCCACTTAGCATATAATGTGATCACGCCAGTCTTTGTAATTCCCTTAACAGACTGTCCTGCCTTGTAGTTGGTGCCGGTTCCATCTGCTTTTGTATTCCAGCCGCCGAATGTATATCCGGTTCGTGTCAACGCATTGGAAGACAATGTAATGTTTGTTGTATATACAGCACTTGCCGCAGCAGGTACTGTTCCGCCGGTTTTTCCATTTCCATTATAAGTAATCGTATAGTTATATGCTACAGGTGAAGAAACTAACGTACCACTTGCCTTAACTTTATTATATGATCCGCTGTTCTTTACCCAGATATTTGTAGTACTCTTTCCTGCCTTTGAAAATGCATTTGCTGCAACTCCGGTCAGGTTTGAATTTTTAAAATTGAATTTCGTAACTGCAGTACAGTTTGCAAATGCAGTACCGTAAATCTTTGTCAGAGAATTTGACATACTGAAATCCACATTTGTAAGTGCTGTACAATTCTGGAATGCATTTACATTGATCTGAACCAGGGAGCTTCCGGATACCGTTTTTACAGATGTGATCGTTTTATTATTTGCATATGCAGATCCTGCGATCATGGTTACCTTATACGTTTTACTATTCACTACAACTGTATTAGGAATTGTGATTGCACCCTTGCTGACACCTGCTACTCCTGTTTTTGCAGGTTTGATCGATACTGTCTTTGCCGTCCCATCTACGATTGTACAGGTCCATTTGCCCGACTTATCGGTATATGTTGCTGCAGATGCATTCCCTGATATACTGAAAATACAGATTCCGCAGCAAAGAACTGCTGCAACTGCCAGGATCAGCTTTTTAAATCTTATACTATTACTCATCTTACTTGCCCTCCTTATGGTATTTTTTTACTGATCGTACTTCCAAATTTTCCATATTTCTTCTTGCCATTCTTTACTTTGTACTGTCTGGCTCTGAAATAATATTTTGTTCCATTTTCAAGTCCGCTGATCATCGTTGATAATGATGTCTTTGAACTCTGTATCTTAACAGATTTTGCATTTGAGAAATCACTGTATTTTGAATAATAAATAATACAGCCTTCCGCACCTGCATATTTCCGGATCGTCAACCGGACATTTACCTTGCCGGTTGATTTGGATTTCCAATGCGCATAAATCTGTGTATCTTTTGCAAATGTCGTTCCTGCCGTTACCTTGGAGCCTCCGGTATAATCCGTCCACCATCCATCAAAGGTATAATTCTCTTTTTTTGCTCTAGGAAGTCCCGTAATTCCTGTTCCGGTATCAATTGAAAATTTGCTCTTATTTCCATTGATCTTGCCACCTGCAGCATTCAATGTAACCGTTATCTTCTTTGCCTGCCATCTTGCATATAACGTCAGACTGCCTTCCAGATCCACAACTGTTGAACTGGTATACTGAATTTTTCCGGACTTGCTTGTAAACCAGCCTTTAAATTCATATCCATCCCTTACCGGTGTTGGAAGCGTGCCACAGGTATCCCCATAGCCTACAACCTTGCTGGTCCGTCCAACGGTTCCGCCATTTGGATTAAATGTGATCGTAACATCATTTTCTGTCCATCTTGCATATAACGTCACGGTTCCTTCATAAGGAAGCAGATTCTTTACAGTTGCCTGATCTTTATAGACCTTTCCACCTGTCTTATCGGTACTCCAGCCATGGAAGGTATATCCCGGTCTCCGATATGCTGATGCTTCAAGTTTAATGGATTCTCCATATGTAACAGTCTCACCCTTCATGCTTCCATATCCTCCGTTCGCATTATAAACGATACGATAGGTTACCGGGCTCCATACTGCATATAACGCAATACCATCTTCCGTATTATGCAGGATCTCTGCTTCATCTTCATATACAACAACATTCTTATCTGATTCCTCTGCCCATCCGATGAACTGATATCCATCCTTTTCATATGTACACTTTGGAAGCTTTGCTGTTTCTCCACATTTAAAGACAACTGCTTCCATATATCCTTCACCATCTGTTTCGTCGAAAACAATACTGTATGTTTTCTGTTCCCAGACAGCATTTATCCGAACTTCTGTATTAGCCCCATATAATTCCCTGAGGTAGGAATACAGTTTGCTCAATCTCCAGGATTGTATGGTTTTGACCGGATAGATTGTTTCATCCTTATCAAACTGGAAACCGATCAAAGAGCTTCCCTCTTTCTGAAAATCCGTTGAGAAAATTTCATATGCTGTTTTAGAATCATCCAGAGTATCTGCTGAGAGCACAATTTTCTTTTCCGTACCAGTTCCGCCATTCGGAACAAGTGTCAGATTATATCCGGAGGCATCACTCCACACCGCCAGAAATTCATAATATCCGGATGCCGTTGCATAAATATTCTGTGTATCACTGAATTCTGCCTCATCCTCGTAGGTTCCGACAATAAAGCTATGGGAATCATCCGAATTCGTATATATCCATTGCCATCTGTAAAATTTCTTTCCAGGACAGGTAAATGTACACTTTGGAAGCTTCAAGGTTTCGCCCTGCTTTACGGTAGCCTCCTGCATGGTTCCCTGACCTTCACCGGCAGAGAAACGGATCTTAATGCTTCTCTTTTCCCAGATCGCATAAAGTGTAATAGAGCTTTCGGCTGTCAGTTTTGTGACCTTCTGACCTTCTTTATAAGATGTTCCTGTTCCATCCGGCTTTGTATTCCAGCATTTGAAGACAGAATCGCTCTTCATAAAATTATTCTGTCGCAATTCTATATACTGGTTATACACAACCCCATCCTGAATGTTCATAGAACCAATACCACCGTTTGCATTGTAGCGGATCTGATATGTATTTGGAACAGCCGATACATATAATACGACATCTCCCTGTCCGGAAGGATCCACCTTCTGACCATACTTATAAGTTACTGTATATCGTTCTCCATCACTGTCTGTCAAAGTACCGGTAAACTTTAAACTGTATCCTTTATATACATTTTTATCATATGATGGATTCAGTGTTACCTGCGTATTATATCGAAGGTTCGTCTGTTCTACTTTATTATAAGTCTTAGAGCCTACTGTCTTTGGTATCATATATGTAATCTTATATGGTCCGGTGTAGACCGCCTTATAATCAACATTTCCATAATTTTCTTCATTCTGCAGCTCTTTTATCATTCTTTGATATGTCGCTTTATTGGCAGTATAAATTGTTTTATTACCCGTGCCAAACGCACTTCCCATTTCCAGATCAGCGGTATCAAAGGTAATATTGTTATTTGGCAGATATACATTTCCAAGATCACATTCATCGAATGCCAGTCCACCAATAAACTTTAATTTAGAACCACTTTCAAATGTAATCTTTCTCAAACCAGAATAAGCGAACGCTGCTACACCTATCCTTTCTACAAGCTTTGGTATAACAATTTCTTTTAAATTCACACAGCTATAAAATGCAGCCTCATCTATCTCTTTCAAACATGAACCTTTTTCAAATATAACCTTTTTTAATTCACAACTCATAAATGCATTTTCACCAATGATGACACAGTTCTTTGGAATCGTGATATTGGAAATCGATTCATCACATGCGAAGCAATCCTCACCAATCGAATATACACTATACTTCTTATTCGCAGGGTTTGTAATTACATTAGGGATTGTATATGATGCTATTTTCTTTGTTGATTTTGGATCATACATTATCAGTTCTGCTTTACCGGGATTATTACCGTTCGGTTCTGAAATTATACGATAATTATAGATTTCATCGGCGGTCCACCATTCATTCACCCACCAATAACTGCCCTTTTTCATTTTTGATATATCTTTGAATTTCGATCCTTTTTCAAAATTAACTTTTAATACTCCGGCATTAAATGCTCCGGCACCAATTGAAACTACAGACTTGGGAATGGTAATTGTAGATATCGTTTTTTTGGTAGAAAATGCTTCTTCTCCTATTTTTTTTAATTTCGAGCCTGATTCAAAAGTTACTTTTTTTATATTCATATCTTCAAATGCATAATCACTTATTGTTTCGCAATTTTTTGGAATTGTGATCTCAGTGATTTTTTCTTCTACATTTGAATAATCGTTCTCGTCAACTGACATACCATCAATCTCTACAACAGTATATTTCTTTTTATTTTTACCTATGATCGTATTTGGGTAAACTATCTTATTGCCAAAATGCCCACCTGATACTTCAGCAGAAATTGAAACCTTTCCAGGTGTCTTTCCCTTTGGATCGGTAATCACTTCATACCAGAACTTTCCATCTGAAGTATTACCACAATCCCCTTCCTTTGCATTTGCTGTACCAGAACAGAATAAACTTCCTGTCAGGATCAGGATGCCCGTTATCATCATGATCATAAAATGTCTGAATGCCTTTGAATGATTCCTCATATTCTTCTCTCCCTTTACAATATTTAATCGTTATACCTCTGTATTCAAAATAATTTTTTATGTAAAAAAAGTGATGTAAAAAACATATGCCTTCTCCATATGCTTTTTACAACACTATTCGGTTCAGATATAGAATTGTCTGTTGTCCATCTATGTTCCCCCTGCCGGATCTTTCCGGCTTTCATGAATCTATTTCCAATCTCTTCCTTATATTTTGTTAATTTCTATGTCGCACCTCGTATATTATAGCAATCTGACCAATTTTTGTAAATAGTTTTGTATATATATTATATTTTACTTTTATCAATTCCGCAAACATCCAATCGAAACAACTTTATTTTGTATTTTTCGGCACTTTTGTTTTGTATTTTTCGGATTTCTTTTTCTGCATATTTTACTGCCCTGTTTCATACAATTATACGACGAAACCGAAACGAGTTATCTATGTGTTCTATTTCTGGATTTTATAATGTACATGGCAGATACCTGGAAACGCCCGGACATTTTCGTGATATTCTGTCTGCCATGAATGCAAAGCAAAAGCATCGCGGGCCGGATGATGATGGTATTCTTCTGATGGATACATGCGGACTGTCTCATACAAGATTATCCATCCGGGATATCAAAGCCGGACTTCAACCCATGTCCCGCACTGTACAGGGAAGAACGTTCACTATCGTATTCAATGGAGAAATCTATAATACAGATGAACTGAAAAGGGAACTGATCTTACGCGGTTATTCCTTTTCCACAACATCCGATACCGAGGTACTGCTGTTTTCATACATATACTATGGGCCTGACTTTGTAAAACATATCAATGGTATATTTTCTTTTGCGATCTACGATCATGCCGAAGAAGCCATTTTCCTTTACCGGGATCCATTCGGTGTAAAGCCTTTATATTATACCTTTTTATCTGACCGGACACTTGTCTTTGCATCAGAGCGAAAGGCACTGTTCTGTTATCCCGGCACATTTCCAAGACTGGATAAAAAAGGCTTATGTGAGATTTTTGCTCTTGGCCCGTCAAAAACACCCGGTTGCGGTGTCTTCAAAGGAATCGACGAACTAAAACCCGGTCATTATATCCGGTATGACCGATTTGGCTGTTCCACCACCTGCTATTTCCGGATCCAAAGCATACCTCATACCGATGACTATCAGACAACCGTGGAAAAGACCTCTGATCTGTTAAACGCTGCAGTAAAACGACAGATCGTATCCGATGTTCCGATCTGTACCTTTCTGTCCGGCGGTATCGATTCCTCGATCGTCAGTGCCATCTGTGCGGAAGAACTGAAGAAACAGGGGCAGATATTAGATACCTATTCCTTTGATTTTACCGATAATTCACGCTATTTTAAATCAAATGCTTTTCAGCCGGAACAGGATCGGCCATATGTAGATCAGATGGTCTCTTTCCTCGGAACGAAACATCACTACCTGACCTGCAATATGGAAGAGCTTGCCGACCTGCTTTATGATTCCGTTCTTTCCAGAGATCAGCCGACCATGGCAGACGTTGATTCATCCCTGCTGTATTTCTGTAAGCTGGTATCTGAAAACAATAAGGTTGTGCTGACCGGGGAATGTGCCGATGAAATATTTGGCGGATATCCATGGTTCTACCGGGAAGATCTGCTTGCATCCGATACTTTTCCATGGATGACCGATCTTACACCGAGAAAGCAACTGTTGGATCCGGAATTTGCAGATGCCCTGCAGATGGATGACTATGTGAAAAATCTTTACCATCAGATCATCTCCGAGATTCCGGTGCTGCCGGAAGAATCCAATATCGAAAAATCCCGTCGCCGGATCGGTTACATGAATATCCGGATGTTCATGCAGACCCTGCTTGACCGTATGGATCGTACCAGTATGTATCATGGTCTGGAGGCAAGAGTACCATTTGCTGACATCCATCTTATGCAGTATGTCTTTAATGTGCCATGGAAATACAAATACCGAAACCAGACAGAGAAAAGCCTGCTCCGTCATGCCGCTGTAAATCTGGTTCCAAATGAAATCCTGTTCCGGAAAAAAAGCCCGTATCCTAAGACCTATAACCCGCTTTATGAAACGATCCTTGCCGACCGGTTAAGAGAAGTGATCCACGATCCTGCAAGCCCTGTCAACCGGTTTCTGGATAAAAAAGCAGTTCTACAGTTTCTGGAATCTCCGAAGGATTATGGAAAACCATGGTATGGTCAGTTAATGGCAGGCCCGCAGATGATGGCATACCTGCTGCAGGTCAACTACTGGTTAAAGGAATACCAGATTGCTGTTGAACTCTGATTTCTGTTTTATACCATAAATAAAATGCAGGCAGAAACTTGTGTCTGGTGAAATCCACAATGGTGTCCATATAAATAACATCGACATTCGCGTTATTTCGTTGCGAGACCCGCGCTAACTGTCAGCATCAAGCCCATGTCTGAACCCGTCAGGGTGAGTTTGGGCGACTGCTGACAAAATAAGTGCACGTGTCGAGCAGAAATGAAGCGAGTCGTGTATTTATATGGACACCATTGTGGTTTTTTCCGGGCACAAGTTCCTGCCTGCGTTATCACTTGTCACATAACACCGGCTGAAGCTGCTTCCCCTTTAAAGCCTCCTCTATCGTCTCCGGTATCATGGACAGTTTTCCGATCAGGGAATTCGGCTTCTTTACCGGATCATCCTGATAAAATGGAACAAAATAAATATTCTTCATATTCATCAGCATTCCGATATTCTTAAAATTCATCCCCATCGCATCATTTGTTGAAATGCTGATGATCAGCGGTTTATTATTCCTGATATGCGCCTTCGCTGCCATCAGCACCGGAGAATCCGTGATACCGTTACATAACTTTGCAAGTGTGTTGCCTGTACATGGAGCGATTACCAGTACATCCAGATATGCTTTTGGTCCGATCGGTTCTGCCTCCTGAATGGTAAAGATCCCTTTCTTCCCTGTTATCCTCTGAATGTCTTTTACAAAATCATCCCCTCTGCCAAATCTGGTATCGTACGTTGCAGACCGTTCGGAAAAGATCGGATATACCGATATTCCAAGCTTTGTCATTTCCTCTATCTCTATCTTTACTTTATCAAAAGTACAAAACGAACCGGTTATTGCAACGCCGCAATTGCACCCTGATAAACTCATATCTATAATCCTTTCCATTCAATACAATCCATAAAATCATTCTGATCCATACTGTTTTATCAATTCCAAGCTGTTGTGTCTGGTTCCAACTATTTAACAGAACCAGACAAATACTACTGCCTGACAATGATTTTATGTTTATTATAGTGTATGCAGGATCATAAATTATGTGACTGTTTTATCAAAGATACGACAAAACTGCCTCGCCCAGGATCTCACCGGAAGTTTTTGGCGAATACCGTCCCGGAATCCCCAGACTATGTTTATAACAGATTCCCTGCTCATCCAGATATGCAAAATCCGTTCCGCCCGGTTTGGATGCTATATCCAGAATAACAACATCCGGACGAAGCTTTGACAAGACTGCCCGATCAAGCACAGGCGCCGGTATCGTATTGTAACAGAAATCAAATGTATCCAGCTTTTCACAGGAAGCCAACTGATTCAACAATATCGTATGACAATCCCCCATGGCTGCCTTAATACAGGCCTCCACACTTCTGGCTGTAACCGTCACCTCCGCTCCCATACGAAGCAGCTTCTGTGCAAGGACACGCCCGCATCTTCCATAACCGGTAACCAAACATTTGCTGTTTTCTATATTGATATCACTCATCATAAAGCTTTCCGTGATCGCACCTTCTGCCGTTGCAACCGCATTTTTTAGTGCAACACAGTCATCTTTCATATAATCATGACATGGTATACCTGATTCTGCACAGGCTTTTGTCAGTTTCTGTGAGATCACGCCCCCACATACCAGACCAAAGTCCCCCACCATGAAAGCAAGTGCTTCTGCCGTAAGCCCTGAGCAGCCATTGATATGGATACCGTCCTTTGTAACCGGAACCGGAAGCAACAGCCCGGTTTCTTTTAAAGTATCATCGGTCTTGAGATTTCCAATTATATCCTGTAATTTTTCTCCGGTATCTGCAAGTTCCGGCACCTTCCATGTAAAAACCGGATAGCCCTGTTCTTTTAAATATAAGACCAGATAGTGGCAACGCAGGTCACCACCCACTACAACAAACTGTTTCAAATAATAACCTCCCTGTCTCTTTTCATCAATCTTATGCTCCATATTATATAGTAACCTGTCATCTGTTGCCCGTATAATACAACTATAATTCAACGATCAGGAATAATTTCTATCAATATAATACTTTATGTACCCACTTATAAAATCCTTCCATGTCATTCCGGATATTGTTTCTGTAATAAATACCGGATAAATAGCATAGACCTTACTGTTAATTGACAGAACAACGGAACCAATCTGCATCCCGGTCTCTAACGGAAGTCCAAGTACTTCCGGCAGAATATACCGGACAGTGATCTGTTCATCTTCCCGCAGCAGCAATGTTTCTGAAAAACTGCAGTCCCATGCGATCGTGTCCGTTTCTTCCCCCTGCTGTTTTCGGTAATTGGGATCATACTGAATCGGAATGCCTGTTTTTTGCAGAATATCATCCTTTATGGTATGTTCCTGATAATGATCCAGTCCATAGTTCATAAGCTTTTTCGTATCTGCCCATTTATAAGTTTTATTCCCCGGCCAGCCGCATCCAAGCAAAGCTACGATGAACAGTTTTCCATCCCTTTCTAACGCTCCAACATAACAGTAACCGGCTGTTCCTGTAAAACCGGTTTTACCTGTCAGTGCTCCATCCATCATATTCAGAAATGCATTATGATTATTGCAGGTAAAACTTCTGGTTCCTGCAAGATTGGTAAAAGAATAGACAGACGTTCTTGTGATCGTAAGAAATGTATCCTTTTCAGGCGACTCTTTGATACAATACCGCAGGATCCGAGCCAGGTCAGCAGCCGTTGTTCCATGTATTCCATGTTTATCCTTTGCATCTAAGCCATTTGGCGTAATAAAATGTGTCTTCATGCAGCCAATATCCTCTGCCTTCTGATTCATCAGCTCCGCAAATTGTTCCACACTTCCGCCAATATGCTCTGCGATCGCAATCGCACTGTCATTATGGCTTTCCAGCATCAGCGAATACAGAAGATCTTTTAACTTATATTCCTCTCCCTCTCTGATATTAAGCTGTACATCCGGCATCTTTGCTGCATAGGAAGATATGACCACCGTATCGTCCAGATCACCATATTCAAGTGCCAGGATACAGGTAAGGATCTTCGTCGTACTGGCATTTGCACGAACTTCTTCACCTGCTTTATCATACAGGATCCTGCCGTTTTCTCCATCCATAAGAACAGCCGACAATGCATGAAGATCATTGTCTGTGATCTTTTGCTCTGTATCTACCTGAAGGGTATTACTGTTCTGTTTGCTGCGGTTATTCCAATGAACTATCCTTTGTTGCTGCGGCTGCATCACAAATGCTTTCGCAGGAATCACAGAACAGAGCAATACTGCAGCGACAAGGATCCATACAAACAGAAAACCTGCGGGAATCTTCTGTCGCCTTCTTCCTACAGGTTTCTGTTTTCTTTTATGATATTTGAAATATAACCCTAACATACAATCACCGGATATATTCTTTCTTCATAAAAATATATTCCGGATCTGTCGGTTTTATGACTCATTATCCAGCCCGAGTGTGATCTCATTTGCCTCTTCCTGTGCTTCCTTCTTAAAGTCCTCGATCTTATCCGGACTGATCATCGGAAGCTCCTCTGTCGATGCAACGCCGAAGCTTCGCAGGAATTCCTCTGTCGTTCCAAACAGGATCGGTCGTCCCGGAGCATCCAGTCGTCCAACCTCATCTACCAGTCCGTATTCCATCAGCTTATTGATCGCATGTGCACAGGAAACTCCACGGATGGCTTCAATCTCCGGTCTGGTGATCGGCTGCTTATAGGCAACGATCGACAGGGTTTCAAGCAGTACATCCGTAAGATTTGGTTTCTTCGGTGTACAGACAACCTTTGTCAGCACATCGTAGTACTCATTTCTGGTACACAACTGATATGCATTTTCAAGCTCGACCATCTTAATGCCCCGGTCAGACTGATTATAAATTTCCAGCACCTCTTCCATCTGCTTGGACAGCTTCTTTGTCTCCATCTCCAGTGCCTTAGCCAGTCGATCTACTGACACAGACTCCCCAATGGAAAACAGTATTGCTTCAACTGCAGAAACCAGATATTCTGTACTGTATTCTTTATAAACAACCGGCTGTTCTTCTACATTTTCCAGTGTTATCTCATTTACTGTTGCTTCGTTCTCTTTTATCTCACCCATACCCATCTTATCCTCGTTCTGTCTCATTGGCTTCACCATCTGCCTGATGAATGGTTTCTGCATTTGTCTCTATTGAATCCGGCACATCTGCATCTGTTTTATCTGTATCAGTATTCTGGCTGTTCAACTCATATGCAGCAATGTCATCTCTGGAATCAATGATGATCTCTCCAAATATCTCTTCCTGCCGGATCTGAATGGCTCCAATCTTCATAAGCTCTAATATTGCAAGAAATGTTACGATAATATTCGATCTCGATGCCTGCATTTCAAGCAGTGTCCGGAAATTGATGCCTGCAAGTCCGCGGACCTGTTCCCGTACCTCCGCCATCTTTGCTTCCAGTGAGATCTCCTCTCTCTCGATATTTTTGAACTTACTACGGATCGGATCTACCTTTTCAACCTGTTTCCGCATCACGGATTTGAAGATCTCATTCAGTTTTTCCAGATTCATATCATATTCCGAGATCAAAGCAACCGGATCCACTGTCGGCTTGAAATTTTTCACCTCTGCAGGAATGCTTTCTTTTTTATAAAATGCCTTTGCACCGTCAAGCTCCAGATCTTTCAGCTCACTTGCCGCATATTTGTACATCTTATACTCCAGCAATCTGCGGACAAGCTCTTCTCTCGGATCCTCTTCCTCCTCATCCTCTTCTGTTACCTTCGGAAGAAGCATCTTGGATTTGATACGGATCAGAGTCGCCGCCATGACCAGGAATTCACTCATAACATCCAAGTCTTCCTCTTCCATATAATTCACATAATCCAGATATTGCTCTGTGATCGTTACAATCGGTATATCATAAATATTTACTTTATTCTTTTCGATCAGATGAAGGAGCAGATCAAGTGGTCCTTCAAATACATTCAGTTTTACATCGATTGCCGACATATTGTCTCCCTTTATCCCATACAGACGCCATCAAGTTTTTTTCGCATCTGTTCTCTGTATGCCTATATAATAATGCAGACCAGTCCGCCATTTCCATCATTTACGATCTTCTCCATGGTATCCTGAAGCTTCTGCTTGCTTTCTACATTCATCTTATTTGTCTTTGTATTTAATCCATCCTCTACAAGCTGCTCGATCGACTTGCCAAAGATATTCACATCCCAGATATCTTCTCCATTCTCTCCGGTGCTTGTTTTGATATATTCGACCAGATCCTCCGCCTGCTCCTTCGTACCAACGATCGGTGCGATCTCTGTTGTAATATTCGCTTTGATCATATGAACCGATGGTGCCTCTGCCTTGATCTTTACTCCATATTTGTTGCCTGCCTTGATCAGCTCCGGTGTTTCCAGTGTAATATCCTTCTTTTCCGGCATTACCAGACCATAACCGCCGTTTTTCACACTGTCAAGTGCATTTATAACCCCATTGCAGAACTTTTTCTTTTCTGCCATATCTTTGATCTCTGTAATAAAATCATACTCATTATGGATTTCTGTCCCAAGCATATCGGAAAGCATCTCATAATAATATCTTCCATAGATCGTAACCTGAACACTCAGCGAACCGTCTGCAAGATTTACATTGTTATATGTATACTTTTCCACATATTCATTTTCCGGAAAAGCAAAATGAACCATATCATATATGTGCTGATTGCTGTTCATGATGTCCATGGCATTCTCGATCACACTCTTTTTGATCTTATTGTCATTCTCGGATACCTCCAGCCACTTTGGTATCACAAAATTAATACAGGTGATAGGAAAACTATACAGCATCGAAGTAAAGATCGCATTGATATCATTTCTGCTCAACTGATCACAATTTACGGGAAGAACTGCAACACCATATTTATCTACCATCGTTGCTGCAAGCTCTTTTGTTTCATTTGCTCCCGGTCGATTTGAATTCAACAGGATCACAAACGGCTTTCCAATAGCTTTTAATTCCGCTATCGTTTTCTCTTCTGCTGCAAGATAGTTTTCTCTTGCCAGATCGCCAAAGCTGCCATCACAGGTCACCACGATCCCGATTGTTGAATGACTGTTGATCACCTTCCTGGTTCCGATCTCTGCCGCTTTTGCAAATGGAATATCATAATCAAACCATGGAGTCTTGACCATCCGTTCTTTTCCATCCTCCATCTGACCTTCCGCTCCATCTACAACATAGCCAACGCAGTCGATCAGCCGGACACGCATATCGATCTCATCATCTACCCGGATCTCAACGCCTTCTTTGGGTATGAATTTGGGTTCTGTCGTCATGATCGTCTTACCGGACGCAGACTGTGGCATTTCATCCAGCGCAATCTCACGGTCATTCTCATCTTTTATATTTGGAATGACCATCATTTCCATAAACCGTTTGATAAATGTTGATTTTCCGGTTCGTACCGGACCTACAACACCTATGTAAATTTCACCATTTGTTCTGGCATTGATGTCGTTGTACACATTAAAGCCTCCCATATATACCTCCTGCATTTCTTACACATTTTCCGTTTCTGCTCCTGTATTTGTATCATAAAAAATGGAAATACAAAATCTGTTTCCTATGTAAAGATTATCATATAAGTAATATATGAAAGAGCTTTTACAAGTATGTCAAAAACTTACTCCTCTACAGATATCTCTGCCTTTCTGTCTCTGGTAAGCAGATCCACAACTGCTTCACGGGCAGGCTTTCCCTCGAATAATACCTTATTTACCTCTTCAACGATCGGCATATCGACTCCGTACTTCTTTGCAAGCTTCAGTGTCGCCTTTGCAGAATATACCCCTTCTACTACCATCTTGACCTCAGCCATTGCTTCTTTGTAGCTCTTGCCCTGTCCGATCAGATAACCGGCATTCCGGTTACGGCTGTGCTTGGACGTACAGGTAACGATCAGATCACCCATACCGGATAAACCGGCAAGTGTCTCTACATGTGCTCCCATCGCAGTTCCGAGTCGTAAGATCTCTGCCATTCCTCTGGTCATTAACGCT
Source organism: Clostridium sp. OM05-9 (assembly GCF_003481465.1). Taxonomy (NCBI): domain Bacteria; kingdom Bacillati; phylum Bacillota; class Clostridia; order Eubacteriales; family Clostridiaceae; genus Clostridium; species Clostridium sp. OM05-9. The sequence goes on from NZ_QULF01000002.1 coordinate 372,224, forward strand.
GCCTTCGTATTATCTCCAAAACCAAGACCATCCGTAATTCCTGCAGCCAGCGCAATAACATTCTTAACAGATCCGCCAAGTTCGATTCCGGTTACATCTGTACTGGTATACACACGGAATACATCATTCATAAACGTATTCTGGATCAATTTAGCTGTATCCATATCGCGTGCTCCGGCTACTACTGTTGTCGGAATACCAATACCAACCTCCTCTGCATGGCTTGGTCCGGAAAGAACTGCAACCTTTGCTCCAGGGATCTCACTCTCGATGATCTCTACGATCGGAGTCAGGGTTGCCTCCTCAATGCCCTTGCTGACATTGACGATCAACTGATCGTTTGTAATGTAAGGCGCGATCTTCTTTGCTGTGCTCCGGATAAATGGGGACGGAACTGCACAGACGATCATTTTTTTCCCTTTTATCGTCTGTTCCAAATCTGTTGTAAATGTGATTGTTTCATTCAGATGAACACCTGGAAGACGATCCCTCTGCTCCCTGTATGTGTTCAGCATTTCAATCTCTTTTTCATCAATGGACCAGACGGTAACATCATGTCCATTCCCCGCCAGCAGGTTTGCAAGTGCAGATCCCCAGCTTCCTGCTCCTAAAATACCTATTATCATACTAAATACCTCTCCATCTTTATAACTTTGTGGTCGATATAATTTAACATACTATGCCTGTTCTTCTGTTGCCTTATTTCTTCCCTTTAAAGAGAATTTATTCTCTGTTCCTTTGATCAGTCTGACAATATTCTGTTTATGACGATAGATTGCAAGCAAGGTAATAAGTCCTAAAACAATGCAGCTTTCAAGTTTCATCGAATCGGATGTAAAACCATAAGAACCTGTATATGCAAATATTGTATAGGAAACTAAAAGTCCCAGGACAAGGCAGATAGAACCTACGGATACATATTTGGTTACAACCACACAGAATACGAATAATCCTAGTTCAATAAGCGCAACTCTCCAATCCAGTAAACCGATTGCGATTCCGGATGTCGCTGCAATTCCTTTACCACCTTTAAACTGCATGTAAAACGGAAAATTATGTCCAAGTACAACGCCTGCCGCTGTATAGATTACAAACAAATATACGTTTTCAATGCCAAGAGCATTCATGATAATATGTGTGATACTGCATGCGATCACTGATTTAAACAGATCACCAAGGAATACAACTGCTCCAGCCTTCTTTCCAAGTACACGGAGTGCATTTGTCGTTCCTGCATTACCACTTCCATATTCCCTTATATCAATACCATGTAATTTACCGTAAATATAGCTTGTCTGGATGATACCAAAGAAATATCCTCCAACCAGACATATGATTCTCGCCAGTACTAACATTATTTTTCTTTTCTCTCCCTGATAATAAATTTTAAAGGTGTTCCCCGGAAACCAAATGCTTCTCTGATCTTGTTTTCAATATAACGTGTATAAGAGAAATGCATCAGTTCTTTATCATTTACGAATATAACAAATGTAGGCGGCTTAACAGCTACCTGCGTAATATAAAACAGCTTCAGACGTTTACCTTTATCTGTAGGCGGCTGCTGCATCGCAACTGCTTCTGTCATGATCTCGTTCAATACACCAGTCGCAACACGAAGCGAGTGATTCTCGATGACAGCATCGATTGTTTCAAATAATTTCGGAAGTCTCTGTCCGGTCGCTGCCGATACGAATAACAGCTCTGCATAAGGCATATAAGACAGCTTTTCCCGGATCTCCTTTGTAAACTTATAAATGGTCTTGTCGTCTTTTTCCACAGCATCCCATTTGTTTACAACGATGATCATACCTTTTCCACGTTCATGTGCAATACCTGCGATCTTCGCATCCTGATCTGTGATACCCTCTGTTGCATCAATGACCAGAACCGCTACATTACATCGTTCAACAGCCGATACAGTACGGATGATACTGTAACGCTCAATATCTTCTTTGATCTTGCTCTTTCTTCGAAGTCCTGCAGTATCAATAAACACATACTCCGTTCCATTTCTGACGATTTCGGTATCGATCGCATCTCTTGTCGTTCCGGCAATATCAGATACGATCACACGGTTTTCACCCAAAAGCTTATTGATGATCGATGACTTACCTACATTCGGCTTACCGATAATGGCAATTCTAGGTCTGTCATCTTCCTCTTCATTTTTTGATTCTTCATCAAAATGAGACACAACTTCATCTAACATATCTCCGATTCCAAGTCTGGATGCACCGGATATTGGAACAGGATCGCCCAGTCCGAGATTATAGAACTCATATACATCATTCATATATTTCTCAAAGCTGTCCACCTTGTTTACAACAAGGATCACCGGCTTCTTCGATTTACGGAGCATCTGGACTACCTTATGATCATCGTCCACAAGTCCCTGTCTGACATCTGTCATAAATATGATAACATCAGCAGTCTCAATGGCGATCTCTGCCTGCTCCCGCATACTTTTTAAAATAATATTGTCGCTTTCCGGCTCAATTCCACCGGTATCTATGATCGTAAAATTATAATCGAGCCAGCTCACATCTGCATAGATTCTGTCTCTGGTTACGCCAGGCGTATCTTTTACAATTGAAATTTTCTCTCCTGCCAGTGCATTGAACAGGGTAGATTTACCTACATTTGGACGTCCAACGATGGCTACTATCGGTTTACTCATTTACGTTTCCTCCGTCTGCTGTCGATTTCAGCATGATAACAGCTCCCAGATTGCCACGTTTCCCATGGCTCGCCCTGTGTGAAAACAGGAAATCCGGATTGCAGCATGTACATATGTCGGTTACATTTATATGGTCAGGCAATATACCTGCACCAGTCAGATTATAATAATTTGCCCGATGTAAATCAAGCAAATACTTACCATTTCCAATTTTTTTTGTCATTTTATCATACTGTTCCGGTAAATAAGCATCCTGAAATGCCTCAGCTACATCCTCGCTTACCTCATAACAGTTCTGACAAATAGACGGTCCGACCGCACAGATCAGATCCGAAGCCTCACATCCATACTCCTTATTCAAGGCTTCGACCATATGGAGGCTGATATTCTTAACGGTTCCGCGCCAGCCGGAATGATTCATGGCTACAACCTCTTTTACAGGATCATAGAAAAAGACCGGTACACAGTCCGCATAAAACGTGATCAATGGCAAATCCTTTACATTCGTCATCAGACCATCTGTTTCCGTTATATCCGATTCTCTTGTGATACCTTTTCCGGCATCTTCCTCTGTTATTTTACGGATCACAGTTTCATGTACCTGATCAGAAAATACCAGTCTTCTGTAATCATATCCGACTGCCTGTGCCAGCCTCCTGTGATTCTCCATAACTGCATCCATATCATCTCCACGATGAAAGCTCAGGTTCATCGTAGAATATATTCCTTCACTGACCCCACCATGTCTCGTTGAAAATCCATGAACTATCCCCGGCAGTTCCAGATTCTTAAATACAATATATGGAACTCCGTTTTCCTCTTTTATCTCTGTTGTCTTATCCTGATTGATATATGTTATGTTATACATTTTCATACCTCATAACCTTAATAATATCCCTGATAAGGGAAGGCATCTTTCATATGATGGATCTCATTCTCCGCCACCGCAACCACATCGAATCGTACCGGTGTATTGTAAGGATCATATCCATATCGTTTCATATAATACAGGGCTACCCTGCTGATCTGACGCTGTTTGACAGGTGTTACCGCCGCCTCCGGCGATCCGTATCTGCTGTTGCTCCGATATTTTACTTCTACAAATATCAGATACCCATCTTTTGATACGATCAGGTCGATCTCTCCGGATGCGACCCGGTAATTTCTCGCAAGTATCCGGTAACCTGCATCTTTCAGATATGATGCAGCCATCTCTTCATATTCTGTTCCCTTTTTTCTTGTATTATAATGGTCGATACAGTTGTTCTCCTTTTTTCTGTCTATCTTCTATTCTTTCCAGAAATGTGTGATAAAAGATCTTCTGTGGATCTCACATGGTCCAAGTAATTTTAATGCTTCTATATGCTCCTTAGATCCATACCCCTTATTCTTTGCAAATCCGTATCCCGGATAGATCTCATCATAAGAAACCATCAGACGGTCTCTTGTTACCTTCGCTATAATACTAGCGGCAGCGATCGAAGCAGATTTTGCATCTCCTTTTATGATCGAAACCTGTGGGATCTCTACCTCCGGTATCTTAACCGCATCGTTTAATAACAAATCTGGCTGAACCGTAAGCTTACGGATTGCGATCCGCATGGCTTCATAATCTGCATTTAAAATATTGATCTGATCGATCAGCTTCTCATCTGCCATACCGATTCCGTAAGCAACCGCTTTTTCTATAATCTCATCATATAATTCTTCACGCTTCTTTTCAGAGAGCTGCTTGGAATCATTCAGGTATAGAATATCGCAATTCTCCGGCAGAATGACAGCCGCAGCTACTACCGGACCTGCAAGCGGGCCACGGCCTACCTCATCAATTCCACAGATATACTGACAGTCCGCATGCTGTCTCTCATATTCAAACATATGCTCCATCCGGTCAAGCTCTTTTTGATGTGCTGTAAGCTTCTTTTCAGCAGAAAGGATCAGTTTTTTTACACCTTCCCTGTCATCCTCTGCATATCTTTCCATCACATGTCTGACTGAATGTATATCTGCATTTGCAAATTCGGATTTAATCTCTGTTATACTTTTTCTTTTATTTTCCATCTCATCCTCATATAAGCATAAATGGCTGTTGTTTCTTACACGACAGCCATTTATCTGTACTTATTGTTCTTCTTTATTTAAAAAACCGAATCCACCGGTAAACCGGAATACTGCTTTCCCCACAAATTTATTCTTATGGATATTACCGACATCCGACAACCGGCTGTCCCGGCTGTTATTCCGGTTATCACCCATAACAAAATACTCATCATCACCAAGTGTGACCGGTTCTGCCGCAAGCCCTCTGTGATTTTCTTCTATGACTTCTTTTCCATAATCTTCCTCCAATGGTTCATCATTGATATAGATCACACCATCTTCATCAATATATACGGTTTCACCCGGAAGTCCAATGATACGTTTGATATAATAGGTATCATCTTCTTCCTCGTATGGAAATACAACAATATCAAAACGTTCCGGATCTTTAAAATGATAGGACAGTTTATCGATCCAAAGGCTGTCACCATTATGAAGGGTATCATTCATGGAGTCTCCGCTCACCTCTGTACGCTGTCCAACATATGTAAGGATCAACCAGCATACTGCAACGATCGCCAGAATATATAAAGCGAGACTGATTAAATCTTTTACGATATTGATCTCTTCTTTCTCCTGTTTCTTCTTTTTCTTGTCTTTTTTCTTCTTTTTTCTCGGCTGTTCTTCTTCCTCCAGTACATGAGTATTGGAGGATGCATCTGAATCAGCAAAATAATTCGTTACTGTTTCTCCGGCTTCATTTACAACATCAGACGCTGCTTCATTCTTTTCTTCCGTCTCTGCCTGCTCCGAAGGAATTGTTTCTGTTTCTTCCTTCTTCTGCTCCGGATCTATTCCCTTTTTCTTTAACTTTGCAAGCTGCTTTTCACGCTTCTCTTCAAGCTTTTTAATCTCTTTTTCCCGTGCTTTTTTTGCGGGATCATCGTCAAATATAGCATTCAGTGCTTCCACACGTTCGTTATCATCTTTCATATCAACTACTTATCCTTTACAACAGCCGGTCGTTCCAGTGATATCCTGCCAAGCTTTCCTGCCCGGAAATCATCCAGTAGCTGCGCTGCAGCTTTATCGATATCCAGTTCGCCGCCTTTTTTTATACATGCCCTTTTTTCTGCGATCTGTTCCAGAATATGAACAGAATCGACATCCTCATTAATATTATACCTATCAACAAGGCTCTGACAATAGTTTAATTGTAAAAATTTGATCAATTCATACGCAAGGTCGGTAATACTTAAAATCTCATCATTGATCGAACCGATAAAAGCAAGTCGTAATCCAACCTCTTTATCATCAAATTTGGGCCACAATATTCCTGGGGTATCCAATAATTCAATATCTTTTCCAAGACGTATCCATTGCTTTCCCTTTGTAACACCCGGCTTATTTCCAACCTTTGTACATGCTTTTCTGGCATAAGAATTGATAAATGTAGATTTACCGACATTTGGAATACCAACAATCATCGCACGAAGCGGACGGTTAATGATACCACGCTTTCTGTCCCGCGCGATCTTTTCTTTACAAGCTTCCTTTACCACATTACTGATATTCTTCATGCCATCACCGGATCTTGCATTGATCTTTGCTACAAAAAATCCTTTTTCTTTATAATAATTTTCCCATTCTGCTGTTGCTGATGCATCTGCTAGATCTGTCTTATTCAACAGGATCAGGCGGTATTTGTTCGCTGCAAGTGCATCAATATCCGGATTCTTGCTGCTATATGGCACTCTGGCATCGATCAGCTCGATCACAACATCGATCAGCTTGATATCTTCCTGCATCATACGTTTTGCTTTTGTCATATGTCCGGGATACCATTGTATATTCATCGTGTCTTTATCCTTCCTAATATCTCTGCTTTTTTCACATTTCCCACTTTCAGGAATCTGGAATCTTCACTGTTATTGACATTATCACCAAGCAGGAAATACTCATCATCCCCCAGCTTTACTTCATTCTCTGCCAGTCCTGCTGTAAATATATAATCATCAAATGGCAGATCCGTCCGTTCACTGCCATCAATATATAATTTTCCATCTCTGATCTGAACGGTCTCTCCCGGCAATCCGATCACACGTTTAATATCATAATAAGCATCCGGCGTATCAACACTTCGGTATGCAACAATGTCATATCGATCCGGAGAGCTAAGAAGGTAACATAACTTATTTACTGTAACCTTCTCCTGATTAGTACACACCGGATTCATGGAATCACCAACGACATACACAGACTGAAAACAATAAGAAACCATTCCATATCCCAGCACAACTGCGATCAGAACGGACAACAGCCAGCCAAATATCGTTCTGACCGTACGCCTAAAGCTTCTTTCTTTTCTTCTCTGCCGACGTTTCTCCCGCCGTATTCTTTTTCTGCGTTCACTTTTATCGCTCATATCTCTACTCCGATAGATTCATATTACAAAAATGGCTGGAGCTATCAACCCCAGCCACTTTTTCATGTAACCTGTAAAAATTATTTAACAAGCTCTTTAACCTTTGCAGCTTTACCAACTCTTGAACGTAAGTAGTAAATCTTAGCTCGTCTTACTTTACCATGTCTAACTACTTCAATCTTCTCAACAAATGGTGAATGTACTGGCCATGTCTTTTCTACGCCAACACCGTTTGAGAACTTTCTAACTGTGAAAGTCTCTCTGTTGCTTCCACCCTGTCTCTTAATAACAGTTCCTTCGAAAATCTGGATTCTCTCTCTGTTACCTTCTTTGATCTTGTTGTGTACTTTAACAGTATCACCTACTGCAAAGTCAGCAACTTCTGTCTTCATCTGAGAAGCTTCAAGATTCTTAATGTAATCGCTATTCATTTGTGTGACCTCCTTGATATTTAGATGTTCTTACTACCACACCGGTACAGAGGACCATCGATTTTTTTCACAACTCGTTCAGTTTACCATACAAATAAAAAGAATGCAAGAAAAATCTACACCTTTTTTGGGTGTACGACCTTGCATCCTTTTTGCCATAGTTCATGCTATGGAGCTGGTGGGATTCGAACCCACGTCCAAAAGCTCATTCATCACGGCATCTCCCATCACATTCCGTATTTTAACATTTCCTCAGTACCACGCCTACGGACAGGCTGGATACATCAGTAGCTTCATGAATTTTCCGATACCGCAAAGCTTAAGCACCGGAGTTTCCCGTTGGATGATACCAGATCTGAAAGGTACGGGGGACCTTAAAGCTGGCAGTTGCCTTTAATTAGGCAGCGTAAGCTAAATTATCGTTAGCGTTTATATTTAATCTAAGTTTTAACGTGGTCCTAGTCCACGGATGGCTTCCATGACTGCAAAACCCCTGTCGAAACCAGTCAACCCCTGGTTTATAAAGGAAAGCTCTGTTGTCAGGTGCTTTCTTATATATTACTCAGCAGCTTCTGTTGTGTCAGTCTCTGCTGTAGTTGTCGTTTCAGATGAAGCATCTGCTTCAGAAGCTGTATCTTCAGAAGTATCACTGTCAGTATCCTCTGCATCGGATGCTGTAGCTGTACTGCTGTTCTCAAAATAGCTTCCATATCCCTGTTCTGCCCATGTCTGGCTGACATATGCGCCAAGCTTCTCAGCTTCTACATACTTTGGAATCGCTTTGTATATCTTTACACCCAGTGTAGCTGCAAGAATACATCCAACTAACACGCCAAATATGCACCATCCAAGGATTTTCTTTCTCTTTTCACGCTTCATGATCGCTGCGCGGTTCTTCTTCTCATATTTTCTTTTATCTACTTTACTCTGGCTCACTTACCTGACCTCCCAGTAAAAATCTTATTGGAGTATATCACATCTGTATGAAATATTCCAGTATTTCACAAAATCTTTAAAACTTCATATGAAATATCGGGAATTATCCAGTCCATCAGCCTCGGAGATTCTGGAAATCCTGTATCAAATCTTACAAATTACGGATCTTGAACTCACGCTCATTCTCACGCTTGACATCCTTCTTCGCAATGTCCTGACGTTTGTCGTATAATTTCTTACCTTTTGCCAGTCCGATCTCCATCTTAACCAGACCGTCACGGATATAAACCTTTAAAGGAACGATCGTGTATCCCTTCACCTGCTGGGCTCCCATCAGCTTATTGATCTCGTATTTGTGAAGTAGCAGCTTTCTGGTACGAAGCGGGTCTTTATTAAATATATTACCCTTTTCATATGGGCTGATATTCATACGGTAAATGTAGATTTCTCCTTTATCGATACTGATAAAGGATTCTTTGATGCTACAATGTCCTTGTCTGACTGATTTTACTTCTGTTCCGGCCAGTGCGATCCCTGCCTCGTACTTTTCTTCTATGAAATAATCAAAATATGCCTTTTTGTTATTTGCGATGAGTTTGTTTCCTCTTTCCTTTGCCATGTCCTGCTTCATCTCCTTCTTTGGCATCTGACCGGATCACGAATTCGATCCGTCTGCTCTGTTTGTCTGCCAGCTTTACTTTTACCTTAACGGTATCACCGATCGAATATTTCTTTCCGGTTGATTCTCCGATCATAGCATATTCATCCTGCGAATACACATAAAAATCGTCATAAAGTGTCGACACATCTACAAATCCCTCAATAGTATTTGGAAGCTCTACAAAAATACCACGGTTGATGACTCCTGATATGATACCTTCAAATTCTTCTCCGATATGATGCTCCATGTATTCCACTTTCTTTAAACGCTCGACCTGACGTTCTGCTTCTTCTGCGCGGCGTTCTTTTCTGGAATTATCATCGCTAACCTTTGGAAGGATCGTATCATAATGCGAAAGTCTCCTGTCATCCAATCTTCCATGAATATTATCCTTGATGATCCTGTGGATCTGAAGATCCGGATATCTTCGGATCGGCGATGTAAAATGGCAGTAATATTTACAAGACAATCCAAAATGTCCTTCACATTCCGTCGAATATCTCGCCTGCCGCATCGTACGAAGTGTCATACGGCTGATCAGATTCTCACATGGCTCACCCTCGATCTTTGATAACAGCTTCTGGAACTCCTTCGGATGAATATTCTCTTTGGATGCCTTAAAGTAATATCCAAACTTGCTGATCAGAATGGATAACTGCTTTACACGCTCCGTATCCGGTGCTTCATGGATACGATATTCAAATGGAATCTGTTGCCAGAAATAGTCCTCAGCGATTGTCTCATTTGCAGCCAGCATAAAGTCTTCAATGATCTGATTCGAACGTCTTCTCTCATACACTCCGATATAAGATACCTGACCGTCTTCATCAACTGTGATCTTAGACTCATCAAAATCAAAATCAATCGAACCTCGCTCATGTCGGATCGTTCTTAACAACTCTGACACATGAAGCATTAATTCAAACATCGGAACCAGTTCTTTATATTTTTCTGTTTCTGTCGGATCATGATCCTCTACGATCGCAGATACACTTGTATATGACATTCTGCGGTTAACATTGATCACCGATTCACAGATCTTATGATTGATGATCTTGCCGTTTGCATCTATATCCATCAGGCAGCTAAGCGTCAGACGGTCTTTTCCCTCATTCAGTGAACAGATACCGTTTGACAGCTTATGCGGCAGCATCGGTATGACCTTATCGATCAGATAACAGCTTGTTCCACGCTTCAACGCTTCTTTATCAAGTGGAGAATTCTCCCTTACATAATGTGTAACATCTGCAATATGAACGCCAAGCTTATATAACCCGTTTTCCTCATAGAGTGTGATCGCATCATCCAGATCCTTTGCATCCTCTCCATCGATCGTAACGGTCTGCAACTGTCTGAGATCGGTTCTTCCTGCCATCTCTTTCGTTGTTACCTCATCCGGTATATTCTTCACCTCTGCCATAACAACATCCGGAAAATCAACCGGAATATCAAGATCTCTTACAACCGATAATACATCCGTCTCCGGATCATTAATATGTCCAAGTATCTCAACGACACGTCCCTCTGCAGATTTAGACTTTTCTCCATAATTTGTGATCTCCACAACAACCTTATGTCCGGTTACTGCTCCCATGGATTTCTTCTCCGGTATAAAGATGTCACTGTCTAATTTACCGTTATCCGGTATCACAAAACCAAAGTTCCGGTTCTTCTGATAGGTTCCGACCAACTGTTTTAAACCTCGTTCCAGAATCCGTTCTACATGCGCTTCTGTTGATCTGCCCCGGTTGCCGGATGCAACACGGATCAGCACTTTATCATTATGGAATGCTCCCATCGTATACTTCTGTGGGACAAAGAAATCTTCCTTATATCCTTCCACACGGACAAATCCAAATCCTCTCTGATTGCTGATGAATGTACCGACAAGGACACCCTTTCCAAGCTTCTGATACTTACCTTTGGAGGTTTTCTCGATCCTGCCCTCATCGACAAGCTCATTTAAGATTTCTAACAGATCATCCTTATCACGTCCTCCGATCTGAAGCAGATAACAAAGCTCTTTAAATTTCAACGGTCTGTAATCATCGTCATTGATCAGGGTATATATATTCTCTTTTCTTTCATTCTTTAATTCTTCTGTCATAAATACCTCTCCGTATATCTAAAAAGTGCTTACATATAGGATATATGTAAGCACTGATAAATTCTGTATATGAACTAGAACAGCTTAGAATCAAGAAGCAATGCAATTACTATAAAAAGAATACCAAGCACTGTTGTGATCTTTCTGAGAACCGCATCTTTTGAACTTCCTTTATTCTTGCCCCAGTATGAATTATCATAATTACCGCCGGTAATTGAACTTGTCAGACTGGCTGATTTACCTTCCTGTGACAGGACAATAATTGTTAATGCTATACATATAATTACATATACGACCATGATAATTGTCTTTACCATATTGCCACCTCCATTCCAAGTGTTCTGGTATCAAATGCGCTTTTACACCAACTTTGTCCATAATAACATAGTCATTTGAGATTCGCAACCACTTTTTTCATGATTCTGCAAATCTGCTTTTCAGATCAAAGCCATGATTCATAGGTCCGCTTCCATGTCCCAGATCCATGCCATCCGCAAGCGCACCAGATATATAATCTTTTGCGTTTCTTATCGCCTCATCGATCTTATACCCTTTTGCAAGATTTGATGCGATTGCACTTGATAGTGTGCATCCGGTTCCATGAGTATTCGGATTATCGATCCGTTTTCCATAATACCAGTTGACTTTTCTGTCCGAATATAAGACATCATTTGCATCGTTGATACTGTGTCCTCCCTTGCAGAGAACCGCACAGCCATAGACTTTTGATATTTTTTCAGCTGCACGAACCATATCCTGTTCATCACGGATCGTCATTTTGGCCAATACCTCTGCTTCTGGAATATTCGGAGTAATGACCTCTGCGATTGGAAGCAGACATTCTTTTAAAGCACCGATCGCATCTTCGTCGATCAGCCGGTGTCCACTGGTTGATATCATAACAGTATCCACTACCACATGTTCTGCCTGATATTCCTTTATTTTATCTGCGATCACACGGATCAACTTCTCGGAAGCGACCATACCGATCTTAATCGCATCCGGCCGAATATCCGTAAATACGGCATCAAGCTGTAAGGCGAGCATCTCGGATGATGTTTCCTGAATTCCTGTTACCCCCAGCGTATTCTGGGCGGTTAATGCAGTGATCGCACTCATGGCATAACAACCATTTGCCATAATGGTCTTTATATCTGCCTGGATTCCCGCACCGCCGCTGGAATCACTTCCGGCTATTGTAAGAACTGTCTTCAACCCTTTTGTCTCCTTTACTTTTACAAATACTTTCGTTACCGGTCTGTTCCTGTCTGCTGTACATTTTTATCAATTCTGTATCATACCGGTTTCTTTAAAGGAAGAAAATATTATATAATTCCTTTGTATTGTCAACATACAGCGTACTATATTTTTTCAACTCATTTATATGCTCCGCACTTGCAGCATCATAGATGCCACATACTTTGAAACCTGCATCAAATGCTGTTCTTGCGCCATGATAAGCATCTTCAAACACCCATGTCTCAGCAATGTTCGTCTGCATACACTTTGCTGCCTGAATATAAATATCCGGATGTTCTTTCCCAATTCCTACCTCCGAGCAGGTAAGGATCTTTTTGAAAAACTGATCCATATGATTATGCTTCAGTACGGCTTCGATATGAACCCTGTCTGTCGCAGTCGCTACTGTCATTGGGATCTTCCGCTCCTGTAAGGCAGATAAGAACTCTATGATCCCCGGCTTTGGTTCTGCTTCATTTCTGTAAAATGCACCAATCGTTTCATTGATCCCATCTATGATCTCAAGAATCGTTTTTGATAAACTGTAATTCTTCTTAAGATATTCTGCCGATTCTGTAATCGTAAAGGTATACAGTTTTTTCTGGAGATGGGGTTCTGCTTCGATACCCATTCCTGCCAGATACCGTTCTGCCGCATGTTCCCACATTTCCATAGAATCGATCAGTGTTCCGTCTATATCAAAGATCGCACCTTTTATCATCCTTATTCTCCTAACATCTTCTTTGTCTGTTTTTTTAGATCTGCCGTGGCAGCCTCAATATCTGTCTGACCAAAGATCGCGCTGATAACTGCAATACCACAAATTCCACTTTGATTTAATTTCACAACATTATCTCTGGTTATGCCGCCGATTGCAATAACCGGGATATGCACATGCTCACAGATTTCCTTTAACGTCTCAAAACTGACTTCTGTTGCATCATCCTTGGATCCGGTTGGAAATACCGCACCAACGCCCAGATAATCCGCTCCATGCTCTTCAGCCAGTTCTGCCTGTTCCACTGTCTGTGCAGATACACCGATGATCTTATCGTCTCCCAGCACCTTTCTGACATCTAAGGCCTCCATATCCGACTGTCCGACATGAACACCATCCGCTCCGATCTTCTTTGCAAGCTCTACATTGTCATTGATCACAAAAGGAACCTTATAGTTTCTACATAATTTCTGGATCTCAAGCGCTTCTTTATAAAATGCTTCATCATCCAGATTTTTCTCACGAAGCTGGATAAAGGTCGCTCCGCCTTTTAATGCTGCCTCTACCTGACTGATCAGAGTTGCACCGTTCAACCAGTGTCTGTCTGTTACTGCATATAGCAGAAGCTCCTCCGGTTTTGTATTTGTCTGCTTACTCATAGCCTCATTCACTCCTTATCTGATCTCACACTTTGCCATACTGCAAAGCTTATCTGCATCCATATTATAGATTGCGTCAATAATGCGGTTTCTATAAGTTGAATTGCCATCTGTAGACTCCATATTCGCAAATCCGACTTCTCCGGCAACTCCCATCAGTATAACGGCAGTTGCAGCAGCTTCCAGTTTGTTATCCGGATTTGCTGTCAGATAAGCTGTCATAAGACCGGACAACTGGCATCCGGTTCCTGTGATCTTACCCATCTCCGGTCTTCCGTTCCGGATCACATAACAGGTATCTGCATCTGCTACCAGATCGATTGCTCCTGTAACAGCAATGATACAGCCAAGTTTTCCCGCAAGTTTCTTCACAAAAGTAACTGCCGGATCGAGAGTATCTTCTGTGACTGCATCTGCCACATCTGCATCTACGCCTTTTGTACTGCCGGAACCAAATGCAAGTGTCTTGATCTCGGATATATTTCCACGAATCACATCAAATTTTATTTCATTTAAAAGCTTTATCGCTGTCTCCGTACGAAGTCTGCTGGCACCTGCGCCCACCGGATCAAGCAGCACGGCATGTCCCAGCTCATTTGCCTTTTTGCCGGCGGCAAGCATAGATGGGATCGTATTCTTATTTAAGGTTCCAATATTAATATTTAAGCCACCACAGATACTGGTGATATCTTCTACATCGTCAATATCATCTGCCATGATCGGACTTCCTCCACATGCCAGAAGCACATTTGCAACATCGTTTACTGTTACATAATTCGTGATATTATGCACCAGTGGAGTTTTCATCTTTACATTTTCAAAACATGTTTTTATCATTTTATCTACCTCCTGTAATAGCAGCTTAACTATACTCAGTTTTCTTCTCTTTTTCAACTATTTTTATTTGAAAAGATATTCTCTTATTTAAAATTCCTGCCACCAGCCTGCCCGGCTGATTTATATTAATTAATGTCTACTTCTTTCAATTTATAATTCATAGTAATCACGCTTTTTTCATAAAATACTGATGAACACATGAACTGGAGTTTTCCTTATGAAGCATCCTTCTGTCTTATCGGTCCGCTCATTCTTCTTATATCCGGCTTTCATCCTGCTTATTATCGTCCTTTGCCTGAATTCTTCCTTTGTTTCCAAAAGTTTCGCAGAGGGTCTTGTGTTGTGGTATAACAATCTGGTGCCCCTTCTGCTCCCATTTCTTCTAATCTCCGGCTTCTTTCTCTCGATGATCGACTGGAACCATCCAAACCGGGCAGGCTGTCTGATTCTGTTATTCTTATGCGGTCTGTTCTGCGGCTACCCGGTCGGCGCGATTGCTATAGGCAGGCTCTACAAAAATCAAGTCATATCAAAAAATTTCGCCCATGCCATTATGCCCCTCTGCAACAACATCAGTCCTATGTTTCTGATGGGATATGTCTGTAACCAATATCTGAACGGACAGATAAATACTATCACCGTACTGGCAATCATCTACCTGCCACAGATCTGCTATGCTATCCTGTACTATCTGCTATCAAAAAATTCTTTACATATTTCGCTTTTTAAACAAAATAAAAAAACAGTTCACAGATCTCCTAATGATGCGAAAGATCTCCAAATACCTCTCTCTGAAACTACGGGCACTATGTCCGAATATGCTGCAGCACAGGATATCGGCAATTCACCATCTGTTATCGAAAACAGTATAACAACCATCACCGTTATAGGAATCTATGTCGCTGTTTTCTCCGTTTTGTATAACCTTGCGATTGCATGTGGAGGAAATATACCAACTTTCCATATTCTGGCATGCTACCTGGAGATAACAAAAGGTCTGTCCGAATTATCCGTTTTTCCACTTTCTTCCATACAAAAAACAGCTCTGATCCTTTCTGTTACATCGTTCGGAGGAGTCTCATCCCTCTTCCAGTCCATGCACATTTTAAAAGATACAAAGCTGTCTTTTGTACGCTATACATTCGGTAAATGTATCTGCGCTGTATTCAGTTATCTAATGACTCTTTTATTCTTAAATTACAGGATATAAATTCCTAATCATCTAAAAAATCATCGTCAAAATCATCATCCTCGTCATCTTCGTCATCATTGGAGTATTCTGTCTTACCATATACGTTATAATCCTGCTCATTTTCTACAGTTGTATTATTCTCCTCTGATGCTGTCTGTGTAGCTTCTTCAGGAGCTACAGCCTGCTGTGCTGCTCCGGTCATATTTGCAATATCTCCATTAATCTCATTTGTATTATTCAATACAATATCCAGATTTGACTGTAAGGACTGAATCAGGTTATCGTAATTTGTCTTTTCAGCCTCTAATGTTGCATTAATATAATTGCTGACCTCTGTAAGCTTATCCTTCGTGTAATACATAGAACCCAGACGAATCTCGTTTGCATCTGCATTTGCTTCGTTTACAATCTGATCAGCCTGACTTCTTGCCATATCTAAAATCTCATTCGCACGGATATTTGCAAGTTCTACGATCTGACTCTGATCAACCAGCTTATTTGCCTCTGCAACAGATTCTGTAATAATGGAATCTGCCCTTGTTCTGGCATCTGCAAGTATGGCTTCCTTGTTACGCATGATCTTCTTGCAACGCTCAATTTCATTTGGAAGCTTTAATTTTAATTCATTCAGCATCTGTTCCAGATCATCCTTTGGAACAATAATCATACTGGATGACAATGGTTTATACTTACAATTATCTATAAAAATCTCAATCTCGGAAATCATTTCCTCAATGCCTTTTTTTGCCATGACTTATTTCCTCCTAATACTATCTGCTATATTTTTCTTTTATCCGATCGACAACTCCTGCTGGTACAAACTGTTCCACATCTACACCAAAGCTGGCATACTCTTTTACGATACTGGAACTCAGATATGCATAATCAATACTGGTTGTCAAAAATACGGTGTCTATCTCAGGAGCAACCTTGCGATTACTCTGCGCGATCTGTAATTCATATTCAAAATCGGTTACAGCCCTTAAGCCTCTGATGATCGTCTTCACCCCATTCTGTCTGGCAAAATCAATCAGCAGACCTCCAAAACTCTCAACACGAACATTCGGTATGTCTGACACCACTTCAGACAACATATTAACACGTTCTTCTACAGAAAACAATGGAGTTTTTGAAGTATTATTCAAAACACCGATTATAACTTCGTCAAACATCTCCGCAGAGCGTCTGATAATATCAAGATGTCCTAATGTTACGGGATCAAAGCTTCCCGGATATATTGCACTGCTCATTTTTATAGAATCTCCTGTATAAATGTATGCTTATTTGTCTTGTATTTCTTCACACGATCGATCTCATATCCTATATCGGTCAGATAATCGTATTCCGTATCCAGATCTGATTCTACAATGATCCAGGTATTCTTATCAACAATGCCGGATGATGCAAGACGGTTCAGCACCTGTTTTTCCAATAATTTTCCATATGGCGGATCCATAAATATAATATCAAACACAAGTCCTGACCGTTCCAGACTGTCGATCGCTGCAACACAGTCTCCTGTGATGACTCTTGCCTTATCTTTCAATTTCGTAAATTCCAGATTCCGGTTAATGCAGTCAACCGCTTTCCGGTTCTGTTCTACAAGGACTGCCTGTTTTGCTCCACGACTCAATGCTTCGATCGCAATCGCACCGCTTCCGCTGAACAGATCCAGGAATGTACAATCCGGCAATTCTCTCGATATGATATTAAATAAGGTCTCTTTGATCCGATCGGTTGTCGGTCTGGTATCCATCGTGTCGATCGTTTCCAGCCGAAGACTTCTGGCAGTTCCCGCTATTACTCTCATAAATCATGATCTCCCATAGGTTGTTAAAATCTTTTTTTATTGTATATATTTCATCCCTTTTGTCAATAGAAACTCTCAATTTTTTCCTTAATATACCTTCCGCTGTCTGACAGATCATCATCTGTAAAACCGCTTGTCTTTGTACAGGAGGAATCAAATAATGATGACGTTTCAGCTTTGTTTGAGATATTCCATGCCGCATAGCTTAAGTTCTTATCATTGATCAGATCAAACCATGCATCAGACTGATCATAATCAATCGAACCGTTTCCTGATGCATCACACAAGCCAAACTCTGATACAAAAATCGGGAGTCCGGAATCAAGTGCCGACTGAACCTTATTTCTCAGATCATCCTTATGGGTTGCGGCATAGAAATGAACCGCATACATCAGATTGGTCTGATCTGTGATCGGATCTGCAGCTGCCACATCCACATCCTGACTCCAGGTTGGTGTTCCGACAATGATAATGGCATCCGGTGCATTTTTTCGTATGATCGGGATGATCGTTTCCGCATAGCTCTTTACAGAATCCCAGGTTGTACCACCATTTGGTTCATTTGCGATCTCATAGATCACATTTCCGTAAGAAGCATATTTCTTTGATATCCGGTCAAAGAAATCCTTTGCATCATCTATATGCATATTTGGATCATTGTCATTTAAAATATGCCAGTCAATTATCACATACAATCCAAGATCCGTTGCTGCATCAACACCTTTTCCCAGAAGCTCCTCGATCTCTGATTTATTTCCGCCTGAACAATATCCATAGGAATCTCCTGTATCTGTATACATAGCAAAACGTACCAGATTGATACCAAAGGAATCTTTGAAATACTGATAAGTGTCCTTGCTTACAAAATCAGCAAACCAGGTAAGTCCGTGTGTACTGACACCTTTTAACTGGAATTTACTGCCTGATGCATCCACCAGATCCGTTCCTGATACCGCAAGCTTTCCATGTGCCTTATACGGATTATCTTCTTTTTTACCGTTTTTAGTATCTGTGACCTTATTACTTCCGGACTGATCTTTTTTATCACTGTCAACAGACTGCCCATCTGTCTGAGCTGCCTTCTCACCGGTATTTGTTTTCACTTCTGCGTTCTCATCATTTTTCTGCTGATCATCACCGGTGACAGTTGTTACTTCTTTTCCTGCGATCATCAATGTACAACGAACAGGCTTCACATCCGATGCTGATAAATTATATCCAAAATCAATGCTGCCACCAGCCGGTATCTCCTCATTATAACTTTCTGCGGTTACATGAACCACCGATTCATCTGCCGTATACTTTCCATTCCAGAGCTGGTCGATCGTTACTTTCCCGGAAAATTCCAGATCAACGCTCCAATCCGTTGCAGCTTTATCGGTCTTATTATAGATCGTGACCGTCTCTGTAGCGGCTGTCATTCCATTATTCTCCCATGTACTTCCAACCGTTACTTCTGCATATAAGGTCTTCTTGTCATCTGTCGACTTCTGAGTATCGGATGCACCCTTTTCCTTCTTTTGATCAGCGCCATCCTCAGCCTTTTGCTCCGCATCCTGCCCGGATCCCTCTATCACAGCTTCTGTTCCGGCATTCTTCTGTCCGTCCGGGTCATTATTTTTCCGACTTTTTGTCACCAGTATAACTGACAGTGCCACAACAGCCGCTGCAAGTACTATGATGACTCCCCATAATACGATCGTCTTTTTCTTCTGGTTCATTTTTGCACTACTCCCTTTTTATTTTCTTTTTTATTCACCCTTTTATTCTGGACTGATGCTGCTTTCATTTCTCGTATAACATAGTTGTCCACTTCTCCTGCTCCATATCGGATCTGTTCATATATGGCAGAAATACCCTCTACATTTCCAACCTCCGTCTCTGTTATCTCCTGCCTGATATCTTCACAGGTCATCCGTTTGTTAAGTGTAATCACATCCTTATATCGCAGGATCGACTTCTTATAAATTTTTCTTGCCTGTTCTTCAGCTGTCAACCTGTGCATTATGCGTCTGTTTGTTATACGTTCTTTATATTGATTCGGTTCTTCGGCGATAAGCTCGATCACATCATCTGCATAACTTCTCGGTTTCAAAAGGAAACGGATCACCTGCAACAATATCCGTACCAGAAAGAATATCAGAAGAAGAACTACAAATACCTTTAATATCAAGGTAAATACATCATATCCCTTTACACTGTTCTGATAATATTCATTTAAAGTATCCTGATAATCGAGACTGGTTGCTGCCGGTCCTCCCTTCGTAAGCAGCGTCAGCACAAATACCCATATGACCATGATCGCACCAAATACTGTCTGAACAACCTTTGCAAATGCACGCGCAAGTACAGTTACAAACCCGGACAGATCAAGGAAACGACAGGCTCCCATTAATAACAACACAAGCACTGCAAGGAATAATACAACCCTGCCATTTATAAATGCGATATCCCGGATGGATTGCTCCGATACTTCTGTTGTCTGTGAGATATAGCGTTTCAACCCCTGTATATACCGGATCATCATATATATAGCCATAAGTAATGCAACTGCAATATAAGACAGGTTCGACAAAACAGGAAGCTCCATGCCGATACTTGCAAAATAAACAATAATTCCTGCTAAGATCGATGGCCATGGTTCGCTCATATCTGTAAGTCTGGAACCTCTCTTTGCATAAGCTACCGCACATGGCAGCAGATACCCGATATCATAAATCCCTGTAACCGTTCGGATCCATACTGTGCCCGGCAAAATAACTAAAAGTCCCGCAAGCACCAGATGTCCAACGGTAAGTAATATATGATTCGGTGCAAAATCTCTGATCAGATAGGACAACAGAAATATTCCTGCGATCCAAATGGCATCCACAAACCGCGGATCTTGTCTCATAAATATCATGCAGAATGTATACATGAACAATTCCGCCGTTACCACCTCATAAAGATAACGCAATCCTCGCTCTGCCCAATATATCTTATGTGTCATTTAACTCTACCTCCATTCCATGAAGATAAGGTCTGATATCATCGCACCTCTGTATATCCAGATATGGAACTATCATATAAATGTTTTTTCCTTTTTCAGCCATATGATCAAGCTCATCCAGCAAATCCTTTTTATGGTATGCAGATACGATGAGATATGTTGTATTGCTGTCTACATCTGTCACTTCCTGCTTCAAGACTTCAACAAATCTATCGATCCCGGCATTTTCCGTTATTCGTGCCAGATATTTATCAACCGTAAATCGATGTTCTCCGGAAGAACCAAAATCCACCCATTCCATCTCACCGGATAACAGATCATATCCATTTGCCCGTATCATGACAGGAATCCGGTTATCCAGAAAGTAAGATGCTGCCGTGGATGCTATACTGATACACATTTCCTGTATATAATGAACTCTTATCATGGTGTTCGGCTCCAGACAGACAAGTATCTTCACCCTCTGTTCTGCCGTGTGCTCATATACATTTACCATCAGGTCGTCGCATCTGGCTGTTGCTTTCCAGTTAATGCTCTTTCTCGGGTCTCCCACGCTGTAAGTCCGCAGGCCGGAAAAAGCAAACGGATCCGGAAAAAGACTTCTCCTTGATGTCAGATCACCCAACATACCATCTAGGACCGTATCAAGCTGTATATTAGAAAGTTTTTCAGGGAAAACATACAGAAATGCCTGATTTTCTACAGACAGCGCAAATGTCTTCGACATCAGAAAATCCTTTGCCATCAGCTTTACAGCACTGATAAAAAACAAGCCTCGCTCTTTCGCCGTAAATGAAAGCTTTCTGACTACCTTCCGGTTTCCCATAATCGAAAACGGATCATTTCTATGATAAAAATCCGTAACAACCGCATTCTCATTTTCCTGAAACTGTAAGGATCTCGCTGTGGAAAACTTCACATGTAAAGTTGTAAGAGGCAGCATCTTTTGATTTGTAATTGTCTCTGTTATCCCTGATTTATCGCCAATCTCCAGATACCTGTCATCAAAATCCAGATCAAGAGAAAGCCCCTGATCCCAGTATTTGCGGTAAATAACAGTCTGTCCGAGATAGATCACCAGAAAACACAATACTGCTATCAGTATCTCCATATTAATTCTCCCAATCTTCAACCGGAACAGCGATCTGATCGACCAGTTCCCTGATCACTGTCTTTTCCTTTTTCTCATCCATGTGTCCTGCCATGATCACACGATGTGCAAGGACATATGGTGCCATATAACGGACATCATCCGGACGGACAAAGGTTCTGCCCTCCATAGCAGCATATGCCTGCGACAGACGAAGAAGCCCTATCGTACCTCTGGAGCTTGCACCAACCTGTATCCAGCTGTTATTCCTGGTCGCAAGGATTATGTCTGCAATATATTCCTTTACGCAAGAATGAACAAAAACTTCTCTGACCGCTTCCTGCATCGTCTTTATATGATCTGTATCACAGACCGTCTGAAGTGTATCAAACGGATTCTCAGACATAAAACGATCCATGATCGAAACCTCTGTAGCCTTTGAATTATCTCTCATGGAGATCTTTATAAGAAAACGGTCAAGCTGGGCTTCCGGAAGCGGGTATGTACCGGTAGTCTCGATCGGATTCTCTGTTGCAATAACAAAAAACGGTGCTTCAAGCCTATGACTTTCTCCATCGATCGTCACCTGCTGCTCTTCCATTGCCTCAAGCAAACTGGATTGTGTTCTCGGTGTTGCACGGTTGATCTCATCTGCAAGCAGGATATTTGTAAATACCGGTCCCTTCACCAATACAAAATCTTCTGATTTACGATTATAAATACTTAAGCCTGTAATGTCGGATGGCATAAGATCAGGTGTGAACTGAACTCTCTTAAACTGCCCTCCGATGCTTTTGGCAAATGTCTTTGCTAAAAGTGTCTTGCCGGTTCCCGGTCTGTCCTCCACCAGCACATGTCCTCCTGCATAAAGTGCCGCCAGTATCACCCGTATCTCTTTCTCTCTGCCGATCAACACCTTTGATATATTCTCACAGATCTTATCTGCCTGTTCTTTTACCTCTGTTATCTCCATCGTTCTAATCTCCTTATAATATCGGTTTTCCATACATCTCATTTCTTGCTGCGACACTTCGGTCAAATTCCGTCCGTATACGACTACCATATTTCTCATAGACATCCGATGCTGCCTTTAACATGTCGGCATGTTTATAGATATCTCCCATCTTAAACAGCACATCTCCGCTCTGTCTGATACCAAAGAAATCTCCCGGTCCTCTCCGTTTCAGATCTTCTCCCGCAATATAAAAGCCATCGTTTGAATCTGCAAGTACATTTAACCGTTCCATCACTTCTTTATTTTTCTTTCCACTGATAAAGATACAATAAGACTGCAGATTTCCACGTCCCACACGCCCACGGAGCTGATGCAGGGCTGCCAGTCCAAACCGTTCTGCATTTTCTACCATCATAACCGTGGCATTCGGATTATTGATTCCTACCTCGATAACCGTTGTAGATACCAGTACATCAACCTTTTTTTCATAAAAATCCGTCAGGATACGGTTCTTCTCATCCCCTGTCATCTTGCCATGCAAATAGGCCACATGTATGCTGCTGTCAAGCTTCTGTGACAGATCTTCCGAATACTCAACTACATTTGCCACATCATCTAAGGCTTCGCTTTCCTCCACCATCGGGCATACCACATAGACCTGATGTCCTTTTTTAACCTCTGCCCGGATAAACGCCTGTGCTTTCGGGCGGTAGCTCTCATCCACTACACAGTTTTTGATCGGAATCCGTCCTGCCGGCAGTTCATTAATTACCGAAATATCAAGATCTCCGTACATAATGATCGCAAGGGTTCTCGGAATCGGTGTCGCACTCATAACAAGAACATGTGGCGTTCCCCCTTTTAACGATAATTTTTCTCTCTGTCTTACGCCAAACCGATGCTGCTCATCCGTCACAACAAGCGCCAGATTATCATATTCCACCTTGTCCTGTATCAACGCATGCGTTCCTACGATCACATCCGCACGATGCTCTGCAATCTCCTGATACGCTTCCCGTTTCTCCTTTGCCTTCATCGAACCGGTCAACAGCGTAACATGGATTCCATATGGCTCAAATAAGCCGGTCAGTTCTTTAAAGTGCTGATTTGCAAGTACCTCGGTCGGCGCCATGATCACACCCTGATAACCCTGCGTCGCACAGGCAAATAAAGCGATCGCAGCAACGATCGTTTTACCGGAACCGACATCCCCCTGCACAAGACGGTTCATCACATGCTCTGAATTCATATCTGCCATGATATCTCGAACCGCATCCATCTGTGCCCCAGTCAGACGATACGGAAGGCTCTCGATAAACCCTGTCACCTGCTCCGTAAATGGTATCTTCGCCTGATTGTATTTCACCGTATCATTTTCTTTCAAACTATGCATATTCTCTATAAATTCATAAAATTCATCAAAGGCAACCCGCTTGATCGCAGCTCTTAAGTGATCCTCCGTATCCGGGAAATGGATATGGGTTACGGCTTCATTTGCCCGCATCAGATCATATTCATCCCGAATGTCCTCCGGTATATAATCTGAAAGCGTCTGAATCAGAGGAAGCGTTCCCTTTACCGCTTTCTGGATCGTCTTGCTTGTAATACCCGCCGTACAACCATATACAGGCTGCCATTCTTTTAAAATTTCCTGATATTGGGGCACTGTATAGTACTCCGGCTGGCTCATCGTATACATGCCATTCTTATATTTCACTTCTCCGACAAAGATATAACGATCTCCAATATGAAAATAATTACGCAGAAAAGGACAATTAAACCATGTCAGTTTAATTGTCCCGGTATAATCTTTGGCATAGGCAGTCGCAATCGAGAATCCGCGAAGCTTCTTCACTTCCACCCGACTGTTGATCGTCACACTTACTGCCTGACGCTCATCTGCCTGTATATCCTGAATGTCAACAGGATCCATATATGTAATATAAGTTCTTGGATAATAATGGATAAGGTCACTCACTGTAGAGATACCAAGCTTCGCCAGATTACCGGCTGTTTTTTCTCCTATCCCTTTAATGCAAGTTACCTTATCCTTTAATTCCATGTAGCTTTTCTCCCTTTATTCTACAGAAACAATGTAATAATAGATCGGCTGACCACCATAGTAGTTCTGTACATCGCAGTCCGGGAAGTTTTCTTCCACTCTTGCCGCAAATGTCTCTGCATCCTCCTTCTTTACATCTGCTCCGTAATAAATACTGATCAGTTCGCTGTCTTCATCTACTGCATCTTTGATCAGATCGAATGTAACATCCGAAATGTCATTACCAACGGATACCAGTCCCTTATCACCGATACCCATGATATCTCCCTCATGGATGGCTTTTCCATCGATGGAGGTATCTCTGACCGCATATGTTACCTGTCCGCTCTTTACATTTGATACAGCTTCTAACATATTGTTTTTGTTATCCTCTAATGTCATCGTACTGTCAAACGCTATCATTGCACTGATACCCTGTGGCGCATTTGCCGTTGCAAGGACGATGATATTCTTATCTTCACATAAGCCGGCTGCCTGATTGGCTGCAAGAACAACATTTTTATTATTTGGGAATATAAATATATTCTCGGCATGAACCTTCTCGATCGCATTCAGCATATCCTCAGTGCTTGGATTCATCGTCTGACCACCTTCGATCACACAATCAACTCCAAGCTCCGTAAAGAACTCCTTTAATCCATCACCCATGGATACTGCGATGAAACCATATTGTTTCTTTGGCTGCTGTTTTTCTTTCTCTGCCTGTCTTGCAGCTTCCTGTCTGGCTGCTTCTTCCCGTTCTGCCTGCTTAATGACCTTCTCATGATGCTCCAGTCTCATATTATCGACCTTCATATTTGACAGATAACCAAGGGTAAGACCTTTTTCAAATGCCTGGCCCGGATGGTTTGTGTGAACATGGATCTTAACGATCTCATCATCTGATACGCAGACAATGGAATCACCGATCGACTCTAAGAACTGTTTCAGATCGTCTTCTTCTTTTATGCCGTATGGTTTTTCCAGATTAATAATAAATTCTGTACAATATCCGAACTTGATATCGGCTGACAGATCTTCAGAATACTTTGGATTGTCAACACCTGATACTCCTGCTCCGGAAGGCTTTGTATCTGCAATTACGACACGTCCGAGAATACAGTCAACTGCACCTTTTAATACTTCCATCAGACCCTGTCCGCCGGAATCCACAACACCGGCTTCTTTTAATACCGGAAGCAACTCCGGTGTAGAAGCAAGCACTTCATCTCCATGCTTAATGATGGTTTCGCAGAATTCCTCCAATGTAATATCTGTACCTGCACATTCTCTGGCCTTAGTAGCAATACCTCTGGCAACTGTAAGGATCGTTCCTTCCTTTGGCTTCATAACAGCCTTATAAGCTGTCTCAACCGCCTTCTGGAATGCATCAGCAATCTCGATTACTCCGATCTCTGTTTTATCCCCGATCTTCTTGCTGAAACCACGAAGAAGCTGAGAAAGGATTACACCTGAATTACCTCTGGCTCCACGAAGGGAACCGGTTGACATTGCCTTTGCGATATCACTCATTGTCTCCTTACAGGATTCAACTTCCCTTTTTGCTGACATAATCGTCATTGTCATATTTGTACCGGTATCTCCATCCGGTACAGGGAACACATTCAGCTCATTAATATAATCTTTTTTATTATCAAGGTTATTCGCACCGGCTATAAATGCTTTCTTCAGTGCAAGTGCATCAATCGTATTTTTCACTTCTACAGTTCCTCCGTCTAATCCAGAATCTTTACATCTTCAACAAATACATTTACCTGACTGACTTTAAGAGATGTAAAATCTTCTACTTTATATTTTACAGACTGCATCAGATTATCTGTTACAGCCTTGATGCTGACACCATATGCCACAACGATATGAAGCTCTACCACAATATCTCCATTCTCATCAAACGTAACATGAATTCCCTGCGTGATATTGTTTCCTTTTAACTGTTTTACGATTCCGTCTTTTACACTGACAATACCCATACCAACAATGCCAAAGCAATCGAGTGCTGTCATACCTGCTACCTGTGCAACCACATTCTCATCCAGACTGACGGTTCCATTATCATTATTTATATATTCGTTCATAGAAAACCTCCCATGCTTTTGTCCTGTTATATGATGTGCAGGAATCCCATCTCCTTGTCATTCTGAAAAGTGTATTTTAAAATAGGCAAACCTGTCTCACCATAATTATAAACATATAGTTCTATTATAACAGAGAATATGCAAATTTCAAGACAACCGTTTATTGTCTATTCTTTTTAAAAAAATTAAAAATATGCTTGCATATAACAAAATTATCTGATATAGTAACATTTGTTGTGAACTTATGAGAGGATAAGTTTAATAAAAATAAGGAGGTGCTATCATGGCAAAATGTTCAGTTTGTAATAAAGGTGCTCATTTCGGTATCAAAGTGAGCCATTCACATAGAAGAGCAAATAAGATGTGGAAATCAAATGTTAAGTCTGTTAAGGCTATCGTAGATGGTTCTCCAAAGAAGATTTATGTTTGTACTTCATGTTTAAAATCTGGAAAGGTTGAGCGTGCATAGTTCACCTCGTATTCTTTCTAAAAAAGACTGCCATAAAACAATGGCAGTCTTTTTTGTTTTCTTTTTTCAGACTGCCGGCCAAACTTCTATCATAAATTCTCAAAATCTCTCCTGACGTAACCCGATCAGGTCATTGGCTTTTAGCATCTGCAAAATAATATATATGCCATTAAAAAAAAGATTACAATAATCAAAAATTCCAGAAACCCTTCTACCAGATAGCTGAATATCATTCCGATCGCAACGAAAAAGAGAGCAAATCCAACTACACGCTTCAAACAACATCACCGCCAAAAAAAGACTTCACATACCACTATAAGATATGCAAAGCCTTTTTCTTTTATGTCTGTTTTATTCCTCTGCCGGTTTCGATGCTTCTTCTACCGCCTGTTCGATCTGCTCTTCTTCCTCTGTCTTTTCCTTCTTAAAGAAGCTGGTGATCCGGTCAACGATCTCAGGTGCCATATCAATGATCTTGCTGATGGCATCCTGATTCTTAATATTAACAAGTCTTGTCTTACCATTTGAGATAACCAGAACCGCAGCCGGACTGAGCTTTGCTCCGATACCACCGGCCGCATTATTGCCGGTCTGTTTATTGAACGCACCGGCCGCCATACCAAAATTCACATCAAGAAGTGGAATAATGATCGTATCTCCTACCTTGATAGGATCTCCCACTACAGATTTGGATGAAACAAATCCATCCATTCCATGAAACAAAGTGCTGATCGTTCCGTCAATATTTGTATTTGCCATTACTTATTTCCTCCCGAAATCTTTTTTAAATATGCCATAGATCTTTTCACGTATTTATTAAAGTATACCTTGCAGCAATAATATAATATATTATAAACCCTGATTCTTCCTTTTATGAAAATATCCCCTTCCAATATCTTCTTGGAAAAATCCGGAGTTATATCTATTTTATTATAATATAACGGTAAAATCAAACTCAGATATCCAAGCTGTTTTCCGGTAGATGCCGGATCTCCTGAACCATATGTTACCTGCCCTTTGATCTTTGTCGGATTCAGATGCTTTAATAACAGGATCACGTTTCGCTTTAACACCTGAAATGCCTGCTTCGTTGTACCCGCCCGGACGAATTTCTTATACTGCTCCGCCTTATCTTTCATATGGCGCAGTTTTCTTACAACTGCTTCGATCTTATCCTTTACCGCAATAACAAATCGGTCGAACTTCTGACCGATATGGGTAAATATCGTCTCCGGACTTTTTTGAAATTCCGAATGATCTTCTGCAAATTCCCGGTTAGCATCTCTATCTTCTCTGTCGGGAGCTGCATCCTGCATCATCTGATCTGACAAACCATCCGGCTGATCGGATTCAGCATCTTCTGCTTCCTGCTTTTCCGTTTTTTTCGCTTTTTCGGCTTCTGCCTGTTCGCGTTTTTCCTGTTTCTTTGCTTTTCGAGTCTCTGCCTTTTCCTGTTTTTTCAGTTTTTTTGCTTCTCTGACTTCAGCTTTTTCCCGCATACGAATTTCTTTTTCACTTTCTGCGGCTTCTGTCTCCGTATCTGTTTCTTCCTGGCTTTCTTCCGAAAATCCATCTTCATTGGATACCAGCGTTCCGCCGAATGACCGCAGCCAATATACAAAGCCGTTTTCATCATAATTTGCTTTGAAGCAGAATACAAAACCCAACCATGAGGCTTTTAATTTGCATATAAAATTGTCATGTTTTTCTGCATAAAACCGATACCGGACAGGAACGAATAATAATAAAAGCAACAGTACAAGTACAAGCCCTATCAGGATCAATACTGTAATCAACAGAATCTTTAATATCAATAAGAAAATATGTAACATATGCTCCCCTTATATCAGCACACTGTCATGTCATATAGAAAATAGTCCTTACAATCAAACTTTCCGGTCGTACCATATACATCCCGGATAATATCCCGTATAAGAAAAAACGCTCCGGCCTTTGTCATCGACATTCCAACGATAACGATATCATCCGTTCGTTTCTTATAGTACGGCTGCAGGAATTCATTTGCCTCATAAACCTCTAACAGCCCGTCCTCAAACAATGGAAGTGTTATGACATAAACATCCGCACAGGGCTTCCGCTTTTTTATTCTTTTTATCAGTCGGGATGCCGTCTTATCCGGCATAACTCCGGTATAAAGCCGCTTTACTATTGTCATTTTTTCACTCCCCTGCTCTGTCAGACCTCTCTCTAATCTTCCATAATTCCCTGAATGATCACATAACATGCAAGAACCTCGCTGCGATTTGAACAGCGCACCAGTGCATTATCAATATAATCTTTGATCTCCTGCTGTGTATTAAAGAACACAGGAATTGTAGAAAGTATCTTCGCCATGACCGCACGATTAACTACCTGTGAGTTTCCGGTAAATACCTCTCCGAATTCTTCTATGAGTTTATCCTTTTTTGAAATAATATATTCAGAATCCGCAAGTGCGCCTGTCTCAATCTTCACATGATCGATATCTACAAACATACTGCCGGATAACAGTTTTTCCAGTGTATCAATACGATGATAAGCATCCTCCAGACCAAGGCGGATAATATCCGGCTGATTGGAAGATATGATATCATAGATCGGAGCTTCAAGCACCATCCGGTGTTCTCCCGCTTCCTCCTGTGCGCCTTCATTTGCAACCAGCATATCATATGCATCCGTTGGAAATTCATCTTCATTTTCCATGGATTCATAGATACGTCTGATAATAGATAATGCCCGCATACAGGATTCCGATACTCCTGACTTGCATTCAGCCGCAAGTATCATGCTGTACAGATCATTTACCAGCTCGATCAGCATCATATAATCAGATACAACATCATTGATAAAGCCTGCACTTTTATCCAGAACCGTTGACAGATTCCTGTATCCGTCAAAATCAAGATGTGCATAATCTCCCTCTTTAATAATCTCGTACGCTTCATGCAGAGAAGAATATTCTGTCTCGAATTTCTCCGGAAGCTGTAATAAGGCAGTTTCTTCTACTGTCTCTATAAAATCATCCAATGAACTGATCTCACAACCATTATAAATTGATAAAGTCTGTCCGATAATATCGTAAAATCTTGCCTTTGTCATACGAAGCGGAAGCTGACCTACGATCTGCTGGATCTTCGCATTTACCGCTACCTTATCCTTATCTGCAAAGATGAAGTTAAAGACCTCCGCGCTGAACTGCTCTGCATCAAATTCCTCAAACATCTTCTCAAGTTCTTCGTCCACATTTTCCTCGAATCCATATTCTTTTCGGTTCAGGATATATTCGTACAACTCAAACGCATCAGTATATGCAGTAAGTACCTTCATCTTCTCCGTGATCTTATTTCTCATTTCGGAGATAAGCGCCAGATCCTTGTCATCCAATTGATCCGCATCTCCTGCCAGATATGTTCCGACCAGCTTATTGATGCCCATAACACATTCATAAATATATGGATCCTCTGCAAAATCTTTGTCTGCCATCAGTTCACGGATCACGACATAGTTTAATGCAAATTTCTGACAGGCATATTCGAAATCAGCCGTCATGACTGCATCTGCAAATTTTGCAAGATTCTCATCCATATTGTTCTTACGGGTTATCTCTGTGATCAGTTTTTTATCTTCATTATACATAACTATCTATTATCCTCTCATCCTTAATTAAATCCATCTCTTATTTATGCTCATGCGTGAACAAGTGATCCTGGCAATATTCCTTGTTGCCTGTACATCTGGAACAATAACGGAACTGCATGTCCGGTGCTTCCTTATCTGTGATGCCGCATACATAACATTTATGTGTCACATTCTCTGAATTGTTGACACGCACCTGCTTCGCATAATTTCTCCTTCTCTTGATCTGCTTTGGAGAAAGCCGTCTGAAATCTTTTGTGCTGAAATAGAAAATTACAAAGTTTAAAAGCGACATTACGATATTTACACGTCCCATCAGGTTTGCGTTCATAAAATAATATCCTATAAACACCAGATACAAAACAGATAACCATTTCATCTTAACCGGAATGATCATTGCATACAGTACCTGCATATCCGGATAACAAGCTGCAACTGCCAAAAATAAAGACAGACAGATATAATAACTGGATACGATATAGATATGAGAATCCCATGACATCGGAATATGAAATACATACTGACAAAGTATATATGCGATCATCGTTCCTGCCATTGTTAGGAACATACCACCAAATATATACAGGTTGTACAAAAATGTACCGATTGAACGTTCTAACAGATTACCGATACTGTAATAAAAGAACAACATAATGATAGTAAAGATACTGACACTTAATTCCGGAGGAGTGATTACCCATGTAAGTAATCTCCAGACTTCACCCTGCATAACAAATGCAGGAACAAGTATCAGTTTTGATAAAACCTGTGGTGCAAACATCAGAAGCAGATAGCCAATGACATATCCAAGGATCAGATACAGGGACAGATTCTTGATCGCATACCGACCAAACTTCCTTTCAAGCTTGTTTATCATCTTCATGAATGGATCTCCTTTTAATTTCATTCATACTATTTGTTTTCGGTATATAAACAGATTTGCCAACATCCGTTATATCCACAAATCAGGGAACTGCCATATTCCCATCCAATGAGAATATGGCTGATAGTATCCCAACATTATCAAATTATATAATAGAACGAAAAACTTTACAACAGCACAATCATGAAGAATTTCTAACTTTTATATATCTTAATCCACAACCAGCTCCAATCCTTCCGGCAAAACGACCTGATACAAGTTCTTATTGTTCTCAAATAATTCCTGTGGACCGACACCAAAATACATGAATACAGATTCAAAGGTATCTCCTTTTTTCACTGTATAATGCATCTTTCCATCTCCGGAGCCTTCCTGTTCTATCGGAATACAGATTTCTTCCCCTTCCTGCATATTATAGACATTTACATACGGATTTGCAGTTATGATGTCACAGAGATTACATTTGTAGTGTTTTGAAAGCTTATATAATGTATCCCCTTTTTCTACTACATGGATCACTCCATTGCAATGATCATAATTTTCCATTTCATACCATCCGGCTTTTTTATTATTATATTCGGAATCTGAAAAATGTTCCCTTTTCTTCTTATTAAAATATAAATCTTTCTCTGCCTTTTTCTAAAATAAAAATTAAATAATAAAAAATCAAGGAAAATCAATCCTAAAATAAATATTAAGTTCGTCAGAAAAGGGAAAAAATCATTGTTTTTTGTAAAACGTTCCACTATAATAGATTCGGTTCAATAAAGAGAAAATTTTGCAAAAAGATTAGGATGGTTTTTATGTACAAATTAGGAATTGACATCGGCTCAACAACCGTAAAAGTTGTTGTTCTTGATGATTCACACAAGATTTTATTTTCTGATTACAAAAGACACTACGCAAACATAAAGGAGACATTACAGGCTCTTATAAATGATGCAAAAGCCAAGCTTGGTGATGTAGAAGTTACTCCGGCGATCACCGGCTCCGGCGGTCTTGCGCTGGCAGAGGTTATCGGTGTACCTTTTACCCAGGAGGTAGTCTGTGTTTCAGAAGCATTACAAGACTATGCTCCACAGACGGATGTTGCGATCGAGCTTGGTGGCGAAGATGCTAAGATCATATATTTCACAAATGGAATCGAACAGCGTATGAATGGTGTCTGTGCCGGTGGTACAGGTTCCTTCATCGACCAGATGGCTACTCTTCTTCAGACAGATGCCAGTGGTCTGAACGAATATGCAAAGGACTATGATACGATCTATCCGATCGCTGCCCGCTGTGGTGTATTTGCCAAGACAGATATCCAGCCTCTGATCAATGAAGGTGCAACCAAGCCGAATCTGGCTGCGTCTATCTTTCAGGCTGTTGTCAACCAGACAATTTCCGGTCTTGCATGTGGTAAGCCGATCAAAGGAAATGTTGCGTTCTTAGGCGGCCCGCTTCATTTCCTCCCGGAACTGAAAAATGCATTTATCCGTACTCTGAATCTGACCGGGGATGCGATCATCGATCCGGGTCATTCTCATCTTTTTGCTGCAACAGGTGCTGCCCTGAATTCCAAGCCGGAGGTATCCAGAACGCTCGGCGAACTCAGCCATTCCTTAGACGGCGAGTTACATATGGCTGAAAATGTACTCCGTCTCCCTCCATTATTCGAAGACGAAGCAGCCTATGAAGCATTCAAGGAGGAGCACAATAAATATAAAGTAAAACGCGGTGACCTTGCTACATATAAAGGAAACTGCTTCATCGGTGTTGATGCCGGTTCTACAACCACCAAGGTAGCTCTTGTCGGTTCAAATGGTGAATTATTATACGACTTCTACAGCAGCAACAACGGAAGTCCGTTAAATACAACGATCAAAGCGATCAAGGATATCTATTCCAAGCTGCCGGAGGGTGCTGTCATCGCCGGTTCATGCTCTACCGGTTACGGTGAAGCCCTGATCAAGCAGGCACTATCTCTTGATTTTGGCGAAGTAGAAACGATCGCCCACTATACGGCAGCAGCATTCTTTGATCCTGAAGTTGACTGTATCCTCGATATCGGCGGTCAGGATATGAAATGTATCAAGATCAAGAACAAAGTCGTAGATAATGTCATGTTAAATGAAGCATGTTCCTCCGGCTGTGGTTCTTTCATTGAAACATTTGCAAAATCCTTAAATTATGATATTGCTGATTTCGCAAAGATTGCTACAACTGCCAAGACTCCTATCGACTTAGGTTCCAGATGTACGGTATTCATGAATTCAAAAGTAAAACAGGCACAGAAGGAAGGTGCATCCGTAGCTGATATCTCAGCCGGTCTGGCATATTCCGTTATTAAGAATGCACTTTTAAAGGTTATCAAGCTGACGGATCCAAAGGATCTCGGTAAGAACATCGTCGTACAGGGTGGTACCTTCTACAACGATGCTGTCTTAAAGAGCTTCGAGGTGATCTCCGGCAGAACCGCTATCCGACCGGATATCTCCGGTATCATGGGTGCTTTCGGTGCTGCCCTTATTGCCATGAATAAATATAAAGAGGGCTTTAAGACTTCTATGCTGTCGATCGATGAGATCAGCAAGCTGACTTATACCACAAATATGACCAGATGTAAGGGCTGTACCAACAACTGTCTGCTGACGATCAACCATTTCTCAAACGGTAAGAACTTCATTACCGGAAATCGTTGTGAAAAGGGTGTCGGTCTTAAGAAGAATGCAGATAACATTCCAAATCTGTTCGAATATAAATTAAACAGGATCTTCGACTATACCCCGCTTACACCTGATATGGCAAAACGTGGTGTGATCGGCATTCCTCGTGTCCTGAATATGTATGAAAATTATCCATTCTGGTTCACTTTCCTGACAAAGCTCGGATTCTCGGTAGTACTTTCTCCAAAGTCATCCAGAGATATCTACAGTCTTGGTATTGAATCGATTCCAAGTGAATCCGAATGTTATCCGGCTAAGATCTCACACGGACATGTTATGTGGCTGTTAAAGAATGGTATCACATCCATTTTCTATCCTTGTGTTCCATACGAAATGAACGAAACACCGGAAGCAAATAACCACTACAACTGCCCGATCGTTACATCCTATGCCGAAAATATCAAAAACAACATGGAAGAATTAAAGGATGACAAGATCACCTTTATCCGTCCGTTCGTCGCACTGGATAATGAACAGGCTCTTGTCGATCGTATGTATCGTGAAATGAAAAAATACTACGATGTTACAACCGATGAGATCGCATCTGCTGTCCGTGCTGCATATGAAGAAGCAGAAAAAGTAAAGACCGATATCCGTGAAAAGGGCGAAGAAACTCTTCGATATATCGATGAACACGACATCCTTGGAATCGTCCTTGCAGGTCGTCCATACCATATCGACCCGGAGATCAACCACGGTCTTCCGGAACTGATCAACTCGTATAAGATCGCTGTTCTGACAGAGGATTCCGTTGCTCATCTGGGACAGGTAGATCGTCCGCTTATCGTATCTGACCAGTGGATGTACCACTCCAGATTGTATAAGGCAGCAAACTATGTTAAGACCTGTGACAATCTGGAACTGATCCAGTTGAACTCCTTCGGCTGTGGTCTGGATGCCGTAACAACCGACTGTGTAAATGATATCCTGACAAAATCAGGAAAGATCTATACCGTTTTGAAGATTGATGAAGTAAGTAACCTTGGTGCTGCCAGAATCCGTATCCGTTCACTGATCAGTGCAGTTAATTCCAGAAAGGAACAGAACTACAAGACCTGCCCGTCAAGCAGTGCGATCAACCGAATCGAATTTACCAAG
This sequence comes from Clostridium sp. OM05-9, assembly GCF_003481465.1. Classification (NCBI taxonomy): domain Bacteria; kingdom Bacillati; phylum Bacillota; class Clostridia; order Eubacteriales; family Clostridiaceae; genus Clostridium; species Clostridium sp. OM05-9. Next base: position 407,924 of record NZ_QULF01000002.1, read on the forward strand.
GATATGATGAAGGACTACACCGTTCTTGCTCCACAGATGTCACCGATCCATTTCAATCTGCTGGAATCTGCATTCAAGGTTATGGGACTCAATATCGAGATCCTGCCGGATGCAACCAAGGAAACAATCGATGTCGGATTAAAATATGTAAATAACGATGCCTGTTATCCTTCTCTGATCGTCGTTGGTCAGTTGATGAGTGCCATCACATCCGGTAAATATGATGTAAATAAACTTGCAGTTATCATGAGCCAGACCGGTGGTGGCTGCCGTGCAACCAACTATGTCGGATTTATCAGACGTGCGCTTGCAAAAGCAGGTTACGGCCAGATCCCTGTAATTGCATTATCAGCTCAGGGATTTGAGAAGAACTCCGGTTTCCCTATCACCTTAAAGCTTGCAAAGCGGGCAATTCAGGCACTTGTCTATGGTGATGTCTTCATGCGTTGTCTTTACCATACAAGACCATACGAGAAAGAACCGGGATCTGCAAATGCGATCCATGAGAAATGGGAAAAGATCTGTAAGAAGACACTGGAAGAAACAGGAAGCACAGCAAGATTTAAAAAGAATATCAGTGGAATCGTACATGACTTCGATACTCTCCCACTTCTTGACATCAAGAAGCCAAGAGTTGGTATCGTTGGAGAGATCCTTGTAAAGTTCCTTCCTTCTGCCAACAACCATCTGGTTGATCTGCTGGAATCAGAAGGTGCTGAAGCTGTTATGCCTGATCTGCTTGATTTCTTCATGTACTGCTTCTACAACAGTAATTATAAATATGAATATCTGGGCAAGACACACAAAGGCGCAATCATCGGAAATGCAGCCATCTCGCTCCTTGAGCATATGAGAAAGCCTGCAACTGATGCTTTAAAGGCAAGCAAACGTTTTGATCCACCTACACCGATCACGCATCTTGCAGAATATGCCAGACCTTTTGTATCCATCGGCAACCAAACCGGTGAAGGCTGGTTCTTAACAGGTGAAATGATCGAGCTGATCAACAGCGGTGCTGCAAATATTGTCTGCGCACAGCCATTTGCCTGTCTGCCAAACCACATTGTCGGCAAGGGTGTTATCAAGCATCTTCGTGAGGCTTATCCGGATGCTAACATTGTGGCAGTCGACTACGATCCAGGAGCATCCGAGGTTAACCAGATCAACCGTATTAAGCTGATGCTGGCAGCGGCCAACAAGAAGCTCCGGTAACAAAATACATACAGTTATAGCTTACAATATAAAAAACAGCTACATATATCTTCTATTCCGCAGATCACTTGCGTTCTGTTTTTCACGTAACGGTACTAAATTCACCGCTCTCGCGGTTCATTAAGGACCGACGTGAAAAAAGGTCTGCTTCATAGAGATATTTGTAGCTGTTTTTATTTACCCTTTTTTCTGCATGTATTTTGTTCTTATAGTAAGATAATATCTTACATCATCCGCATAGGGATGCCACGTTCATTTAAATACTTCTTCAAATCTGATATTTCAAGCTCTTTGTAATGGAATAATGATGCCGCGAGTGCAGCTTCTGCTTTTCCTTCTGTCAATGCATCATAGAAATGTTCTTTGGTGCCTGCACCGCCAGAAGCAATAACCGGTACATTTACATTCTCTGCAATCGTTCTGGTAAGGTCGATATCGTAGCCGGCTTTCGTACCATCACAATCCATACTGGTAAGAAGGATTTCCCCTGCACCGAGTTCAACTGCTTTCATTGCCCATTCTACTGCATCGATACCGCAGTCAATTCTACCGCCATGTTTGAAGATATTCCACCCACCATCCGGACGTCTCTTGGCATCAATGGCAAGTACAACGCACTGGCTGCCGAATTTGTCGGCTGCTTCTGCAATCAGATTCGGATTATCGATTGCGGCTGAATTTACAGATACCTTATCTGCACCTTCACGAAGAATTGCCTTAAAATCATCTACTGTTCGGATTCCTCCGCCTACAGTAAACGGAATAAATATCGTCTCTGCCACACGTCTGACCATATCTACTACGATATTTCTCTGATCGGAGGATGCTGTGATATCTAAGAATACCAGCTCATCAGCGCCTGCTTTATCGTAAGCAGAAGCTACCTGAACCGGATCGCCTGCATCGATCAGATTTACAAAATTTATACCCTTAACAACACGTCCGTTTTTGACATCCAGACATGGAATAATTCTCTTTGTATGCATATGATCACGCCTCCAATTCTATAAAATTCTTCAGGATCTGAAGTCCAACGGTTGAACTTTTCTCCGGATGGAACTGGCAGGCAAATACATTGCCATGTTCGATCGAAGCATGGATATTCCTTGAGTAAAATGTGGATGCAGCTACATCTTCCTCATGATCTGCCTTCAGATAATACGAATGAACGAAATATACATATGGATGTTCCGGAAGTCCTTTAAATAACCTTGCTTTCGGATTGATATCAAGTGAGTTCCATCCGATCTGTGGAATCTTAAGTCCCGGTGCATCCGGAATCCGAAGGATCTGTCCATCTACGATTCCCAATCCTGTTACTCCCGGTGTCTCCTCGCTTGTCTTAAATAATAACTGAAGTCCAAGACAGATACCCAGAAATGGTTTTCCCGAATCAACGACATCATAAATAACATTTTTCAATCCATATTCATTGATTTTTCCCATTGCATCGCCAAAACTTCCAACACCCGGAAGAATAACTCCAGAGCTGTCCATAATGACATCCCTGTCTCTTGTAATTATGGCTTCTTCGCCAAGAAATTGTACGGCTTTTTCGACGCTTTTGATGTTACCTGCATCGTAATCAATAATCGCTATCATTTGTTTTTCCGTTTTAACCTTTCTCTATGTTTTCTTCCCTACAACCGCAGCTTTGTTCCTTTACTGCCACGTTTACATGCTTTGATTCGTGTAAACAGGACCTCTGTGTTATCTACAAAGAAGCTGTCCTTTGTGCTGCCGACTGCTACTTCTTCGATCTCGTCATCGTCGGTGATGTTCACCAGGCGGATGCAGCCTGCACCTTTTCCTTTGACCGGGATCTCGCTGATCTGGATTCTTGCATAGTAGCCAAGCATACTCTTTACAACGATGAAATCTTCCATCTCGGCATCATGGATAAAGATGATATCTTCTTCCTGCTTGGATGCCGCGATCATCTTACGAAGTACATCGTAGTTATTTCCCGGAACCAGCTTTGCCTGGCCATGCTTAGTCACAAATAACAGGTTCTTATCTATGATCTGCTCGATGCAGCACATATATAATATGTTTTCATTTCCATTCATATTGCAGAATTCAAAGATCTGAATACCCTTATCCGACAATCTGCCGATCAGACCGGAACCATTTCCCTTTTTACCGGTATTCTTCTTTGCCTGAAGCTTGATGATATCAGCAACCTTGATCATATACATCTGATTATTATCTGCAAATACACCGACACGTTCTGTGTTCTTACATTTGAATGAGAACCGGTAGTCTTTGTCGATCTGCGCTTTGTTTTTATCATAAAGATTGGCATCAACGACCTTGATATAATAGAAACGATCGAGAAGTACAGCAACCTCTGTCTCGACCGCCTGTGCATTCTTAACGACAACTTCGCCACAGTCTGCGATCATAGTCTTTCTTGGAATCGCATATTTCTCCTTAATCTCTAACATATCTGCGATCATCTGCTTCTTCATATTGCTCTTGCTTTCAAGCAGCTTTGAATACTTCTTGATCAGCTTCTCTGCATCTTCCAGTTCTTTCTTAAGGGCATTTACTTCCAGACCGATGAGCTTCTGTAAACGCATGGCAAGGATCGCATCTGCCTGTTTCTCGGTAAAGCATAAGAACTTTGCATCTGCCTCTGAACCTTTGAACCGGAATGTAATATTGGAGGTATCTCCATGCATCAGACATGCCTTTGCATCCGCTACCTTCTTACTTCCACGCAGAATCTCTATGATCAGGTCGATACAGTCAACCGCTGTAAGAAGACCGGTCTTGATCTCCCGTACTTCCATCTGATTTTCTAACAACTTCGTGTATTTGGTATTGTATAGTCCGTATTTGAAATCTGTATAGATTGACAGGATCCGCTTCAGTCCCATGACCTCCGGCTTGCCGTCATAAATACAGTTGATATTTACACCAAAGGTATCCTCAAGTCCTGCCTTTTTATATAAAATATTAATGATATTCCGGATTTCTTCATCTGTTGTACCCTTCTTTACATCGATACACAAACATTCTCCGTTCTTATCTCCACGGTCAGCGATATCTACAACGGCCGGTAATTCACGGTTTCTGGTAAGCTCTGCAACCGTATCCAAGAACTTCGCTGTTCCACCGATCATCGTAAATGGGATCTCGGTTACACAGATACTTTTTCTTCCATGACCGATATCACGGATCTCCACCTTACCTCTGACCTTGATCCTGCCAAGTCCTGTTTCATAGACCTGCATCAGATCTTCCTTGGATGCATTGATGATGCCGCCGGTTGCAAAATCCGGTCCTTTCATCACATCTAACAGATCCTCAAGCGGTACTTCCGGATCATTCAGATACATCACGGTTGCATCGATCACTTCTCCGAGATTATGTGTCGGAATATTGGTTGCCATACCAACTGCAATTCCGGTCGAACCACTGACTAGGATATTCGGAACCTGAAACGGAAGAAATGTAGGCTCTGTCTCTGTTCCGTCGAAGTTTGGAATAAACTGATCCTTAAAGAAAGACAGATCCTTCATGCAGACATCCTCGGTGTATTTGGATATTCTTGCCTCGGTATATCGCATTGCCGCTGCACCAGAGCCATCTACCGAACCGAAGTTACCATGCGGATCTACAAGCGGGATCGGAAGCTTCCAGTTCTGCGCCATATTTACAAGACCTTCATAAATTGAACTGTCTCCATGTGGGTGATATTTACCCATCGTATCACCGACGATTCTCGCACATTTACGATGTGGCTTATCTGAACCTGCCAGACCATTTAATGAATACAGGATACGACGCTGTACCGGCTTTAAACCGTCCCTGACATCAGGGAGCGCACGTTCTGTTATAACGCTCATGGAATAATCTACATAGGATTGTCCCATTTCACTTTCATAATCAACATTTAAGATTTTTTCAGACATAGATTTCCTCTTTCCTCTTAGATATCAAGCACTGCATCTGTACTGTGTGTCTCAATATATTCTCGTCTCGGTGCTACTTCTGTTCCCATCAACGTCTGTGTCAGCTTATTTGCTTCCACGATACTGTTGATCGATACCTGCTTTAACACACGGCTCTCCGGATTCATCGTTGTCTCATAGAGCTGGTCTGCATCCATTTCTCCAAGACCTTTGTAACGCTGGATCGTGAATTTACCGGTATGCTTCTTTCGATAACGGTTCAGTTCTTCATCTGAATACAGATACTGCATATGCTTGCCCTCGCCCACTCTGTAAAGCGGCGGGATTGCGATATAGATGTGACCCTCATTGATCAGATCCGGATAAAACCGATAGAAAAATGTCAGAAGCAATGTAGCGATATGCGCGCCATCGACATCGGCATCAGTCATAATGATGATCTTGTCATAGTTTAATTTATTAATATCAAAATCGTTGCCATAGCCCTGCATAAAGCCGCATCCAAATGCATTAATAAGTGCTTTGATCTCGGCATTCTCAAGAACCTTGGCTACTGTTTTCTTCTCTACGTTTAAGATCTTACCACGAAGTGGCAGGATCGCCTGATATTTACGGTTTCTGGCTGTTTTAGCAGAGCCGCCGGCAGAATCACCCTCGACTATGAAAATCTCGCATTTGGACGAATCATTGGATTCCTGCTTGGCAAGCTTTCCATTTCCTTCAAAGGAGAATTTATTCAGATTGATCTTGGATTTTTCCAGAGCCTTCTTCTTAGACAGGCTGACTGCCCGATCACAGATATCCTTTAAGACATCGTAATTACGGTCAAAATAAACGGTAAGCTGTTCTTTTACAATATCATCGACTGCCTTTGTAACGTCTGTATTCGACAGCTTCGTCTTCGTCTGCCCTTCAAACTGCGGATCCGGATGCTTTACAGATATGATCGCCTGCATACCGGAACGAATATCCGCACCACTTAAGTTCGCATCCTTTTCCTTTAATAACCCAAGCTCATTTCTTGCATACGAATTGATCAGCTTTGCAAATCCTGACTTAAAACCTGTTACATGTGTTCCGCCTTCCGGATTCGTGATATTATTTGTAAAACCGATGATGTTTTCTTCCCCATCCTCTGTCATAACGAATACGATATCAGCAGTTATATTCTCTTTCTCTCCACTGATCGCAATGATCGGTGAAGTATGTGTAAGTCCTTCCGATATATCCTCTACAAATGCGGACAGACCGCCCGGCTGATGGAATACGACCGGTTCCTTGCCGTCTCTCTTATTATGAAATGTGATCGTAAGCTCCGGATTCAGATATGCCGTTTCCTTGATTCTCTGCATGATCGCATCGGCTTTGAATTTTACTGTTTCAAAGATCGTATCATCCGGATATAGGGTTACCTTTGTTCCGGTTCGTTTCTCTTTTAACCGGGTACGCGGCAGATTTCCTTCCGGAGTCAGCTCCGTTACCGGAACGCCATACTCATAGCTGTCCGTGTAGAGATATCCGTCTCTTGCGACCTCAACCAGCAGCTTCTTTGATAATGCATTTACAACAGCAGAACCTACACCATGAAGACCACCACTGATCTTATATGTGGAGCTGTTGAACTTACCACCGGCATGCAGTACGGTATATACGACACGTTCTGCAGGTATTCCCTCTGTCTCATGTATATCAACAGGAACACCCCGTCCATCATCTGACACGGTCGCTGAACCGTCTTCATTGATACTGACATATATATTTTTACAATAACCTGCAAGGTGCTCATCCACGGAGTTATCGATCAGCTCCTGAATCAGATGGTTCAGACCGCTTCTTCCGGTGTTACCGATATACATACCCGGTCTGAGTCTTACAGGCTCCAGTCCCTTCAGCACCTCTATATTTTTTGCACTATACGACATAACATTTCCTCTCTATCCACATAATCATTGATTAGTATATTCTGTATTCCATTTTTTTGCAAAGAAATTATTCTGTTTCTTTCTTTTCAATACCGATTTTTTCTTCGATATCGTCTGTCTCCCCAATAATATCCAGATCAAAATAGAATACAACTCCATCTTTTACATTATACACACCATAACACTTCTTATGTGCCTGCATGGTAGCCGCGACAATGGACAGACCAATGCCGCTTCCGCCATATTCTCTGGTTCTTGCCTTATCTACCTTGTAGAACTTGATGAACAGCTTCTCCAGTTCGCCCTCCGGTACATTTGGTCCCTGATCATATACATAGACACGGAGATTTCCAAGGATCGATCCTTCTTCATATGTGGCTCCCGGTTTTTCATACATATATTTTTCTGTCCAGACACGGACTTCTTTCTCTTTATAGCAGTAATGGATCGCATTTGTCAGATAATTACGGAAGACTTCTTCGATCATGAATTCGTCCGCATAGACATTGATCGGATCTACATCATCATAAACGATCATAACCTGACTCTGCTCTGCAAGGATTGCAGACGAATCGATGGAATTATGGATCAGATCAACGATATTGAACATTTCCTTATTCACTCGGTTCTGCCCGAATTCTATCTCATTCAGATCAAGTAACTGCTTTACCAGCTTATTCATCTTGTTTGCTTCATCAACAATGACATCACAGTAAAAGTTCTTGCTTTCTTCATCATCATTGATATTATCCCGCAAGCCTTCTGCATAACCCTGTACCAGTGCGATCGGTGTCTTTAATTCATGTGATACATGTGACAGGAATTCCTTACGCATCTCGTCAATCTTGATCTTCTCATCAATTTCCACCTGAAGCTTCTGGTTTGTCTCCTTAAGCTCCGTCAGCGTCTTATTCAGCTTATACGACAGATCATTCATATAACAGGACAGCTCACCGATCTCATCATTAGACGGATGCTCGATCCTTGCATCAAAATCAAGAGTTGCCATTCGTTTTGCAACCCTGGTAAGCCGTTTGATCGGTCCGGCAAATATCTCACTGACAAAATACATCAGAATACAACTGATGATTGCTGTTGTAATCAGTACAGCCATAAAATATTTGATCGTTGTCTGGATCGTGGAATCCACTCTGGCAATTGTGGTACGCACGATAATAACAAATCCATTATCCAGAAATCCGAGCAGATCAAAATAACTCTGAGCTGTATCCTTATCCTTTGTGATCTGTATCTTATAATCCTTATGCTTCTCGACCTCTTCCCGTTCGATCTGAGAATTATTCGCATCTATACTGTCTGAGAACATCAGGAACTCACCGATACTTTTCAGATTGTTAAATACAGCCGTATCCTCATTTACCGTTGTATAGATCTTCATATGAACATCATCCACAATATAGATCATCGCATCGGATTTATTCTCGAGCAGGCTCTCCATGCTGTCAAGGTCATAGCTGCCATCTCTGTTCTTATTTGATGAATCTTTGAAAAAAGCATCACATTCCTGATAGGTCTGGATCAGATTATTTTTCAGTTCATTGTAGTAATATTTTTTAATGAAGATAACGGACAAAATGCCTGACAGCAGGATCATCACAGTAATGATCGCCATCAGACAAAGTGTTATCTTACTCCTTATCGACCTTTTTCTCATCATCCACCTCGAACTTATATCCCATGCCCCAGATCGTCTTGATATAGTCACCTTTATCCTGCAGCTTGCTTCTGAGCTTCTTTACATGGGTATCGATCGTTCTGGCATCTCCAAAATAATCATAATTCCATACATTATTCAGTATCTTCTCTCTGGATAATGCAACTCCTTTATTCACCATAAAATAATTCAACAGCTCAAATTCTTTATAACTGAGCTCGATCGGTTCTCCATCGATCGTTACGATATGGGCTGCAAGATCCATCGTGATACCGCCTGCTGAGATCACACTGTCAGCCGGTACATCACTGGTTCTTCTTAAGATTGCTTCTACTCTGGCAACCAGGATCTTCGGACTGAACGGCTTCGTGATATATTCATCAATACCAAGTTCAAATCCCAGAAGTTCATCTCTTTCATCTGACTTTGCAGTCAGCATGATGATCGGAACCTGTGAGAACTTCCGTATCTCCTTACAGGTCTCCCAGCCATCCATCTTCGGCATCATAACATCTAAAATGATCAGTCCGATGTCTTTATTATTCATAAAGATATCAACCGCTTCTTCACCGTCTCCTGCTTCCAGAACGATATATCCTTTCTTACTCAGGAAATCCTTGACCAACTTACGCATTCTGCTCTCATCGTCAACTACCAATATCTTTATACTATCCATATGCGACCTCCTGTTATTTCCATTTCTTGCTGTATTCTAACAAACATCTATGTCATAAATGTGAATTTCAATCGGGAAATTTACCTTTTTCTCTTTTTCTTCTCCACAACCGGGTGATTTGCTTCATATTTCGCATACAGATCCGGTCGCCGTTCTTTTGTCCGGCTGATCGACTGTTCCAGTCTCCATGCCTCTATATTCTTATGATGACCGGAAAGCAGCACATCCGGAACCTTCTTCCCCATGAATTCTACCGGTCTTGTATATTGTGGATATTCTAACAGATCGTCATGAAAGGATTCGATCTCCGCACTGTCATCATTGTTCAATACCCCAGGAACCAGTCTGGATACAGTATCAATGATTGCCATTGCCGGAAGCTCACCGCCGGTTAAGACAAAATCACCGATCGATACATAATCCGTTACGATCAGCTCCAGCACACGTTCATCGATACCCTCATAATGTCCGCATAAAAGCACCAGATCATCTTCAACGGCAAATTCTTCTGCCACCTTCTGTGTAAATGTCCGTCCCTGCGGTGTCATATATACAACCTTTAATTTCTTTCCTGTCTTTTCACACAAATACTGATAGGCATTATAAACCGGCTCCGCCTGCATCACCATTCCGGCTCCGCCGCCATACGGATAATCGTCTACATGCTTATGCTTATCCTTTGTAAAATCCCTGATATTCACTGCTTCAATATGGATCAGCCCTGCTTCCATCGCCCGGCCGGTAATACTGGTTCTAAGCCCGTCCATGATCATATCGGGGAATAATGTAAGAACATAAAAATTCATCATTCTCTCCATTCGTTCTAATCTTCTGCGATTTTCAGAAGATGTACCTTTACCGTTTTATTTACCGTATCAATATCTGTTACCCATTCCTTTACAACCGGAACGTAGATATCGTCCTGTCCTTTTTTCTTTATAACAAAGATATGATTCGCCGGCGTCTCCAGTACATCATCGATCACACCGATCTCTGTGTCATTCTGATCGTATACCTTTGATCCGATCACATCACAGATAAAGAACTCACCATCCTCTAAGGCTACGGCATCCTCTCTGTTTACAAGAATATCATACTGTCTTAAAGCTTCTACATCATTTATACTATCATACCCTGCAAACTTCAAAACTACCATGTTTTTTAAAAATTTACAGGATGTACATTCAGTTTCAATCTCTTTGCTGCCTGATACCAGAAAACACTTTTTCAGGCTTTTAAATCGATTCAGGTCATCCGTTGTCGGATATACTTTTACCTCTCCCTTGATACCATGCGGTGCTGTGATCACACCCACTCTCAGTCTGTCTTCCAAAATTATATCTTTCCTCCACTATAACTAAAAATGGGGGAGTTATGATAACTCCCCCAAAAAGATCTTTGTACTACTTAATATCTACAATTACCTTTTTGTCACCCTTTGAAGCAGCTGCTTTTACAACTGTACGGATGGATTTGGCAATTCTGCCTTGTTTTCCGATAACCTTGCCCATATCCTCTGGTGCAACAGTCAGTTCAACTTTAATTATATCGTCTTTCTCTGTCTCAGTAACAGATATTTGCTCTGGATGATCTACTAGGGATTTTGCAATGATTTCAACTAAATCTTTCATTTAAACACCTCCCTGGTGATATTATTTTTCAATACCTGCCTGCTTGAATAACTTAGCAACAGTCTCAGTTGGCTGAGCACCTGTCTGAAGCCACTTCTTAGCTGCTTCTTCATCGATCTTTACTACGCTTGGCTCCTGGTTAGGATCATATGTTCCAATCTCCTCGATGAATCTACCATCTCTTGGGGATCTTGAATCTGCAACGATTACTCTGTAAAAAGGATGCTTCTTATAACCCATTCTTCTTAATCTGATTTTTACTGCCATTTTGTTTGTTCCTCCTGAAATAAAATATAAAATATAAAAATTTATTTAAATCCAAACGGAAGCTTGAATCCACCGTGGCGTTTCTTGCCACCCATCATACCGGACATCTGCTTCATCATTTTCTTGGATTGTTCAAACTGCTTTAAGAAACGGTTGACTTCCGCGATCTGAACGCCCGCGCCGTCTGCAATACGTTTCTTTCTGGATGGTGAGATCGGATCCTTCAGACATCTCTCATTCGGTGTCATGGACTGAATGATCGCCTTCGGCTTCTTGCCTGCATCTTCATCGATCTGTACATTCTTCATCTGACTGGACATTCCGGGCATCATGGAGAGCAGGTCTCCGATTCCACCCATCTTCTCAAGCTGATCCATCTGTTCCATAAAATCATTGAAATCAAAGGATGCTTTCCGGAACTTCTGTTCCATCTCTTTCGCTTTCTCATCATCGATCGCATTCTGTGCTTTCTCGATCAGCGATTCCACATCACCCATTCCAAGAATACGGCTCGCCATACGGCTCGGATAAAATGGTTCCAGATCTGTCAGCTTCTCACCCATTCCTGCATACAGGATCGGCTTTCCGGTAACAGCCTTAATGGAAAGTGCCGCACCACCTCTGGTGTCACCATCTAACTTCGTTAGGATCACACCATCTATACCAATCTTATCGTTAAATGTCGTTGCAACATTGACAGCATCCTGTCCTGTCATCGCATCAACGGTAAGAACTGTATATGTAACATTGATATTTTCCTTGATCTCCGCAAGCTCATCCATCATATCTTCATCTACATGAAGTCGTCCGGCAGTATCGATAAATACCAGATTCATATGATTCTTTTCTGCATGCAGGATCGCAGCCTTGGCAATATCAAGCGGCTTATGATTATCTCCCATCGTAAAGACAGGCACGCCAACCTTTTCACCATTGATCTGCAGCTGCTTGATCGCAGCCGGTCTGTATACATCACAGGCAACTAACAATGGTTTCTTGCCTTTATTCTTAAACTGATATGCAAGTTTTGCAGCCGTTGTTGTCTTACCGGCACCCTGAAGACCGCACATCATAATGACTGTAATCTCATTTGACGGAAGTAATTTCAGCTCTGTTACATCAGAACCCATCAGCTTATCCATCTCTTCTTTTACAATCTTAATGACCATGTGTCCGGGATTCAAACCCTTAAGGACTTCTTCACCAACAGCTCTGTCACTTACAGCTTTGATAAATGATTTAACAACCTTGAAGTTTACATCGGCTTCCAGTAAAGCACGCTTTACTTCTTTCATTGCCTCTTTTACATCATCTTCTGTAAGAACACCCTTGCTTCTCAGTTTCTTGAAAACATTTTGAAGCTTGTCAGATAAACTGTCAAAAGCCATGAATATCTCCCTTCGTTCCTAACACTCATCTACTAAAACTCGTCCAGTATCCGATCCGATAACCGGTCGATTGCTTCTATCTTCAAATTCAGCCTGTCATCCTGATTCTCTTCCATCAGCTCCGAAATGCAGTCTTTCATCTTCTCGACCTGTTTTCTCGCTTTCATGAATTTATCAACAAGCTGTAACTTATCTTCATATTCTTCCAAGATCTTATCGCAGCGCTTGATCATGTCATAGACACCCTGTCTGCTGATCTGATTCATTCTGGCAATCTCGGAATAGGACATATCATTATTGACCACATCTTCATAAATTGCTTTCTGATGCTCCGTCAAAAGCTCTCCATAAAAATCATATAATAAAGACTGTCTGACTATTTTCTCCATACAATCACCGCCTGTAAAGTATTTTCCCTTTACCATGGGTTATTCTATACCATGCCTGCATCGTTGTCAAGTAAAATATCTTGACAAATTAATTTTTATCCGAATATCCTCTGTTTTGCCACTTCCATGTCTGCAAGCATCTGTGCTTTTAATTCTGAAACACCTGAAAATTTCTGCTCTCCGCGAATAAAGGATAACAATTCCACGACCAGCTTCTGTTCATAGATATCCTCATCAAAATCAAAGATATGCGTCTCGATCGTTACCCTGCGATCTGTATTCACCGTCGGATTGTCTCCGATATTCGTGATCCCATAACAGACCCTGCCGTCCTCCAGATGTATCCTTGATGCATAAACACCCGTCACCGGATAGATTTTCCCATGCTTTGGAAGCAGATTTGCCGTTGGAACCTGGATCGTCCTGCCAAGCTCTCTGCCATGCACTACATGACCGGACAGAAAATAAGGTCTGCCAAGGAAGGTTTCTGCTTCTTCCATTTTTCCCTCACTGATCAACATTCTGATATAAGTGGAACTTACAATAACATCATGGATCTTTTTCTTTTCTATCACGATCACCTGATAGCCGTATTCGCCGGCCATCTTCCGCAGAAGCTCTACATTCCCGCGTTTCTTTTTTCCGAATCCGTAATCGGTTCCTACGACTACATATCCGGCATGTAACCTTTTTACAAGGATATCCGTTACGAAAGCTTCCGGTTCCATCGATGCAAATGCATCATCAAACGGATACTCCACCAGTACATCGATTCCCATCTGTTCTGCAAGCATACATTTTTCTTCCGAGGTTATGATGCTTTGAAGCTTATCTACATCAAAGATCGAATTTTTACGAATATCAAAGGTAAATACGACTCCGGTATATCCATCCCTCTGTAAACGAAGCACCTCGTCAAGCAGCAGCTTGTGGCCCTGATGAAAACCGTCAAACTTGCCAAGTGCAACGACGGAACCTTTTTCTGTATTGATCTGTATATCTTTCTGATTAAAATAATGCTGCATTGTCTTCTATCCTATCATTTATCTGTCTCTGCATTCTTCGGGAACATCTTTACCGGCTGGCAGCTGCCCTTTTCCGTTTCATACCGGTATATCGCAGCAAAGCTGTCCGTTTCATCATAGACACGGATACCCGGAACATCTGTAACCGTTTCCGGACTCACAGCTTCCGCAAACTGGGACAGCTGAAGTTTGTTTCCATTTCTTAACAGCTTTCTTGCATATTCATCTGTACCGATATGAAGCTCCGGATATTCCGGCAGCAACAGCTCTTTCTTCATTACATATGATCCGATCGTTCCCTGATCTCTCGCCTGCTCGATCTCCGCAAGTGTCAGACTGTCTTCAGCCCTGAAATTCTTCACTTCAGTACGGACCAACTTCTCCATGACTGCTCCGCAACCAAGCTTTTCTCCGATATCCCGGCATAAGCTTCTAATATACGTTCCCTTGGAACAATGTACGGTAAATGTAACCCTTGGAAGCGACACATCTTCTATCTTTAATTCAAAGATCGTTACCTCTCTCGGGCTCCGCTCGATCTCAATTCCCTGTCTGGCATATTCATAGAGCTTTTTGCCGTTTACCTTGATAGCCGAATACATCGGCGGTATCTGGTCATAAGTACCGATAAAGCTGTTTACCGTTTCTATTACCGATGCTTCGTCCGGGATATCTGCTGTCTCTGTAAGGACTTTTCCTGTTACATCCTCTGTATCTGTTGTCTTTCCGAGCAGCATGACACAACGGTATGTCTTATCCTTATCGATCAGCATTTCGCTTAATTTTGTTGCCTGTCCAAGACACACCAAAAGCACACCTTCCGCCATCGGATCAAGTGTGCCTGTGTGACCGATCTTCTTCTGTTTTAAAATACCACGAAGCTTGGCTACTACATCAAATGATGTATAGCCCTGCTCCTTGTATACATTTAAAAAGCCGTCTAGCATAACTGTTCCTTAATCTCCTCTATCACGCCAGCAAGGATCTCTTTGATATCTCCCTTCATGCTGAAACCTGCAGCACGAACATGGCCACCACCGCCATGATTGCAGGATATCCTGCTTACATCAACGATATTATTCGACCGAAGTGAAATCTTGTATTCATCTTCTCCCGTCTGATAGATAAATACCGCCGTTTCCGTTCCCTCTGTGATCCGAAGCTGATCGACGATACCATCCGTATCGATCTTACCTGCACCACTTTTTCGGAAATCCTCTGCCTCAAGCACTGTGCTGATGATCCTGCCATCTGCATGCTGCTCTGCTTTTGTCAGAGCGATTCCAAGCAGCTTATTTGCGACAAATGTCTTCTTATAGAAGGTTTCATCTATAATAAATGACGGATTTGCACCCTTTTCGATCAGATCACCCGCTATACTCATCGCACTCTTTGTTGTATTGCTGTGTTTGAATACGCCTGTATCATGTACAATTCCCATATAGAGTGCTTCTGCAGCATTCTTATTAATCTTATCCTGTTCCACCAGCTTATAAAGTGCTTCTGCCGCGGAACACGCTTCTGCATCCACATAGCATACCTCACCAAATCCCGGATTGGAGATATGATGATCCACACACATTGTATGCTTCGCATGTTCAAAGATCGGAAGAAAATCTCCCTGTCTTTCCTTATCACCACAATCCACCGCAATACACAGATCATAGACCTGATCTGTCGGTGTATGACTGATCTTATCTGCATCATGTAAAAAGAGAAAATCCTTGGAGAATTCCTCCAGATAGATCTGTACCTGCTTATCATAATTGCTGATGATATAATTATATAATCCAACCGTTGAGCCTACACAGTCGCCATCCGGACGTACATGTCCGGTTATAGCGATCGTGTCTGCCTGCTCGATCATGGTAAGAAAATCATTCTTCATTTTCTGTATCATCCTCATCATCTTCGATGTCTTTTACAACATCATCAATCTTTTTGGACATTGTTACACCGTATTCGATCGACTGATCCATGATAAATGTGATCTCAGGTGTATTTCTGAGATTAATGGAATGTGCAAGTTCTCTTCTGATAAATCCCATTGCACTGTTCAGTCCCTCCAGTGTGGAGTTTACGGAATCCTGATCTCCAAGGACACTGATGTATGCCTTACAGTATTTCAGATCCGGTGTTACAACCGCCTCTACTACGGATGTCATCGGATTAATGCGAGGATCCTTGATCTCTCTGCTGATGATCCGTGAGAGTTCTCTCTGAACCTCTGCATTAATTCTTGTATTTTTTACACTGTTTTTTCTCATTATTTTCTTGGAACCTCTACCATCTGATATGCTTCAATCTGATCCTCTACCTGAATGTCATTAAAGTTCTCAAGAACAATACCACATTCAAATCCTGACTTAACTTCTTTCACATCATCCTTGAATCTCTTTAAGGAAGCCATCTTGCCTTCGTAGATCAGATTTCCTTCACGGGTTATTCTTACGCTGCAGTTCCGGTTGATGATACCATCTAATACATAAGAACCTGCGATCATACCGACACCGGAAGCCTTGTAGGTCTGTCTGATCTCTGCATGACCAATTACCTGTTCTTCAAAGATAGGATCTAACATACCCTTCATTGCAGACTCAATATCTTCAATTGCATTGTAGATGACTCTATATAAACGAACATCTACACCTTCTGTCTCTGCTGTCTCTTTTGCTCTTGCATCCGGCCGGATATTGAAACCGATTACGATCGCATTGGATGCGGATGCCAGAATGATATCTGACTCGTTGATCGCACCAACACCGGAATGGATACATTTTACTGCAACTTCATCATTTGAAAGCTTTAACAGACTCTGCTTAACAGCCTCTACAGAACCCTGTACATCAGCTTTGATAATGATGTTCAGTTCCTTGACATTACCTGCCTGGATCTGGCTGTACAGATCATCCAGTGACATTCTGGATTTCGTCTCAGCAAGCATCTTCACTCTGCTCTGCGAAATGTATGTCTCGGAAATCTGTCTTGCCTCCTTCTCATTATCAACCGCCATAAAGATCTCACCGGCTGATGGAACTGTATCCAGACCAAGGATCTGCACCGGAGTGGATGGAGTTGCTTCTGTTACACGGACACCCTTTGAATTGTGCATTGCACGAACCTTACCATGGGAAGATCCGACTGCAAGATAATCTCCTACATGAAGTGTACCCTTCTGCACTAACATAGTTGCAACAGGACCACGTCCCTTATCAAGCTCTGCTTCGATTACGATACCACGGGCATTTCTGTTTGGATTTGCCTTTAACTCAAGAACCTCTGCAGTTAACAGGATCATCTCAAGCAGATTATCCAGTCCTTCACCTGTATGTGCGGAAACCGGACAGAAGATCGTTGATCCGCCCCAGTCCTCAGGGATCAGTTCATATTCTGTAAGCTCCTGCTTTACACGCTCGATATTTGCACTTGGTTTATCGATCTTATTGATCGCAACGATGATCTCGATACCGGCTGCCTTTGCATGGTTAATAGCCTCTATCGTCTGTGGCATAACACCATCATCTGCTGCTACAACAAGGATAGCAATATCGGTAGACTGTGCGCCACGCATACGCATAGCTGTGAACGCCTCATGTCCAGGTGTATCTAAGAATGTGATCGTCTGTCCGTTGATCTCTACTACAGATGCACCAATCGCCTGTGTGATACCACCGGCCTCGGCTGATGTTACATTTGTCTTACGGATCGCATCAAGAAGGGATGTTTTACCATGGTCAACATGACCCATAACGCAGACAACAGGTGGTCTGGAAACCATATCCTTCTCATCTTCTTCATCCTCTTTTAAGAGCTCCTCGATCACATCAACTTTTTCTTCCTCTTCAGCAATACAATTATATTCCAACGCAATCTCTGCTGCTGCTTCAAAGTCTAACTCAGAGTTCACGTTATACATCTTACCTGCAAGGAAGAGCTTCTTGATCAACGCATTTACAGGCTCTTTGATAATGTCTGCAAGTTCTTTGATCGTTACAACCTCCGGAAGTGTGATCGTACGGATCGTTTCCTTATCCTCTGCCTGCTGCTGTGGCTGCTGTGGCTGATGATGCTTGTTTCTGACATTTTTAGCCAGTCTGCTGATATCTGCCTCAACCTCTTCCGGAGATCTTCTGTTGCCCTTACGAGGCTTATTCTTATCTCTGTTATAATTGTCTCTGTTCTGGCTCTTTAAATCTTTGCCCGGCATCTCTTTTGCTTCAAAATCCTTACGGGTATTTGCTTTTGGACTTCTTCTCTGATTGTTATTATTATCATCCTCGTCATCCTTGCCAAATCCCATCGGAGTATTGTTTCTGTTATTGTTGAACCGGTTGTTTCTGTTATCCGGTCTGTCACCGAACTTCGGCTTGTCAAAGCCACCCTGACGATCTCCATTGCCTGAAAATCTGCCACGATCCTGACCACCACGGCCATTGTTTGAGAATCTTCCTCTGTCCTGACCATTTCTGTCATTGTTAAATCTCGGTCTGTCAGAATTATTTCTGTCACCGGAATTATTGTATCTTGGTCTGTCATTGTTATTTCTGTCAGTGTTATTTCTGTCAGTGTTGTATCTTGGTCTGTCGGAATTGTTTCTGTCATTACCGTTTCTGTCATTATTATATCTCGATCTGTCAGAATTATTTCTATCACCATTTGTAAATCTTACACGGTCACCGTTATTTCTGTCATTGTTATATCTTGGTCTGTCATTTCCCTGCTTGTCGCCAAATCTTGTCTTATCAGAATTCATACGCTCACTATTGTTAAATCTTACTCTCTCATTATTTTGTCTGTCGGAATTATTTCTGTTTCTGTCATCTCTGACAAATCTCGTATGTCCCTCATCTTTACCCTGTTTCGGCTTATTCGCTTCCCCTGTAGCCGGTCGATCATTTCTTACAGCCGTTTTCTTAGGCTCTTCTTTTACAGAAATCTCTTTCTGAACCTTTTCCGGTGCTGTCTTTGCCGCCTTTACGTCCTCCGACTTCTTTTCCGGTACAGGCTTTGCTGCCG
The DNA here is from genome assembly GCF_003481465.1 of Clostridium sp. OM05-9. NCBI lineage: Bacteria > Bacillati > Bacillota > Clostridia > Eubacteriales > Clostridiaceae > Clostridium > Clostridium sp. OM05-9. The sequence goes on from NZ_QULF01000002.1 coordinate 427,045, forward strand.
GCGCATCTGCTTTCTTTGTACCGGTTCCGCATGCCTTCTTAACGATATTGATCATATTCTCATCAACAGCCGACATATGGCTCTTGATCTCGATACCATTTTTGCCAAGGATTGCTTTGATTTCATTGTTGCTTATATTCAGCTCTTTTGCCAATTCGTGTACTCTCAGTTTCGTCAAAAGTTACACCTCCATATTTTCACTCAAACTCATGTATTTTATGATCTGTTTCGCAAATCCTTCATCTAAGATCGCGATCGACGTCCGGAATTCTTTTCCAACGAATTTTCCCAGACTGTCTTTGTCTCCAAATTCAAAATATGGAATCTCATAAAAATTACATTTTTGATCAAATAGTTTCTTTGTATTATGGGCTGCATCACATGCCACGATCACAGCACATGCGCTTCCGTTTTTTACGGCCTTTTCTACTGAAAAGTTTCCACTTACCAGCCTTCCGGCCTTTGCACATAAGGAAATCATGGAATAAATCTTCTTACTGTTCAATTGCCTCTAACTCCTTATCCAGTTTCTCATAAACCTCTTTTGGAATCTGCATCTTGAATGAGCGTTCCAGAGATTTACTCTTCATAGCTTTTTTCAGGCACTCTGCCTTACGGCATATATATGCCCCCCGTCCATTCATCTTGCCGGTCAGGTCGATCGCAAAATTATTCTCATTATCCTTCACGATACGGATGAGTTCTTTTTTCGGTATCATCTCATTACAACCAAGGCACTGTCTGAGCGGTATCTTCTTTGCCATAACATCACTTCCTATGCTTATATATTTATCTCCGTTCCAATCGGCATGGTACCCGGTCAGAACTTCATTTTATTCTTCGTCTTCTTTTACTTCTTCTGCATCCTGCTGCTCCAGAGATTCTTCATAAGAACCATCAACGATATCGTCAATATTGTCAAATGCTTCTTCCTGCTCCGGCTCTTCGTAGTCATCATTTTCTTCTGAGAAATATCCCATCTCTTCTGCCTGTGACTCACTCTTAATGTCGATCTTATATCCTGTCAGCTTTGCAGCAAGTCTTGCATTCTGACCTTTCTTACCGATTGCAAGTGATAACTGATAATCCGGTACAACGACAAATGCGCTCTTTTCATTCAGATCTACATCAACTGCAATAACCTCTGATGGACTTAATGCATTCTTGATGAAGATTGCCGGATTCTCATCCCAACAAATAATATCGATCTTCTCACCGTTCAGATCTTCTACTACGTTGTTAACACGGCTTCCATTTACACCTACACATGCACCTACCGGATCTACATTCTCATCATGAGAATAAACAGCGATCTTGGAACGGGAACCGGCCTCACGGCAGGAGCTCTTGATCTCTACTGTACCGTCTGCGATCTCGGTTACTTCCTTTTCAAATAAACGCTTTACCAGATCAGGATGTGTTCTGGATACTGTGATCTTAGGTCCTCTGGAGCCTTTCTTTACTTCTGTTACATATAATTTGATACGGTCACCTCTGTTATATACTTCGCCGGGAACCATCTCAGACTCTTTTAATATTGCTTCTGTCTTATCATCCAGACTGACATTGATGTTGTTTCCAACATATCTCTGAACGATACCTGTGATGATATCCTTCTCTTTTGTATAGAAGTGATCGTAGATCGCATCTCTTTCGCTCTCATTAATTGCCTGAACGATTACATTTCTTGCTCTCTGTGCTGCGATTCTTCCGAAATCCTTTGTTGTGATCTCGATGTTGATGATATCTCCGAGATCATATTTGGAATTCATCATCTTAGCTTTTTCCAGAGAAATCTGTGTCGCAGGTCTTTCAACCTCTTCTACAACCTCTTTCTTCGCATATACATGAAACTCACCGGTCTCACGATCCATAACAACATCGATATTCTCATCGGTATCAAAGTCCTTCTTGCAGGCCGCCTTTAAGGATCTTTCGATCGCATCCAGCAGAATATCCTTGCTGATGTTTTTCTCCTTTTCTAATTGATTTAATGCTTCGATAATTTCTGACACTTTTTTATCCTCCCGCTTCTTTTATTAATATACAAATGCAAGTCTTATCATCGATATATCTTTTCTTGCAATCTTCAGTTCTTTCTCATCTTCTGTCAAAATGGTAACTGTTTCTTCATCGTACGCTGTAAGTTCACCTTCAAAATCTTTACAGTTATCGATCTTGGTATATGTCTTGATCTCTACGATCTTGCCAATACTCCGTTTAAAGTCATTTTCCTTCTTTAATGGTCTTGTAAGCCCCGGAGAGCTGACCTCAAGAATATAGGCATCCTTAATGAAGTCATCTGCATCCAGCAGATCACTCATGGCTCTGTTCACGATCTCACAATCTCCGATCGTTATTCCACCTTCTTTATCTGCATAGATCCGCAGATAATAATCACTGCCTTCTTTTACATATTCCACATCAACCAATTCAAGGTTATTTGCTTCAATGATCGGCAGAACCATCTCTGTTGCTTTTGCTTCAATATCTGTTTTCTTCGTAGCAATACCACCTTTCTACAAAAACTAAGAGTGGGCCAAAACCCACTCTTAATAGTTACCATAATCTTACTAAAACAAGATTATAACACGTTATAAGGAAAATGCAAGTATTTTTTATCGCATACCCTTCGCTCTCAGCTCATCTTCCTTCGCATAACGATCCAGAATCTTATTTGCCTTTCGGTCATCGATCATATACTTATTGCTGGTTGCCTGTTTGATGATCTCATCCAGTGCCATTTCCCTTAAATAAGCATCCTTGATATTAATGGACGCAATCTCTCGGTATGCTCCCATCTTTCTGGTCAAGGTTCCATACTCATAAGGAATCAGCTTCTCGATCATATTACGGATCTCCTTTGCTACATTTGAACTGTAGCCTCCTGTTGTGACCCCTATCACCAAGTCTTCACGCATAACAATTCCGGGGAACAGGAAGCTGCTGACATCCTTGTTATCTGCTACATTGACCGGAATATTATGTTCGTTACAATACTTTCCGATCTTAGCATTTACATCATCCCTCTTAGTCGCTGCAATTACCATATCTGCCGTATCAAGCGCATCTAATGTCATATTCGACTCATGTACACTGATTCCTGGTACTGTCTTGATCTCATCGCAGATCCTCGGTGCGATAACTGCGATCTTACAGTCAAACTTTATCAGAGAGTTAATCTTTCGAAGTGCGGTCTTTCCTCCGCCAAGTACGATTACTTTTTTGTTTTCCAGATTGATAAACATTGGAAAATATGCCATAGTGAAACCTCCTGTCGCTTCTTTTCTTTTATATTACTTTTCAATAAATTCTTTTTTCATATACCTCATCATTATATACCATGCATAACACTTGTTTCTGTCGTTTAAATCTTCTAAACGATCATTACACCACGCATAACATACATTCTTTCCTGCTTCTGCATTGATAAAGTATTATTGGCATGAAATATGATTTTGTCTCATATAATAAACAGATTATAATTCAGGATTACTAAAATGGCAAATGGAAACAATAACGGAACATTAAAAATCAGGATCATCTCGGAACAGACTGCATATCCGGTAACCGGTGCGGTCGTTTCTGTCGCATCAACCGGAACTCCGGATGAAGTTATAGAGGAACGGCAAACAGACAGCGACGGTATCATCGATGGCATCACCCTTGAAACTCCTCCACTGGAATACAGCATGGAACCATCTGACAACCAGCCATATTCCGAATACAATCTGAAAATCAATGCACCCGGATTTGAACCACGTATCATCTCCGGTGTACAGATGTTTACCGACGAAAAGGGCATTCAGTCAGTTAAGCTGCGTGTTTCTGATACTGACCAATCGAGCTATAACCCAACGGTGATCGGTGCTCATACCCTCTGGGAAGAATATCCGCCAAAGATTGCTGAGGATGAGATTAAAACAGTTGCAGAGACAGGCGAGATCGTCTTAAGCCGTGTCGTGATTCCGGAAACCATCGTGGTACATGATGGAGCTCCTTCCGACCCAACTGCAATCGACTACTATGTACCTTACAAAGACTACATAAAGAATGTTGCATCAAATGAAATCTACTCCACATGGCCGGATGCTTCCCTTCGAGCCAACATCCTTGCAATTATGTCCTTCACCTTAAACCGTGTCTATACAGAATGGTATCGTGGAAAGGGATACGATTTTACGATCACATCTTCAACCGCTTACGATCAGAAATGGATCTATAACAAGACAATATATAAAAATATCTCCCGTATCGTTGATGAACAATTTGCCAATTATCTATCAAGGCCGGGTGTCACCCAACCGATCTTTACACAATACTGTGACGGGAAACGGGTCACCTGTCCAAACTGGATGACCCAATGGGGTTCCAAGTATCTTGCCGATCAGGGACTGTCTGCGATAGAGATCTTACGCTACTACTATGGCGATTCCATTTATATCAACTCTGCCGAAACCATTGCCGGTATTCCATCCTCTTATCCGGGATATGATCTGTCAATTGGCGCAACCGGTGACAAGGTTCGTCAGCTTCAGGAGCAGTTAAATCGTATCGCACAGAATTATCCATCCATACCAACTGTTGCCGCCGATGGCATCTATGGACCTGCCACTGCCGATGCCGTCAGACGCTTTCAACAGATCTTCGACCTGCCCGTTACCGGCATCACCGACTACTCCACCTGGTACAAAGTCTCCCAAATCTACGTTGGCGTCACCAAGATAGCCGAGAATATCTGATTTTCTGACGACAGAGACCCCTGCCATACCCTTTATTACGCAGAACACTTGCGTTCTATTTTTCACGTAACGGTACTAACCTCCTCACCTTCGGTGACTCGTTAAGGACCGACGTGAAAAAAGGTCTGCTCCATAAAGGTATGCAGTGGACTCTGTCTGTCTATAATAAGATATATTCTTCTTCGATACTTGATTCCACAGACAGATCAAAAATGCGTTGTTGCTTTTATATCATGGTATCTTGCTTTCATATCGTAAAAGATCGTATCTGGTTGTTCAGCAATCACTTTACCTTATAATTTAAAATGAGAACTGATATTACTATTATGAAGCAAGCCTGCCTGAGCGTTGGTACTTAGGCTGCGTCTTTTGCAGCCTTATGTACCACTACGTCGAAGGTAGAGCGAAAGCGTCTTGCGGAATAATATGTAATATCAGCTCTCATTTAATCATCAAAGCATACCTCTTGCTGAACAACCAAATACGATCTTACATTACCGATCAAAGCAAACTACTATCGTATAAAGCAGCAACGTACTTTTGATCGTCCTCGTTAATATGTATCGTGGTCGTCGTAATCGTCGAATTCATCGCGTTCATGATCCATGAACTCACGGCTGGAAACCTTCTTTTTGGTACGTTCATCTTCTACCATATTTGATAACATTTCCTTGACCTCTCTGGACTTCTTGATGTTCTTGATCTCGAAATCTCCCATTGTCTTATCTGCGGAACAGCATTTGATCGTTCCAAGTCCGCACATTCTCTGCCATAATTTACGTTCCAATGAAACATCCATGATGCGATAAAGTCGTACTTCATCTTCTTGCACACTGAAGAACCCCGTACTGATAAATAACCGATCCTCTGATAAGCTGTACTTTGTAAATGTCCATGGTAATCCGAAAAATATACGTTTGCGATCCTTCCATATAATCTCTGCCATTTCAAAACCTCCCATATTTTTATAAATCTGTAAAAATACTAACACACCTCCCGCTAAAGTTCAACAAATGGATTTTCTCATCCGGCTGTTTTCAGATTTCCGATTGCAACCTTTCCTCTTTTCCTGTAAACTAGAGGCAAGAATTTTATCGCAATCCGTTGTTTATTGCAGGGAGGTAAGAGCTTTATATGCTTAATATAGAAATTACTGAAACAAAAAACTTCGTTAAAAAGCTTTTGATGGAACCGGTCTTTGACACATTTTTGCTAGTGGAAGCCTATGTCCGTTCTGACGTTTCTTATACGATCGACGGCAGACTGAATCCATCTTTTTTTGATACGGAAGAACTGGAAGAAATGACCTCAAAGACTTATACGACATGGGGGGCTGTCAGACATCATATCTTCAATGTCATCAAGGGCAATAAACTCCCATTAAACTTCAAGATCGTGCTGATCTTATCAGACGCGAACATTAACCGGATCATTGAACAGAACCATCTGAATCTCACGACATCCGACATTGCAAATCTGTCTTTAAACATCTACTTTGACGGAGAAAAGATCTCACTTACAACGATGGCATCCATGAACATTTTCTCCATGGATAAAACACTTGCAAACATCTGGGATGCAAATGTATCTGCTTTTTTTAAACAGAATCAGATCTTTTAACCACCTGCTACAGCACTCATTTCTAAATAAACCATAAAATATTTATGAATTATTAGCACTCGACATATTTGAGTGCTAATTTTGTCTTGACTTCTATTTTTTTCTGATTTATGATACCTGTTAGTGATAACACAGAACAGATAGGGCAGATATTTCTCGCATTACACATATATAGATATTTGCGTATTCCGATTTGTTCTGACAACTGGAATAATATAGAATTTATATAAGGAGATGCATTTTTATGAAAAAAGGAAGTTTATCAATTAACAGCGAAAACATTTTCCCTGTCATCAAGAAATGGCTATATTCCGACCATGATATCTTTGTCCGGGAATTAATCTCAAACGGCTGTGATGCTGTAACAAAATTAAAGAAATTATCTCTGATGGGCGAATTTGACGAACCGGACGAACCTTATCGTATCGATGTGATCGCAAGCCCGGACAACAAGACCTTACAGTTTATTGATAATGGTATCGGTATGACTGCTGAAGAAGTCGAAAAGTATATTAATCAGATTGCATTTTCCGGTGCTGCTGCTTTCCTTGAGCAGTACAAGGACAAGGCAACAGAGGAACAGATCATCGGTCATTTCGGACTCGGTTTCTACTCCGCATTTATGGTTGCCGATAAGGTAACGATCGAATCCCTTTCCTACAAACAGGACGCAGAACCTGTATATTGGGAATGTGAGAACGGAACGGACTTCTCCATGGATAAAGGCGACAAAGAAACCAGAGGTACTGTTATCACCCTGTATCTGAATGAAGACAGCTATGAATTTGCAAATGAATACCGTATCAAAGAAGTAATTGACAAATACTGCTCTTTCATGCCTGTAGAGATCTACTTTACAAATGCAGATGCCCCTGCAAAAGATGAAGAAGAAAAGGCAACCGAAGCTGAAGCATCAGAAGAAGCTACTGCTGAAACCGATGAAACAAAGGATGCTGCCGAAAAGAAAGAAAAAGAAGCACCAAAGCCTTTAAATACTACAACACCTCTCTGGACCAAGCATCCAAATGACTGTACAGACGATGAATACAAAGACTTCTATCATAAAGTATTCCATGATTACAAAGATCCATTGTTCTGGATCCACCTGAACATGGACTATCCATTTAACCTGAAAGGCATTCTGTACTTCCCGAAGATCAATACCCAGTACGATAATCTGGAAGGAACGATCAAGCTGTATAACAACCAGGTATTCGTAGCTGATAACATCAAAGAAGTTATCCCTGAATTCCTGATGCTGTTAAAAGGTACTATCGACTGTCCGGATCTTCCGCTGAACGTATCCAGAAGTGCTCTACAGAATGATGGATTTGTTAAGAAGATCTCCGATTACATCACAAAGAAGGTTGCCGATAAATTATCCGGTATGTATAAGGTTCACAGAGAAGATTATGAGAAATACTGGGATGATATCAACCCATTTATCAAATTCGGCTGCTTAAAAGATGAGAAATTCTTAGAGAAGATGAAAGATTTCTGTATCTATAAGAATCTGGAAGGCAAATACCTGACTCTGCCGGAATATCTGGAAGCCGGAAAAGAAAAATACGAAAACAAAGTCTTCTATGTTACGGATGAAGTTGCTCAGTCACAGTACATTAACATGTTCAAAGAGGAAGGCATGGATGCCCTGATCATGACACAGACGATTGACAGCCCATTTATCACGCTTCTGGAACAGAAAAATGAAAATGTACATTTCTACAGAATCGATGCAGATCTGTCCGATAATTTTGTAGATGAATCATTATCCGAAGAAACAGCAAAGGATTATACCGACAAGCTGACCGAACTCTTCAAGAAAGCACTGGATGTCGAAAATATCACGATCAAGGTAGAAGCATTAAAGAATAAAGACTTATCTTCTATGCTGACCTTATCTGAAGAATCCAGACGTATGCAGGAAATGATGAAAATGTATGGTATGGCCGGTATGGGCATGGATCCTGCCATGTTCGGCGGCAAGGGTGAAACACTGGTATTAAATGCCAACAATAATCTGGTCAAATATGTCCTTGACAACCCAGAGGGCGAGAACACTCCTACCATCTGCTGTCAGTTATATGACTTGGCAGTTCTTGCCAACAGACCATTATCTGCCGATGCCATGACCAAGTTCGTCGCAAGAAGCAACGAGATCTTAAGCATTCTGGCAAAATAATGCCATTCATTTAAAATATAAAACACAGGGATTGCCCCTATACAGACCATAAGCCCCATTATAATATGACATTTAGTGAAGGTTTCGTCGTGAAATGCATATTGCCAGTAAATACGAGCGCTTGTCTGAGCCAACATTTAGTTGGCGAGTTAGCGCAGGAGTATTTACGAATCAGGCATATGCATTGAACAGAAACCGTAACGAGTCATTTATAATGGGGCTTATGGTCTGTATAGGGGCAATCCCTGTGTTTTGTATAATTATGTGAAAGTATTATTTTGCCAGAATCTCAATTCCGTGCTCGGTCATAAGAAGGGTGTATTCCCACTGGGCAGATGGCTTGCCATCATCTGTACGAATCGTCCAGCCATCGTCAGCATCCTGCCATACGTCAGGCACACCTAGATTGATCATTGGCTCGATCGTAAATGTCATGCTTGGAGCAATCACATAATCCTTGCCCGGCTGTCCGATATGGCTGACATACGGATCTTCATGGATATCAAGTCCCACACCATGTCCGCCGATCTCACGGACAACAGAATAGCCCCGCTCTTTGGCAAATGTATTGATCGCATATCCGATATCACCGATCGTTGAATATGGCTTACATACTTCTACTCCAAGATCCAGTGCTTTCTTTGTATCCTCTACCAGCTTCTTCCAGACCGGATCAACATCTCCGATCATGAACATACGGGACGAATCACCAAAATATCCATTATATTTCGTTGTACAGTCAATGTTGACAATATCTCCATTTTTCAGGATTGTTTTCTCATCCGGGATACCATGACATACAACATCGTTGATCGATATACAGACACTCTTCGGATATCCTTCATATCCAAGGCAGGCAGGTATTGCATTGATTGATTTCGTATATTCATAGATTCTTCGATCAAGCTCACCTGTAGATACTCCTTCTTTTACAAATGGAGTGATGAAATCAAGCACCTCTGTATTTACCTTGGATGCCACACGGATCCCTTCGATCTGTTCCGGTGAACGCATCATTCTTCTTGTCGGGATCTTATATCCCTTTAGCTTCATTTCTTCCAGTTTGCTGTCGATGTTCAAATGGCAGGATTTGTATTTCTTTCCACTTCCGCACCAGCAGATATCATTTCTTCCTAGTTTCATTTTTCTACCAACCGTTTCTACTTTACGCCATAAATGTCATAATAAGCATCGATCGCAGCCTTTAACTTATCATCGATTATGACTTTTCCCTTATATTCTTTATTATATAAATGCTCTACAACCTCTGCCATTGTAACAATAGCAGTTGTCTGGATACCATATTCTTCCTGAATCTCTGTCAGTGCACTCTTCTTGCCCTGTCCACGCTCCATACGATCAACAGAAACAACAAGTCCCATAACATCTACATCTCCCTGTGCCTTAATAATCGGCATAGTTTCCTGGATCGATGTTCCGGCTGTTGTTACATCTTCAATGATAACAACCTTATCACCATCTGAGATCGGGCTTCCGAGTAAGATTCCCTTATCTCCGTGATCCTTGATCTCTTTTCTGTTTGAGCAATATTTGATGTCTTCATCATACATTTCTGCAATTGACATGGTAGTTGCTACTGAAAGCGGAATTCCCTTGTATGCAGGTCCAAACAATACATCAAAATCAAGACCAAACGCACTGTTGATTGCTTCCGCATAGAACTCACCCAGTCTCTTTAACTGTGCCCCTGTTCTGTAAAATCCGGTATTTACAAAGAAAGGTGTTTTTCTTCCACTCTTTGTTGTAAAATCTCCAAATTTTAATACATTACAATCGATCATAAATTCAATGAATTCCTGTTTGTACTGTTCCATTTTTCTTTCATTCCTCCTTGATTTCAGACCATTTATGTACCCTTTAGTTAGGCATTTCGAACTCATTCTAGCACAAATGGTTTCGAAACACAAATGGTTAATTTTTCTGTTCCATTTTGTATCTAATTGTTGTACAATAGCCAAAGGTCTATATTTTTCGACATACCTTTAGAACAATTCCGTCCTATATTACCATATTTACGAAAAAATATATACATTAGAAAGGAAATTTTATCAATATGAAGAAAAAAACAGCACTTTTTCTCTGTCTGATCCTGCTTATTTCCACTATCGGAACAGGATGCAGCAGCAAAAAAGACGCCATCCGATTCGGTGCAGCGGATATCGGCGGTATCTATTATACCTTTGCAAATGCTTATGCCGGTCTGGTCAACAACGATGCCCCTGATTACAGCATTGAAGCAAAGAAGACTGCTGGATCTGCGGCAAATCTACGACTGCTTGCCGACGGTTACATTGATCTCTGTATTGCACAAAATGATATGATTGATGACGCAGTAAATGGAACAGGCACATTTGTGGGGAAATCGATCAGTGGATATTCCGCTATCGCCTCTCTGTATCCGGAAGCCTGCCAGATCATTGTAAAAAAAGATTCAAACATTAAGTCTCTCGATGACCTGACCGGAAAAACCATAAGCATCGGAGCATCCGATTCCGGTACGGAACGAAATGCAAAACAGATCCTTGAGGTTGCCGGTCTGAATAACGATCTGGTCAAAACCACAAACCTTGACTATATCGATGCTGCCGAAAGCCTGGTTTCCGGTGAAATTGATGCTTTCTTTGTTACAGCAGGCATTCAGACCACGGTCATTGAAGAGCTGACAAGAACCTGTGATATCCGTTTGATCGGACTTAACGACAGTTGTAAAAATAAGCTATTGTCTGCTTATTCGTATTACTCCGATTTTATCATTCCCGCAAATACCTATTCCGGTCAGACCGAGGATGTATCAACGGTCTGTGTGCAGGCTGTCATGCTTGCAGATAACGACTTATCGAAGGATACTGTAGAAGATCTTACGAGGCTTCTGTTTGAACATGCAAATGATCTGCAATATTCACTTTCGATCGATATGCAGTTAAATGAACAGGCAGCAACAAAGGGCATCACGATCCCATTTCACAAAGGGGCTGCTGCTTACTACAAAGAAAAAGGGATTACCGTTGATGTACGATAATTTCTGAACATAAGAAAGGGTAATTATGAAAATTCAATTAGATATGTATCAGACACTTGCGATTGCCGTCCTTGTGTTGATGCTTGGAACATTTTTGAAAAAAAGGATCTTCTTTCTGGAAAAATTCTGTATACCTTCTCCTGTTATCGGCGGACTCTTATTTGCAATCTTCACCTGTATCTGTTACAGTACGGGATTGGCAGAATTTTCCTTTGATGATACCCTACGGGAAGTCTGTATGGTATTCTTCTTTACCTCTGTAGGTTTTCAGGCAAATCTGAAGGTCTTAAAGAGCGGTGGCAAATCACTGGCGGTCTTTCTGGGGCTTGTTATTGCTCTGATCGTACTTCAAAACCTGCTTGCTGTCGGTATGTCCAGGATCCTTGGACTTGACCCTCTGATCGGTATGTGTACCGGATCAATCCCAATGGTCGGCGGACACGGAACCGCAGGTGCCTTCGGTCCGGTTCTGGAAGACTTTGACATATCCGGTGCAACCACAATCTGTACCGCAGCTGCAACCTTTGGTTTGATCGCCGGAAGTCTGATCGGCGGTCCACTCGGAAAACGACTGATCGAGAAAAAGAATCTGTTAGAAACGGTTGTGCCTGAAGATGACAGCCTTTTGATCGAAGAAGAAAAGAAACATGAACGTCATACAAATATGTATGCAGCCGCTGTTTTTCAATTGATCCTTGCAATAGGACTCGGAACGATATTCTCATGGTTACTGACAAAAACCGGGTTAACTTTTCCAATCTACATCGGTGCTATGATCGCAGCCGCACTGATTCGAAATATCGGTGAATATTCCGGTAAATTCACGATTCATATGGGTGAGATCAACGATCTTGGCGGTATTGCTCTCTCCCTGTTCCTCGGTATTGCAATGATCACATTAAAACTATGGCAGCTTGCATCTCTCGCTCTTCCATTATTTATCCTGCTGACCAGTCAGGTTATTCTGATCTGTCTGTTCACATACTTTGTTGAATTCAACATCATGGGACGTGACTACGATGCTGCTGTTCTGGTTGCCGGAACCTGTGGTTTTGGAATGGGGGCAACACCAAATGCCATGGCAAATATGCAGGCAATCTGTGATAAATATTCGCCATCCGTAAAAGCCTATCTCCTGATTCCGCTTGTTGGCAGTTTATTTGCAGACTTTATCAACAGCCTTGTTATTACATTCTTCATCAACCTGTTATAAAAGGAGGATATTCTCATGTTCGGACATAGAAAAGATAAGAAAAAAGATTATAATCTGACTTACGACAATCTCGCAATCCCTGAAATTCATACGCAGTCAGACTCGGATTCGAATGACGCTGACACTTCGAATCCTGTACATACAGAATCTTCCAAGGAGGAAGCGAACATCTCCTATGATGTCGCCATCCCTGAAGTTCATATCCGGAAGAAAAAATAAAAAACTCCCTACAGTCGATATCACTGTAGGGAGTTTTTTATTTATTCATCACGCTTCATATAGACCTGCTCGAAGGATTCAATATTCACAGGCTTACTATACAGATAGCCCTGAATATGGTTGCATCCCATTTCCTTCAGGTATTCTGCCTGTTCCTTGGTCTCTACTCCTTCCGCTATACATTCCACTCCAAGATCTGTGCACATCTCAACCAGATGTCTTAGAATCGTTCTGCTGGCTATATTCTTGTCTATATTATAAACCATACTCCGATCCAGCTTGATCACATCAAACTTCATAGAAGAAAGAATCGATACATTGGAATATTTTGTTCCAAAGTCATCCATGGCAATCCTGAAACCTGCAGTATGCAGTTTATTTGCAATTCTGGTAACCATCTCATGTTCCATCTCACCAACAGACTCTGTAATCTCGATCTCGATCATATCCTTTGGAACTCCATAAGATTCAACAATCGCATTGATACGCTCCGGCATATCTTCTTCCAACAGAGATATTCTGGAAAAATTACAGGAGACCGGGATCAGATTATACCCTTCTTTTTTCCAACGTATAAGCATTTTACATACATTTTCAAGCACAAAGAGATCCATATACTTTATATTTCTGCTTTTTTCCAGACGATCGATCACATTTGCGAGGTTATCCGGTTTGGCATATCTCACCAGTGCTTCTGCACCATAACAACGACCATTCGAATAGTCCACCTTCGGCTGTAAATACACAAAGAACATTCCGTCTTTAATGTCTTTTTTTACAAGCTCTCTCGTTAATGTACTCCATTTATAAGAATGTTCATCCTTCTGATCGTACCACTTCTGTTTCTCCATATAGAGCATATCATACGCATGGTTTTCCATCCGCTTGATATCTTTCTCATAATCATCCCATACATATCCGATACATGCCGTAAAATCGCCAATCTTAAGCTGACCTTTCAATGCACGAACCTGATCCAGGAAATCACACTGTGAAATATTCTCACAAATTACAGCAAAATCGTCATCCCCAATCCGATAAATACAGGATTTCGGAAATACCTTATCTAACAGTCTGTAATAATCAATCATCAGATTATCAACAAAGGACTGTCCAAATTCATCAAATATATTACGCACTTCATTGATATCAATAATCACGATACCCACTGATTCCAGATTCTGTCTGCGGTTTATATAATCCATATAGCAGATACGATTATATGCTCCCGTTATACGATCATGCGTCACTTCATAATTTCGTTCTTCTGCAAGCGCCCGGCTGACAATATCATTTCCAATATACAAAGACAAAAGATTCATAAGCTTCAGGTCACCACTGTGAAGCTGCGGATTAAAGATAATGATCCTTCCAATAATCTCAGACTTATTGTCTTTGATCGGAACAGAATACATTGACCATATCCTGTTTTCCAAAAAAAACGAATACAGATCCGATGTTTTGTATGGGTAGTCCGAAATATGATTAATGATCAGTGCACCTTTTTTACTAGATATACTCTGCAGTTCTTTCCGGACAGTTTCTTTATAAAAGATCTCCAGTTTTTTCCCATACGAATTACTATTTGCTGATTTCCATTCATGACATTCATATAACTTATTGGAATCACATTCCACCAGACAAGCATGTTTTGCGCCATAATACTCTCCAAGTGTTTCTAACAGTTTGCTGTAATTTAAGGAATGCTCTACTCCTGTAGAAATCTGTGTAATACTGGATACCAACGCATCCTCAATATCATAACGGTTAGAAAGAACCTGTGTTACTTTATCGGCATCAGAAATATCAACAGCCATCTCCATACGACACTTTCTTCCATGCCAGTTTACAATCCTGTCTTTTAAAACATATTCTTTTCCGTTATTGAGATTCTTATGATGCGAGATAAAACTCTTCTCCGTTGATAACAGCTTATTCGTGCAGAAGCTGCACGGAAGATCCATACCCTGAAGCACCTTATAACAATGCTTGTCAATATAAGAAGTATCATCTTCATCCAGACCAACACCAAGCTTGGCTGCCTTATTCATATATTGTAGCTTATAAGAATTCATCTCCGTTACATATACAACATCTGAGATGTCATCCAACAGATAATCCTCTTCATCCGAATAACTGCTGAACTTGGAATTTAATACCGGTTTAGCCTCATCCATCTTCTCACAGAAAAGCATACAGCGGTCTTTGCCCTGCCGCTTGGAATAATATAACGCCTGATCTGCTTTATAATATAAAGAATCGAATTTTAATGACTTTGATATAGTATCAACTGCAATACCGATTGATGCCGAGTGCTCCGCCTTACATTTAATCGCACGAATTCCTTTATTAAGTGTCTTCGCAACCATACATGCCGTATCTTCATCGACTATATCCGGAATAAACATAGAAAATTCATCTCCACCGAGACGACCACAAAATCCACCATATGTATTTGCAACACTCTCCAGAACAACTGCTGTGTCACACAACAAATCATCTCCGGCATAATGTCCCAATGCGTCATTTACTAATTTAAAATCATCCAGATCGATCATATAGAGTGCACACAGCGTCTCATCAAATTCCACAAGAAACCTGGATACTTTAGACACAAAGGTGCTATGATTATAAACCCCTGTAAGGGAATCACGTTCCGCACGCAGAATTAATTCCTGACTCTGCAGTTTCTCCTCATGAATCGAATACAACTTACCTACAATCTTTTTTACCACACCGTTTGTATCAGCAACACTGACAAGCATTGCACGATGCCAGAGATACATACCGTTACCGATAAAATCGACCCTGATTTCAACGGTTTCGGTATCCTTAACAGCTGTCAGTTCAGCCAATACGTCTGATACCTCTTTTTTGTCTTCCGAGTAGATCAACTGACACTGAGCAAGGTTTGCAATAAAATCTTTATCATCAAAAACCGTTACGGTTCTGCCATCCATATATTTAGATATAACCATGCTGTCATCTTCAACCGTATAGGTAAACAAGAGTTCATCACTTCCCTGCGCCACTAACTTCAACATCTCGGTCTGTGCACTCTTTTCCAGTTCTTCTTTCTTTTTATTCGTAATATCTACACAAACAGCGCATATGGAAAAAACGCTTTTTCTTGCTGCAAGGAGCGACAGGCATACCTGCACCCAATAATATGATTCCGGATTATTTTTATTAATAAAGCGATATTCACCAATTGTCATCTTATTTGACAACAAGGTCTCCTTAATCTGTCGTTTCAGTTCTTTCCGATCTTCTTCAAATGCCAGATTGATATATTCATTTCCTTCTGTACCAAGCTGACCTTTTTCCAGATTGAACATCTTATAAAAGCTCTCACTGATATATTCTACTGTAATTTTCTTATTTCCGATATCAAATACTCCGACACCACCCGCCAGATTATTGAGAATGGACTCCAGCATACGGTTCTTATCCGCTAATTCCATATTAAGTTCAGAATTAATATCGGTCAGATTTTCAAGCTGTTTCGACAGCTTCTTGGTATTTGTTATATCTGTAATAAGGATTTCTCCGCACATTTCTCCTTCTTCCGACTGAAATGCCCGCCCAAAACAGAATACATATATAACTTCACCATTTTTCTTTTTTAACCGATGTCCCAGATATGCTTCTCCCCGGCTCGTCATCTTTGTATAGATGATCTGTGTATAATCCTCCCAGTCTTCATCTAGCATAATATCCTTTACATGAAGCTGTAAGCGTTCTACATCTTCCGCAGAGTAACCTAGGATCTGTTCAAATCCCTCATCTACCTTTAGAATCCTCATATCTCTGATACGTGCCTGATATCTGGAATATATAATTTCTTCAAATTGTTTTTCCATAACCAACTAACTGCCTCCCCAATACATCCTGTAAAGCAGATAACCCAATATCTTTTATTTTACACACCCAATTAACTCATTTATATCATCAATCTGATTCTCGATCAGATATTTTTCAATTCCATCTGCAATCTCCACTGTTGCATATGGATTATTGAAGTTTGCTGTACCAACTGCGATTGCCGATGCACCTGCCAGAATCATTTCAAGAGCATCCTCAGTCGTAGCGATACCACCCATGCCTATGATCGGAAGCTTGACAGCATTTGCAACCTGATACACCATCCGTACTGCGATCGGATGGATCGCAGGACCTGATACACCGGCAGTCTTATTCTTTACAGCAAATGTACGACGCTTAACATCAATCTTCATGCCTGTAAGTGTATTAATAAGTGACAGTGCATCTGCTCCACCTGCTTCCGCAGCTCTTGCCATCTCAGTAATATCTGTAACATTCGGACTGAGCTTCATGATCACCGGCTGCTTTGCAACCTTCTTTACTGCCTGTGTTATATCATAAAGAGCTTCCGGCTTCTGACCAAATGCAATTCCTCCCTCTTTTACATTCGGGCAGGATACATTCATCTCAAGCATATCAATATCTGTATCTGCCAGCCGTTCTACGACATCTATATAATCTTCCTTTGACTTTCCGCATACATTTACGATCACTTTTGTATCATATTTTGCAAGGAACGGAAGATCTCTTTTTATAAAAGTATCAATACCCGGATTTTGAAGTCCGATGGCATTCATCATTCCGCCATATGTCTCTGCAATTCTGGGTGTCGGATTGCCCGGCCACGGAACATTTGCCACACCCTTTGTCGTAACTGCTCCCAGACGGTTCAGATCGACAAATTCCGAATACTCCATACCTGAACCAAATGTACCGGATGCAACTGTAATTGGATTCTTCCATTCTACTCCTGCGATGTTTACCGCCATATTTACTTTACTCATTACAGTTCCACCTCCTCAGCATAAAAGACAGGACCATCTGCACAAATCCTTGCATTGTGTACCTTTGAATGCTCATCCACATTCTTTGTCTGACAGACACAGGCAAGACAGGCGCCTACACCACATGCCATCTTTTCTTCCAATGAAATCTCACAACGGATATTCTGCTCTGCCGCATACTGTTTGATTCCCCGAAGCATCGGAGTCGGGCCACAGGCATATATGATATCACCGGTTACCGCACATGCTTTGATCGCATCTATTACATTTCCCTTTGTTCCATGCATTCCATCTTCGGAAGACAGATACACACTACCATATGGTTCAAATTCTTCATTTAAGAAAAGCTCATCCCGGTATCCAAGTACGATGGACTTCTCACAGTCCAGCTCTTTTGCGAGCTGCAGCATCGGTGGAATTCCGATTCCTCCACCGATCAGAATTGCTTTTCCAGACTCCTTCATAAAGCCATTTCCAAGCGGACCAAGAATATCAACCGTATCTCCTGCCTGTAATTTTGAGAACTCATTTGTTCCCTTTCCAGCGATACGATATACCAGACGAAGCGTACCTGCTTCTTTATCAATTCCACATAAACTGATCGGTCTTGGAAGCATGCGGCTTCCATCCTTTGAATATACAGAAACAAACTGACCTGCAACCGCCTGCGATACAATCTCCCCTGCTTTCAAGATCAGACTATATATATCTGTTGCTATACAGGTCTGGCTCACAACCTCTGCTGTTATCTTTACTTTTCCCATGTATCTATGTCCTCCCGTGATCTCTTGCATATGATCTGTACGCCTCCACTATCACCACGCATCGTGTACTGCATACTGTTTTTCTGATAAATCCGATATTTATAATACGCTGTTGATATCTTCGATCATATCAACAACAGCCTGACGGGAAGCATCTGCATAATTTACTTCGCCAAATGAAGCATATTTCTCCTGCTTGTATGCTGCAATGATCCCTCTGGATGAATTTACGATCGCACCAAGTCCGTCTTCATTGAAATAATGTACCAGATCAGCAGCCTTACCGCCCTGTGCTCCGTAGCCCGGAACAAGAATAAATGACTTCGGCATGATCTTACGAAGTACCTTACCCATCTCTGGATACGTTGCTCCTACAACAGCACCGACACTGCTGTAACCGCTCTCACCGATCGTATCTTTGCCCCATTCATTAACCATAGCGCCAACCAGCTCATATAACGGCTTACCATCGATCAGACGATCCTGGAATTCACCGGATGAAGGATTTGATGTCTTGACCAGTACAAAGATTCCCTTCTTCTCTTCCTTACATACATCTACAAAAGGCTTGATTCCATCGGTACCAAGATATGGATTTACAGTTGCAAAATCTTCACCAAATACGGAATATGTCTTACTTCCGACCGCAACCTTTCCAAGATGTCCGACTGCATATGCTGCAGATGTTGATCCGATATCGCCTCTTTTAATATCTGCGATCACAACCAGATCCTTTGACTTACAATAATCAACCGTCTTCTGGAATACCTTTAAGCCCTCGATACCAAACTGCTCATACATAGCAATCTGCGGCTTAACAGCAGGGATCAGATCATGAACTGCGTCCACAATACCCTTATTGTACTGCCAGATGGCTTCCGCTGCGCCCTCTAAAGTCTCACCATATTCATCAAATGCTGTCTTCTTTATATATTCCGGCACATAGGAAAGCATCGGATCCAGTCCAACAACGATCGGTGCCTTTGTCTCTTTGATTTTTTTTACTAATTTGTCTATCATGTCTTTTCTCCCTTATATATAAAAATTTATTGTTCACAATAATAGCTTCCAAGTATCTTAAATGTCTCTGTCTCATTTATCAACTGGAATACAAGTGCCTGGATCTCTTTCTGAAGCAGGTTTCCGTTTAACTCGATATAAAACCGATAATTCCATTCTCCTCCACGGAACGGCACCGAATGGATCTCGGTCAGATTCACGCCATAATCGGATATCATCGATAATACACTCGCCAAACTTCCGCTCTTATTCTTGCATACAAATACGATCTTTAACCGGTTATGCTCCGGCAGAACTACCAGTTGTTTCCCGAATGTAACGACCTTCTTCCGGTGTCCCTCGTCCAACACCTCATCACACCTGTAAATATAGAGATCATTCATGGCAAGTGCTTCATGCAGGGAATCCGATACGCCATAGCTGATATCCTCAAATATACCCATTCCGGCATCTGCTTCATCCTTCCGGATCAGCTCCATGACCTGTTCATAATCACTGACCGTATTTACCAGATCTCTGGAATAGCCCTGACATATGTAAAGTTCATGCTTCAGCATGGCAAGCTTCTTTACCTTCGGTTCCTCCGTCACAAACGATACATTCAGACAATTACGAAGTTCTAATGTTCTCCCATACTGATACTTTCTGCTGACCTCCATAATACGCTTGATCAGTGCCGTATATTCTTTCTTGATGCTGTCGTCTACATCCCCGGTCAGCTTCGTTATGATCGCTTCTTCCCGATCCGGCTTATATATAGCATCCTCTGATTCCGCCTTTACCCTTGCGACTTGATCTGCAAGTATCATTCGTTCCTTAAACAGCGACTTGATCTGCTTATCAACCACGTCGATCTGCTTTCTAACTTCCTCTAATGTCATTTCTCCGGCTCCTTTTGGCATAACATATATTCATTAATATATCATTTTTTCAGCATGAAGTAAACCGCTGCACACGGAAATGATCGAAGTCCTGCGTCAGTTTTTCAAAACGGGACAAATAGCAGAACGACAAATGCTGCAACCAACAGCACTCCCAAAAGTACTCCACAAATGATCTTCCATTTCGTATTCTTAGACAGAATCATACATATTAGAACAATCAACACTCCTGCCATATCGATCCCGACATCGATCATTTTTCCGCTCCTGCCCGGAACCAATAACTGATGCATCTCATCCGAACATGCATATAATAACGAAATTAAGACAGCTATGCTTCTGTTATAGAATCTGCTCTGGCTCATGGATTTCTTCACCGTTGCCAGATATGAAAGTAAGAACAGGATCGCATATTCTGTCATATGTGCAGTCTTTCTTATAACAAGCTCCAGAATATCCTGTAGCTTCTGCATCTCCTGCGGTGAATCCTGTCGTACCTTTTCCAAGAGATTTGTTATAAACAAACTGATCTTCCCACTCTGTCCTGAAGATTCCTGTCCGGTCTTTCCTGACATATAGAATATAAATACCATCCATATGATAACCGGAATTATATAAAGAAACCTTTTTTTACTTTCTTCTGTATTCTGCTTTCTTTTTCCTGATGAGAACTTACTGTTTGCCGATCTGTCTGTATTTTTATTTGCTTTTCTATTTGTTGTTCTTGATCCGCCTGAAGTTTTAGCTTTATTTGCATTTGTGGATTTTGCTTTATTTATTGAATTATTCTTCTGCATCTCTGTCCAAATCCTTTTCTGATATGTTCATTCGACTCATTCTTTATTCTTTTACCTTACTGTTCTTTCATCTTGCCATTTCTTCTCCCGTGTTTTTCTAAAATAATTTACTCTGGTCAAATTATCCAAAAAATAATATTCAAACATCCCGTATACCTTTATAATAGCTGCTTTTTTTCAGCAGATTTCACATTGTCGAAAAATGGCAGATTTGATAAAATTTCAAAAGAGCGTAACTTGTATTCTATTGTACTACAAAAAGAAGAATTTTGCTCACAAAAACAAAAAATGGGAGGACATTATATGTTTAACAAAAATAAGAGGACGAAGAAAGTTTCCGATCTCCTGATCCCAGGCATTATATTGATAATCATCGGTATCGTATTTGCCTTTCAGGGAATCCGGGATTACAGCAAACTGAATGGGGATCTGCTCAATCTGAATACCGCATCTGAAAAGGATCTGGATGCCGGCAAATATGTAGAGATTGATGTTGACTATGCTTTTTATTCTTTCTGTGAGAATGTTGAAACTACAAATTATGTATTTAAAAGAACAACAGACCAGTATTATCTGATAAGTGCACTTAAAGACAACGAATACTACATTGGACTGAATATTGCTGAATCAAAAAAGTCTGAGCTTGAAGCTTTATCCGATCACACCTGGTCTCAGTCAGGTGCAGATCCGGGTACATTACACTACATCGGCAAATTATGCAAATCAGACAGTGAGATTATGGGATATATGAGAAATTATATCTACGATATGTATGAATCTGCCTATGATATCACTCTTACCTCCACAGAAAAAGCTACACTGGATTCTTATATGCTTCCATACTATATTAAGATCATGACAAAAGAGGGATGCCGTACATCTATCATTATTGGTCTTGTAGTTCTCGGTCTTGGTATCCTGCTCATTATATTAGGTATTATCCGTCACAAGAACACTGTATACGGTCCGGATATCCAGCCAGAACCATATACCGGTGCTTATGGCAATCCGACAACTCCTGATATGACCACCGGCATGAATTCAGGCTATACCGATCCCAATGCACAGGAGCCAACGACTCCATTTTCAGATAACAATACATCTGAAGCAACCACAAGCGGCTTAGATCCTGACACCTTTGATGACAATGGAACTTCATCTTTTAAATTAAAAGACTAACACAAAATCCGACTGATGGGAAATTCCTGTCAGCCGGATTTTTATTAGAGTGTATTATATATTTACTTCTTAATTATTGAGTTGTGCGGCTCTTGCACCATCATTCATAGAATGATTAACCGAAATATCTCTTTAAGAGACCTTCAAATGCCTTTCCATGTCTTGCCTCATCCCTTGCCATCTCATGAACAGTATCATGGATTGCATCCAGATTCAGTGCTTTTGCACGTTTTGCAAGATCTGTCTTACCGGCAGTTGCACCATGCTCTGCTTCTACTCTCATCTCAAGATTCTTCTTTGTTGAATCTGTAACTACTTCACCAAGAAGCTCTGCAAACTTAGCCGCATGCTCTGCTTCTTCATAAGCTGCTTTCTCCCAGTAGTTACCAATCTCAGGATAGCCTTCTCTGAATGCTACACGAGCCATTGCAAGGTACATACCAACTTCTGAACATTCGCCCTGGAAGTTTGCTCTTAAATCTTCCATGATATCTTCCGGTGCACCCTGTGCTACACCTACAACATGCTCAGATGCCCATGTCTTATCATCACCCTGTTTGATAAACTTCTCAGCAGGTGCCTTACATACAGGGCACTGTGCAGGAGCTTCTTCTCCTTCATATACATATCCACATACACTACATACAAACTTTGCCATAATTAAAATCTCCTTTGCTTTATGCTATTATTATTCTTATTGAGAAACGTTATCAATTTCTATGATTCTATTTTACACAATTTTTGATAAATGTCAATAGTTATTAGGAATGATTCTCAATTATTTTTTTATTTATTCAGCATTTGACCTGTCTATCTTTATTCTGTAAGAAGCTATTTATCTGTGTTCTCCAAGGAAGAACAATGCCAGTGTTCCGGGACCTGAGTGTGCTCCGATCACCGGACCAACATAGGATATCGTGATCCTGTCATTTCCGAACCGCTCTTTAATAATGGAAGCAAGTTTCTCTGCATCTTCTATACAATCACCATGACTGATAAAAATATCCTGATCTTCCGGATGTACCGCCAGCTTCTCCATCCGGTTTGCAAGCTCTGTGATCGCTGCTTTTCTTCCTCTGACCTTACTTACATTGATCAGATGTCCCTCGTCATCCACATGCAGGATCGGCTTGATCGACAGCATTGTGCCAACTGTTGCTGTCACACCTGATATACGGCCTCCTCTTTTTAAGAAGAAAAGATCGTCTACTGTAAACCAATGGCATAGCTTTAACTTGATATCTTCTATATACTGTGCATTCTCCTTCAGACTTTTTCCTGCATCTTTTGCCTGACATGCCTTATATACCAGAAGTCCCTGTCCCATAGATGCCGCAAGGGTATCAACACTGATCATCTTTCGTTCCGGATACTCCTCCATTAATTCCTGACCAGCCATATACACGGTCTGATAAGTAGAACTAAGTCCGGATGAAAAGCCCAGATATAAGATATCTTTCTTCTGATTAAATAATGCTTCTATGGCCTCCGATGCCTGCGAGATATTCGCTGCAGAAGTCTTGATATTTGCCCCATTTCTTAATTTGCTATATACTTTCTCAATGTCTGCCTGATCATTATGAAAGCTTCCCTCTCCTTCAACAATAAAATCAAGCTGTAAGATCTTCAGTTGATATTTCTTTACGATATCATCCGGCAGATCACAGGATGAATCTGTCAATATAACATAATCATTCATTTTAACATCCTCCATTACCATTTTATGGCAAATATGGTTTTTAAAACCACATGATATATTTTACCAAATCGCTATGTAAAGTATACCACACCTTATAAACAGGCACAACAAAAAGGTGCTGACATATAATCTGTTCTGATTTATATATCAACACCTTTTCATTAATTCTATGTTTTAATTATCTGTATGTTACCATTAAAGACTCTGTAAGTCCTGTACTCTTCTGGTACATAACAACGATCACATCTGAATATTTCTTACTTAATGTAATCTTCTTGGAATAACTGGATTTATTTACATTATAATATTTGCTTCCACCATTATATACGCTGACTGACTTAATGGTCCATCCCTTTTTAGCCTTTACGCTCAGTGTCTTCTTTGATACTTTCTTTGAAGTATAGGTGTAAGTATTCTTTGCAAAGCTTGATGTATAATTCTTGCTTCCAATCTTGATTGAACTTACAGGATTGGTATATTTCTTTACAGTAAATGTAGTTTTCAGCTTAACACCCTTTACTGTACATGTAATAGTTGCCTTACCAGCTTTCTTTCCATAGTCTACACGAATATATCCATCTTTGGCTGATACTTTCATGTTCTTGTTTGAACATTTTAACTTTTTGATCTGAGATGCCTTTGTACATCCCATGATACTGATAACACCGGATGCCTGAGTTACACGTCCCGGCTTATAGGAAACGACTCTGTCACTATACGGGTTAATATACACAGTCTTACTGGTTGCAGCGCTGACATCCTTCATGCTTGTTGCAGGTACTGCTAATAATGTGAATACCATTGCAAGGGCTAAAAATGCAGCTAATAATCTCTTTGTTGCTTTTTTCATTTTTCTACTACCTCCATAAAATCATCTTTTATCCGGCGGCATTCTGACCTCTCATCTGTATGCCCCAAATTTAGTTTTATTTTATACTATTTCCCATTTTTTTACAATAGGTGCAACGTATTTTAATCTTAATTTAACGCACTTTATTCTTCTTTCCCGTACCATTTAAAGAAACGTTTTGCATACTTCTCTGCCTTGTTCCTTGAAAAGTTAAATCCACGGATCGCACCTTTTTCTTTATAGGTATCCCGAATTCCATTAAAATACCATTCCATTCTGTTATACGAGAATCCCTTGATATCCTTATAATTATTATATTTGTTATAATAATCGTCGTATTGGTAGTTATCGTACTCGTAGTAATCATCATCCTGTCCCGTCATATAGTTATCTACAATGAACTCATATACTTCTTCCGCTCCATCTGCACCAAGTGACGTCACATACCGGAAATCCACATCCTTCGGATCCTGATTTTCCAGATTATATCTGGCAACCAGATAAGCCGGACGAAGGAACGATACGATGATATATACAGTAACGATCACAAACATCGAATAACGTACCAGCGGGAAATGGTCAGTATAGATTCTGACGATCACTCCTGCAAGTATCACAGCAAGAACAGCCAGTGCTGCAAACACCAGTATTCTCATATAAGTAAGATCATATGCTTTGATATACATAGTCATACGAAGCGCCGAGGATGCGATCATCACATAGGTACAGGCTGACATAATAGTCAGTACGATATTAAGCACTGTGCTTTTACGAAAGATTGCATGACAGATCAGCACCAGTATCACATTCAGCACCGATACGAACATAAGCTGGAAGAATCCCTGTCTGGCATATTCCGCATAAGTCATATCATCCGGCAGTGACATATTATTTGTAAACAGATATAGGATCTGGATCACTGAAAACAACAGATACACCAGGGTAAGCAGTCCCATTGCCGTGATCGCAATGATCGGTTCATGTGTTCCTTCTTTTGTCTGTCTGTGATATCTGCTTCCAAACGGTGCTGACACAATGATACCATATGTAAATAATAACGCCGCAAATGCAAATACAAGAAACCAGATTGCATCCCATGATAGGAAAATATTTCCAAGTAATGTTTCAACTGCATCTCCAAAGATCTGATCTGCACTGGAAAGCAGGCTGATCATTACGAACAGCAACGGAATCGCAACGACAACACCGATCAGAATATAGACAAATTTCGCACGTTTTCTTGCATTTTCATGTTCTCTGTTATATTGTCTGTAGTCTGAGAAAAAACGGTCAAAACAGGTAAACGGCTCTGCCATCTTCTCGATAACCGTAAGACCATATTCGACAAATCCCATGTTTTTAAAATCATCAAAATACCGGAGAAGCCCTGCACACACAAGGAATAAAATGCAAAGATGATCCAAAACGATCAAAAATGAATCATCGGTCCTGCAAACTGATACCCCAAGCAAAAGGATACCTGCATAATGCGGAATCAGCTTCGTCTGCTTTCCAAAAAGTTTCCCAAAAGATAACGATTCTCCGTCATTTACCGGCAGATTCTTCTCATGGCGCATGATACTGAAACTCATAAACAAAACGGTCATAACTGCCATGAATACAGCACAGATACTTGCATAATTCCGGTACATCAGCACACTGTAGATCATGGCATAACCAAACGCAAAACCGCCAAAAATCTCAAACCGTTCGGGCGATACCCCCGGTCTTGATCTTCTCGGCTTATAATCGTAATTTGACTGCCATCCAAAATTTGGCGGCACATTATTATAGTTTGATTGTCCTCCAAAATTCGGTGGTACATTATTATAGTTTGGCTGTCCTCCAAAGTTTGGTGGCACATTATTATAGTTTGGCTGTCCTCCAAAGTTTGGTGGCACATTATTATAGTTTGGCGGTACATTATTATAATTCGGCTGTTCTCCAAAATTTGGCGGTGTATTATTTATATCCATATTAAGTAACCTCCCATTCCTTCCTGTAACAAAAAATCCTACATCCATAGTTTCATGTTACCTGTTTTTTGTCAAGTGAATATTTGTTAATATACTTATATAGCAAAAACGCCAACTCTCCTGATAACTTTGTAAAATAAAAACTTCCGGATAGGAACCTCTGTTTTACAATACAAGGTCATATCCGGAAGTTTTTCCTTTATATTCTCTTACTGATATTTTAATTTTTCATCTTCAAACTCTTCCAAACGCTGTCTGTATGCTTCCATAATAACGGATTCATACGCAAGAACCGGTTCTTTTATACCAAGTAATTGCATCAGATATTTCACAAACAACGGATTCATAATAAGAAATGGTCCAACTGTATATGTTGCAAAGAAATTCTTTCTCTTCAAACCTTCTTGTTTTATTCCCGGATGAAAACCATCCCCGCGAATCACATCATAGAAATAATCCTTTGAATTATCTCCATAAGAATGACTGAACTGCGCTTTAAAACCAACCAGCTTTATATCTTCATACTGTCCAAATACAAGAGAATGATATCTATGCATCATATCTCTCTTTGCATAGGTATTAAAAATACCAAGTCCTTCTATTCGACTTCCATCTTCATTCTCAATGTACTGTTCAACGATCTCGACTGCATTCCCGGTAAAGAGAAATACTGTTCCAGCCTCGATTTGCTCTTCCAGTTCTTTCTTATATGGTTTCAATGCCTGAATCGCCAATTCCTGCTGATTCTCTGTCATTGCTCCCATATATACAAGGTTTGCCCTGCCCTCTGTAAATGCCGGTTTATCATATAAGCCGGTATAAATAACTGTTGCCTCCGGCATACAGTCTTTTAAATAATTTACGTTCTGTAATTCACCGAAAAGATTGGCAAATTCTCCATATAGAACTTCTATTGTAATATCTGTTCCCATTTGTTATGCCTCTCTTTCCTTCAAATATTGTTTCAGATTATCCCGAAGTACAAGCGCTGTATCATTTTCATGAATATCATGAAGAATGTATACACTGTCTGTTCCATCCAGATTCAGGGATTTATATGCACCTGCTTCATCCGTTGTCTCTTTGATCTTTTCTTCCGGAACCCCGGCCATCATTAAACGGAGCTTATAATCTTTCGTCCGCAGACCACCTATTACGATGTTCGTAATATTCGGCTGATTTAAGAACTCAAAATCCGTATCAAAGATCCATGTCATATTTTCAGATGAATTTTTCCGGTCAAATATATCTTCCAGCAAAAGAATGACCTCTTTATTTCCCGGTTCCTTAGACACATAATCAAATACACAGGAACATGCAATTGGATTCTGTCCTTTTGCCATATTGGTCACTATCGTGATCCCATCCACTGTACTTCTGGAATATCTCGATTCCACAATATTAAGATTCTGGATCGCGTTCCGGATCTGCTCACCTGTCAAACCAAATTCACGAAGAGCGGTAACTGCAGTCAACTCATTGTACAGATTAAATGTACTGTTACTGATCATCGGATACTGTTCCCTGCTCTCATTATGTGTAACTGTTATTACTTTGTTCTCATAATCAACATCTGCCTTATAATCGCCTTCCGGTGACGTATATCCACAGAACTCACAGACAGCTTTTCCAATATGATGATACCGGACATAGTTATATTTTAATTTATGATGACACTTTGGACAGATCCGCATATCATTGATCAGATTAATACATTCCTCCCGGTCAGATGGAAGTCTGTTGATTGAAAAGTATGTTTTTTCATTTTCCGATCCAAGATTTGAACTAATCAGATCATCCGCATTTAAGATCAGATGTGATTCTTTTGGCATATTATTATTGATAAAGTTAAAAATAAACTCCGGGTTTGCATTTCTCTGAATGGAATCACGGAACAGGTTCGTACATACCGCATATGTTGGCTTTACATATGGATAGATCAGCTTTGAACTTCTTTCATCGACTTCAAATACTGCATATTCTTTCTTTGCCTTTCCTGTCAGAGTACTTCCTGCGATCAATGAACTCGCTACTCCAGCATTCACATTAGAACCAGCACGGTTGTTCAAAACGTCATAGCCATTTGCCTCCAAAATATCTATGATCATATTACATACTGTTGTCTTGCCGTTGGTTCCTGTTACTGTTATGATCGTTTTCGGTTTATCTATACATCCCATGAAATCCGGACAAAGCTTGACTGCCAGCTTTCCCGGAAAATAACTTGCGTTCATCTTCAACATTCTCTGCATGGTTCTTGCCAGTTTGCCCATGAACAAAGCAAAAAAGAACCTTACATTCTTTTTATACATCTAGCTACCTCATTTCATATCTGTAAATTATCATTAGTATGTCCATTTAAGCCACATATAATATAACCACTTATTCAAAAATATGTCAATCAATTTGAACTATTTATTCGGTTTATTTCGCCAACACCCTCTTTTACTTAAAAATGGCATCTGCCGGATCAGGCAGATGCCAACTTGTTTTTTTCAATATCGAGGGTTTCTTTTATTCTTCCTCATTCACCTGTGAAAGCTTGGCTGCCTGGTCTGCTGCGATCAGACTGTCGATAATCTCATTCAGATCACCGTTTAAGATCTGTTCCAGCTTATACAAGGTGAGTTTGATTCTGTGATCGGTTACACGGCCTTCCGGGAAGTTATAAGTACGAATCTTCTCTGAACGATCTCCGGTTCCGATCTGGCTCTTACGGTCTGCAGCTTCTGCATCATGCTGTTTCTGAAGCTCCATATCATACAGCTTGGAACGGAGCAGCGCAAATGCCTTCGCCTTATTCTGAAGCTGGGACTTCTCGGTCTGGCTGTAAATTACGATACCGGTTGGTATATGTGTCAGACGAACGGCTGAATCTGTTGTATTGACACACTGACCACCATTACCGGATGCTCGCATGACATCAATACGGATATCATTTTCATTGATCTCTACATCAACTTCCTCTGCTTCTGGCATAACTGCAACTGTTACAGTTGAGGTATGGATTCTTCCGCCAGACTCTGTCTTCGGGATTCTCTGTACACGGTGAACTCCACTCTCATATTTCATCTTGGAATATGCACCATCACCTGTGATCATGAATACCGCTTCCTTGAAACCACCGATTCCATTCTCATTCACGCTCATCAGTTCTACTTTCCATTTGAACTGATCAACGTATTTCTGATACATTCTGTAGATCTCATATGCAAATAATGCGGCTTCATCTCCGCCTGCACCTGCACGGATCTCGACGATAACATTCTTGGAATCGTTCGGATCTTTTGGAAGAAGCAGAATCTTTAATTCATTTTCCGTCTTTTCTACTGTTGCCTTTGCTTCATTTAATTCTTCCTTCGCCATTTCACGAAGCTCTTCATCATTTTCTTCTTCAAGCATAAGCAGACTGTCTTCGATCGTCTGTTTTGCATCTTTATATTCTTTGTACTTTTCTACGATAGGAGTCAGTTCACTCTGCTCCTTCATTAATTTGCGGAATTTGTTCTGATCAGATACGATATCCGGATCTGTCAACTGGTTATTTAATGTATCAAGTCTGTCTACTAAATCTTCTAATTTATCAAACATAATAATCCTCCTGCAGCACATGCTCATTTCCTGTTCATGTGTCTGTTAATATATCCAGCCTTTTTTCAGGCTTTTCTTCCAATTACAACCCTGTCATTTTCTGCGAGGTCTTTCACTACGCGTACATCTTCAAAATGCTTATCTACAAGGAGCTGCTGCACATCATGTGCCTGATGATTACCAATTTCAAATAAAATATATCCTTTTTCATTTAAATAACTCTCCGCATTTTCTATAATTGCTCTGTAAAACTTCAATCCGTCCGCATCGCCGTCCAATGCCAGCCTCGGCTCATAATCCCGAACCTCCGGCATCAATCCGTCAATCACTTTGCTCTCTATATATGGTGGGTTGGACAGGATCATATCATATCTTTTATCTATCTTATCAAATAAATCTGATTTTATAACAGTATAATCAGATACTTCTAATCGTTTCGCATTTTTTGTCGTAAGTGTGATCGCGGAATCTGAGATATCACACAGATCTATATGAATATTCTGATTCATAAGTGCTACCGACAATCCGATGCACCCGGAACCACAGCACATATCCAGCACAGACATCTTATCAGAATGTATGTCCTGAATCAAGCGGTTTGCCTGTTCCACCAGAACTTCTGTGTCAAATCTTGGAATCAGTACATCCGGTGCAGTCTCAAAATCATACCCCATAAAGCACTGTATGCCTGTTATATATTGTAACGGAATACGTTTTGACCTTTTATCGATCAACGCTTCATAGGAAGAACGAATTGTTTCGGTAACATCTTCCTGCCGGTTCATAATATATGCCATCTTATCCTGCTTTGATACAAAGAGCCATAATAACTCTGCATCGATATCTGCATCCGGCACATTATGTTCGTTCAGTTTTTCTTTTCCTGCTGTTACAAGCTGATACTGAGTCATACGTCTATTTCCTTTTACATTCACTGGCATCATTTCAACTTCTTAATCTTCGATCTCTCCACGCTTCATAGCGTCCTGATAAGCACGCCAGTCGATCACCGCTTCTACCGAACGAATTGCCACCTCACACATCTCAAGATCCGGTTCCTTCGTCGTAAGACGCTGTACCCACATACCGGGTACACTTAATATATTCGCAAGCTTTGAGTCACTTCTGCCTGCAAACATGATAAATTCATACGAGATTCCCGCAATAATCGGAACCAGAAGTACACGCGACAGCAATCGCAGCCACATAGACTTCACATTTATAAACATAAATACAATAATGCTTATGATCATAACGACTACCAAAAAACTGGTTCCACAGCGTTTATGGTATCTGGAATGTTTCTTTACATTTTCCGGAGTCAGCGGATCGCCTGCTTCAAAACAGTTGATCGTCTTATGCTCTGCACCATGATACATAAATACACGTTTGATATCCTTCATCAATGATATTAATACTACATATGCAAGAAAGATCACCAACCGAAGCACACCTTCCGCTACCGCTATCAATACATTGCTTTTTGTCACATGCTCAAGCAGTCCTGCAATAAATGCCGGAAGCAGCATGAATAATGCGATCGCAATGGCAAGTGATACAATAACGGTTCCGATCATCATCAGATCATCTCCTGTACTGCTTTCTTTTTTATTGTTTTTACTGCCGTTCTCACCTGAACCGCTTCCATTATTACTTTCTGTATCTGACAACCTGGAATCATCTTTATTTTCACTCTTTCCAGTCGGTTCTTCCTCTTCATAAAAATCGGCTGAATATGTCAGCGTTTTAACTCCAATTACCAGCGACTCAAAGAAATTAACCACTCCACGAAGAATCGGCAATTTCAGGATTTTATATTTTTCACCTATCGGTGTATAGCTTTCTACTTTAACTTCAATTTCCTGATCCGGCTTTCTGACTGCTACTGCGTACTGATCCTCGTATTTCATCATTACGCCTTCGATCACCGCCTGACCACCTATTCTGGCTCTTTTCAAATTCTATACCTCGTAAAATTGTTTCCTAAAACAAAAATAGGCTGAGATTAAAAGCTTTAACCTCAACCTATCATCCTTTTTATTAGTTTGACTGTGAAACACCGTACTTACGGTTGAACATATCAATTCTACCACGAGCCTTAGCTGCCTTCTGCTGGCCTGTATAGAATGAATGACACTTTGAGCAAATTTCTACATGAATTTCTTCTTTTGTAGAACCTGTAACAAATTCGTTTCCGCAGTTACATACAACCTTTGCCTGATAATAATTTGGATGTATTCCTTCTCTCATTTAATCTCACCTCTTTATTATATTATTGATATATGAGAATAGGCCATCAGCCTCACTTCTTCATAAAACACAGCTTTTGTATTCTAACACAAACCGACATAGAAATGCAAGTGTTTTTTTATTTTCTTAATAATGATTTTTTAACATAATAGATAAACTCTTTATTATTCTTGGTTCGGACGAATAATTTCAGTACATCCTCCAGCATATCCTCTGCCTTATTACCGGATAATATCTTGTGAAGTGCGTATACAACTTCCTGTTCTTCCGGTGATAATAACAGATCATCCCGTCTGGTACTGGATTTTGCAATGTCGATTGCAGGGAAGATTCTCTTTTCTGCGAGCTTCCGGTCAAGCACCAGTTCCATATTACCGGTTCCTTTGAATTCCTCGAATACGACATCATCCATCTTGCTTCCTGTCTCAACCAGCGCTGTCGCAAGGATCGTAAGACTTCCACCCTCACGCATATTACGGGCAGCACCAAAGAATTTCTTCGGCATATGTAACGCCGCAGGATCAAGACCACCGGATAAGGTTCTTCCACTTGGTGGAACTGTAAGGTTGTACGCTCTTGCAAGTCTTGTAATACTGTCAAGTAAGATCACGACATCTTTCTTCTGCTCTACCAATCGTTTTGCACGTTCGATCACCATTTCCGATACACGCTTATGATGCTCCGGCAGCTCATCAAATGTCGAATAAATAACTTCTACATTTGGTCCCTCTATGGATTCCCTGATATCCGTTACTTCCTCCGGTCTTTCATCAATCAGAAGCACCAGCAAATGAATCTCACTGTATCTGGTACTGATACATTTTGCGATCTGTTTCAGCAAGGTTGTCTTACCTGTCTTTGGAGGGGAAACGATCATACCACGCTGTCCTTTACCGATCGGTGACAGCAGATCGATCATACGGATCGGAATCGGGCTGTCCTCCCCATCCATATTGATCCGTTCATTCGGGAAAATCGGCGTCAGATCTTCAAATGCTTTTCTTCCTGCAATGCTTGCAGGACTTTCTCCATTGACAGAAGCTACATATAATAATGCGCCAAACTTTTCTCCCTGCGTCTTTACGCGGATATTTCCCATTATGATATCTCCGGTCTTAAGTCCAAATCTACGGATCTGCGCCGGTGATACATAGATATCCTGATCTCCCGGCAGATAATTGGCACTTCTTATAAATCCATATCCTTCCTGCATTACTTCCAGGATTCCATGTGCCATCTTACCGCTGTCAAGCTCCGGTCCATTTGGTTCCTGCTGAGCAGATGATCCTTCCTGCCTGTTCTCAAGCTTCGTCTCCATTCTTACCTCTGCTTTTATCTCTGTATCTGCAGCCGTATTTTTTTCTTCTATAACTGATTTTTCATATGCTGCTTTCTTTTCTGATACTACAGAACTTTCAACAGCTACTTTTTTCTCTTCCATTGCAGACTTTTCAAGAACTGCTTTTTCCATATTCATTTCCAGCTTTGTCATCTCGGCTGCAAGCGGTTTGTTCTCCTGAACATGGTCTTTTCTTCCGTTATTTACAATTGGTGTATTGTTTCCATGATTGGAATTGTTATTTCTGTTATTATACCCCTGTGACCGATAGTCCTGTCTTTTTCCATTTCGGTTGGTCTGTCTTCCGGCAGTATTCCTATGCTGTCTTCTTCCGGATTCTCCTGATCTCTGACCATTTTCTGTCTGGTTTCTATCCACTTTTTTTACAGCATCTTCTTCGGATTTCTCCGGCTGCTCTGTGTGCTCCGTTTTTTCAGTCTGTTCTGCTTTTTCTGGCGGCTCTGCCTTTTTCGGTTTCCGTGTTCTTCCTGTCTTTTTTATTTTTTCAGCATCTTTTTTCTGTGATTTCACGTTCTGCTTTTCTTCCGCATGTCCTGCTTCATCACTATAATTTTTTTCAAGGAATTCGATCAGAGCCGGTTTACGAAGTGCTGATACACCCTTTATCTTATGCTCCTTTACGAATTGCTTCAATTCCTCTAATGATGCATTTTTGAAATCCATCTTTTACTCCTTCCAATTTTATCCGTTTTATTTAATTCACACACATTCTTATTCTTGGGGATTATCCTAATGAATTCTTTTCGAAACAGGTATATCAACTGTATGACTTACCTGTGCATCCTGCTTATCAGATCTCCGGATGCCATATGAGCGTTGTATTTAATAGCCTTAGTATAGCATAAAAAAAAGTTTTGTAAATCATTTTCTTTCACCGCAGTATTGCTTCATTGATTTTATGCTTTTCTTGTGATACATTTATTCTTACAAAACATACAAAGGATATTATTATGAATACTGAATCGATCGTCTTATACAAATTAATTATATTATATATGTTGGATCGTGTGGATTTCACACTAACCAATTCCCAGATTTCCGATTTTGTTCTGACAAAGGGATATACGAATTATTTCACGCTTCAGGAAGCCATTAATGGACTGATCGAGTGTGATTTTGTCTATGTATCCACAATCCGGTCTTCTTCTCATTATAAGATCACTGACAAAGGTGAAGAAGCCTTAAGCATGTTTGAAAATCGTATTCCTTATGCGATTAAACAGGACATTCTCGATTATTTTGATAATCAGAAGATCAATCTGAAAAATGAATCCGAGATCTATGCCGATTATGCCTTAAATGACTATGGTGAATACGTCGTTACCTGCGTGATCAAGGATCGGAAAGAAACTCTGGTCGATCTGAAATTTAACGTACCAACAAAAACGCACGCCATCGCTATCTGTGATAACTGGCGTGCGAAAAGTGCCGAAGTATATGACTATCTCGTCAATACTCTCTGGCTGTATTCTGATGATAAAGGTGAAAAACATTCCTGATTATTTATATGTATTTCTATAATACATATAAATGATCTTTTCATTTTTCTGCTCATAAGTTATTCAGATTCAGGTTCTGATTCTGCAATCCGGTCTTCGATCAGCTGCAGAATCTCTTCTTTTCCCTGCTTGGTCTGTGCAGAAAAAGGAATTATGATCGTTCCCTCTACTGGCTGGATCTTCTGTCTGATGATCTTCAGATTCTTCTGAATCTGACTTCTCTTGATCTTATCAAGCTTTGTTGCAATAATCACCGGTTCATATCCATTTTTTACGATCCAGTCGTACATGATGCAATCATTCTCTGACGGCTCATGACGGATATCGATCAACAAAAATACAAGCCGTAACTGCTTTGAGGTATGCAGATACCGTTCTACCATCTTACCCCATTTTGCACGGATCTCTACGGATACCTGTGCATAGCCATATCCCGGAAGATCGACAAAATACAGATCATGATTAATATTATAATAATTGATCGTCTGTGTCTTACCCGGCTGTGACGATGTTCTGGCAAGTGACTTCCGGTTTAACAATCCATTGATCAGTGAGGATTTTCCTACATTTGACTTACCGGCAAACGCGATCTCCGGCATCTCTGTCTCTGGAAGTGTACTTGTAATTCCACATACTGTTTCAAGTTCAGCACTCTTAATTATCATTTCTTTTCTCCTTTTGCAAGTGCAAGACTAAGCACCTGTTCCATTGTTTTCACACAGGTAATATCCAGTCCGTCTGTAATCTCTGCACTGATATCATTAAGATCTCTGCGGTTCATCTCAGGGATCAGCACCTTCTTAATACCGATCGTTTTTGCTGCCAGAAGCTTTTCTTTTAAACCACCGATTGGAAGCACACTTCCTCTCAGAGTAATCTCTCCTGTCATCGCAAGATCTCCCCTTACAGACTTATTAAATATTGCGGAATAAATAGCGGTTGCCATCGTGATTCCCGCAGAAGGTCCATCCTTTGGAACTGCTCCTTCCGGAATATGGATGTGGATATCATGCTTTTCAAAATAATCTTCACCCAGTGGCTCTGATTCCTTCATCGTACGAATATACGATAAACCGGTAACAGCAGACTCCTTCATGACATCTCCTAATTTACCGGTAAGCTGTATGCTGCCATTTCCGGGCATAATATTTACTTCTATATTAAGTGTTACACCACCTACCGCTGTCCATGCAAGGCCTCGTACAGAGCCTACTTTATTGGTCAGATCATAGCTGTCATCCATGTACTTCTCTGTTCCGAGAAGCTGCGGTATCATTTCCTTTGTTACTTTTACAGTCTCTACATGTTCTGTAAGTATCATTCTGCACGCTTTTCTGCATATTTTATCGATATTCCGCTCCAGATCACGCACACCTGCTTCTCTGGTGTAATGACGGATGATATATTTGATCGCTGATCCATTGATCTTGAACTGCTTCTTAGTCAGTCCGTTTCTTTCAATCGCTTTATTGACCAGATACAGCTTCGCAATGTTAAACTTCTCATTTTCCGTGTATCCACTGATCTCGATCATTTCCATACGATCAGCTAACGGTCCCGGAATCAGGGATGCATCATTTGCTGTTGCGATAAATAATACTTTGCTCAGATCGATTGGCACTTCAAAATAATGGTCGTAAAATTTATTATTCTGTTCGCTGTCTAAAACCTCTAACAGAGCAGAGGATACATCTCCCTTGTAGTCGCTGCTTACCTTGTCTATCTCATCAAGCAGTACCAGTGGATTCTCAGTCTTTGTCTTTGCGATCGACTGTGCGATCCTGCCCGGCATAGCACCGATATAAGTTCTTCTGTGTCCACGGATCTCTGCTTCATCCCGAACGCCACCAAGCGACATACGGATATATTCTTTTCCTGTCGCAGTAGCAATTGATCTCGCGATCGAGGTCTTACCGGTTCCCGGAGGTCCAACCAGACAAAGAATCGGCATATTACCTTTTTCGTTTAAAATATGGACAGCCAGATAATCTATGATACGTTCCTTTACTTCTTCTAATCCATAATGATCCCGTTCCAGAATCTTAATGGCCTTTTCGAGATTATCGTTCTCCTTTGAGGATTTACCCCAAGGATAGTCGAGCAACGTCTCAATATAGTTTGTAAGGATGCCGGATTCAGCAGCCATAGGCGGCAAAGCACGAAGTCTGGATATCTCTTTCGTAAGCTTCTCTTTGACTTCTTCCGGAACTGTCAGTTCCTGCAGGCGCTCCATATATTCATCTGCCGCTTTTTCTGTATTATCATCCTCGCCAAGTTCTTTCTTTATGACCTTCATCTGTTCCCGGAGAACATATTCTCTCTGGTGCTTATTTACACAATCCTGTAATTTCTCCTGAATCTCCTGACGG
The DNA here is from genome assembly GCF_003481465.1 of Clostridium sp. OM05-9. Lineage (NCBI taxonomy): Bacteria > Bacillati > Bacillota > Clostridia > Eubacteriales > Clostridiaceae > Clostridium > Clostridium sp. OM05-9. The sequence goes on from NZ_QULF01000002.1 coordinate 465,125, forward strand.
ATGGCTAAAATCTCCATCTCTTCATCCATCGTCTGAAGGATCTTCATTACACGTTCTTTCACATCGAGCGTTTCCAGAATCTCCTGCTTCTTCGTATATGGCGCAGGAATGAATTCTGTCACTCCATCGGCAAATTTTGCAAGGTCATCGATCGTAAGCAGTTTTTTATATAACAGCTTATTTGTTCCCATTCCATTTGCAAATGCTTGTCTGAGCTTATCCGTAAGCATACGGATCAATGTTTTTTCCTCTACTTCATCCAGATGGTTTGTTTCTTCTGTATCTATATATTCAAAGTCTGCATTATATGCTCCGTCTTCCTTATAAAATGAAACGATCCTTGCACGTTTTTCTGCTTCAATCAGAATACGGACTGTTTTGTTCGGCATTTTCAGATATTGTTTGATCTTTGCTGTAACACCGATCGGATAAAGATCAGGAACCTTTCCATTCTCCTTTACTTCCTTTGCCGTAACCAGCAGGATGCTGCAATCACCCTTCATCGCATTGGCAACTGCTTCACAGGATTCCTTGCTGATCACATCCAGATGGGAGGAAGTATCCGGCATTATAACAATATTATTCAAAACGATCATCGGCCTGTTCCAGACGATATTATCCATACTTTTATCTCCTTTATATCAAAAAACCGGGATGCATAACATCCCGGCTTTCTGCTTAAGCTATTTCATCACTGTTTTTTACTGAACGCTTCTTCTTTATCTGCTTTTTCTCAGCCGGATTATCAGAATAAGTGATTTCTGGTTGTGCTCCATCCGTTATAACTTCTTTTGTGATCACGCATTTTGCAACTCTGTCATCCGATGGAATCTCATACATAAGATCTAGCGTTGCTTTCTCTATGATAGAACGAAGTCCTCTGGCTCCGGTCTTTCTCTCCATCGCTTCTTCTGCTATAGCGTAAAGCGCATCCTTATCAAATTCCAATTCCACGCCATCTAATTCAAATAATTTCTTATACTGCTTGCAGATTGCACTCTTTGTATCTGTCAGGATTCTTACAAGCGCATCCTTGTTCAACAGATCCAGTGTAACCGTTATCGGCAGACGTCCGACAAATTCAGGAATCAGTCCATATTTTACAAAGTCCTGAGGAGTTACCTGCTTTAACAGCTCTCCGATATCCTGTTCTGTCTTATCAACAACCTCTGCATTGAAGCCGATAGCTTTCTTGCCGATTCTGTTGTCAATGATCTTCTCCAGACCATCAAATGCACCACCGCATATAAATAAAATATTTGATGTATCGATCTGTATAAATTCCTGATGTGGATGCTTTCTGCCACCCTGTGGTGGCACTGATGCAACCGTTCCCTCCACGATCTTTAACAAAGCCTGCTGTACACCTTCACCGGATACATCTCTGGTGATGGATACATTCTCACTCTTCTTCGTGATCTTATCGATCTCATCAATATAGATAATTCCATGCTCTGCACGTTCTACATCATAATCGGCCGCCTGAATCAGCTTCAGCAGAATATTTTCTACATCTTCACCAACATATCCGGCCTCCGTCAATGCAGTTGCATCGGCAATGGCAAACGGAACATTCAGAATCTTTGCAAGTGTCTGTGCCAGATATGTCTTACCGGAACCGGTTGGTCCGACCATGAGAATATTACTCTTTTGAAGCTCTACGTCAAAATCTTTATCTGCCATGATACGCTTATAATGATTGTATACCGCAACAGATAATACCTTTTTTGCTTCTTCCTGACCGATTACATACTGATCCAGGAATTCACGGATCTCCTTGGGTTTCAGTAAATTAATGGAATCTTCAGCACCTGTTTCTTCCAGTTCTTCATCAACGATCTCTGCGCATATCTGTACACATTCATCACAAATATAAGCGTTTGGTCCTGCTATAAGTTTTCTGACCTGATCCTGCGTCTTATTGCAGAAGGAACATCTAAGTAGTTTTCTATCTTCACTACGATTTGCCATTCCAATACCTCTTTATACTATCTTTTTGCGATTACACTATCGATCAGACCATATGCACATGCTTCTTCTGCTGACATCCAGTTATCTCTCTCTGTATCAGCAGCAATCGTTTCATATGGCTTTCCGGTATTCTCGCTTAACATTCTATTTAATTTCTCTTTTGTCTTTAAAATATGCTTTGCAGCAATTTCAATCTCTGTAGCCTGACCCTGCGATCCGCCGGATGGCTGATGGATCATGATCTCGGCATTTGGAAGTGCAAATCTCTTACCTTTCGCACCACCCGCAAGCAGGAATGCACCCATACTTGCTGCCATTCCACAGCAGATTGTAGATACATCACATTTGATGTACTGCATTGTATCATAGATTCCAAGTCCTGCTGTTACAGAACCGCCCGGACTGTTGATATACAATGAGATATCCTTGGATGGATCTTCGGACTCCAGGAACAGGAGCTGTGCGATCACTATACTTGCTGATGTATCATTTACTTCTTCTCCCAGAAAGATAATTCTGTCTTTCAGAAGTCTTGAATAAATATCATATGAACGTTCACCACGGCTGGTCTGTTCAATGACATAAGGTACTAAACTCATATTTACACCTCCAAAATATCGCAATCAGAAATTATGGATTAAACTTCCTTTGCGTTATCTACAACAACCTTAACTGCCTTTTTAACAGCAAGATCCTTTTTAATGCTATCCTTTTCTGCATCACCCATGAAGCCTTCGATATCTTCTACATTCATCTGATACTGTTTTGCCATAGCTTCCAGTTCTTCATGTACTTCATCGTCTGATACCTCAATATTTTCAGCAGCAGCAATTGCTTCCAGAACAAGACGGGATTTGATTCTCTTCTCTGCGTCTGGTTTGATTCTCTCCATTAATGCTTCCTCTGTAATATTGCAAATCTGCATATACTGCTCAAGGTTGATTCCCTGATACTGAAGATTCTGAGCGAACTCATCTTTGATTCTTTCCTGTACATCTGCAACCTGTGCATCTGCAACATCCATCTTTGCATTCTCGATTACTTTCTCGATCAGCTTGTTTTCTTTCTCGTTCTCAGCATCCTTCTGCTTCTTCTCAGCAGCCTTACTCTTGATATCTTCTTTATATTCATCTAATGTCTCAAAGTCTGAAACTTCACTTGCAAACTCATCATCTAATTCCGGTAATTCTACAGCCTTGATCTCTTTGATCTTGCATTTGAATACTGCCGGCTTACCTGCTAAATCTTCTGCCTGATAATCTTCCGGGAATGTAACATTTACTTCTACATCCTCATCGATGTTCTTGCCAACAAGCTGATCTTCAAATGTATCAATGAATGAATGAGAACCAAGAACGAGCTTGTAGTTCTCAGCTTTACCGCCTTCGAAAGGAACACCGTCAACAGATCCTTCGAAGTCAAGTGTAACTTCATCATCCATCTGTGCAGCTCTGTCTGTTACAGGGTTGTATCTTGAGTTCTCTTTCTGAACCTTTAAAAGCTCTGCCATAACTTCATCATCTGTTACTTCTACGTCAGCCTTTTCTACTTCGAGTCCCTTATAATCACCAAGTTCAACTTCAGGCTTAACAGCTACTTCTGCTGTAAAGATAAAATCCTTGCCCTTTTCGATCTGAGTTACATCGATAACCGGTCTTGATACAACATCAACATCTGATGCGCTTACTTCCTTTGGATAATACTCATTAATTAATGAATTAGCTGCCTCTTCATAAAATACTGCAGGTCCATACATCTTCTCAATAAATGCCTGTGGCACATGACCCTTTCTGAAACCAGGTACATTGAATTTACCTTTCTGCTTATTGTAGGCAGTTGTCATTGCCTTACCAAACTCCTCTGCCGGTACTGTGATTGTAAGTTTTGCCATACTGTGTTCCAGATTTTCTACTGCTAAACTCATTTTTTATTTCCTCCTTAAAATTATGCAAATGATGCCTTATGCCATCATCTTTTAATAATATATAAGGCATTATTTAGCATCCATTTATCATTTCGTTTTTATTGTGGGCATAAAAATACCCGCATCAATCATCCGATTATACCATATATACCGGATATATGTCCAGTCCATTTTCCATAATAACACAGAAAAAGGTTATTGTCTTTTCGACAATAACCCCTTCCTGCTAAGCAAAAGCTATAAGATATCTCTTATTTTACTGCTTATCTGCCTGACATCTGTTCTTCCTGTCTCTTGATCATCTGACGAACCATCTCGCCACCGATTGATCCGCTCTGAGCAGATGTTAAGTCACCATTGTAACCATCCTTGAGGTTTACACCAATTTCCTTAGCAACCTCCATTTTGAACTTGTTCATAGCGTCCTTAGCTTCCGGAACACTCATCTTGCTTGTTCCTGTTGAATTTGAACTTGCCATAATACATTTCCTCCAATACATTTATTTAAGACTTTGTTGTCTTGATTCTATTATGTGTATTATAAGAAAAACTATTATGCCAATTTTTGTATTTTTATAGTTCACAGGCAAAATATCAATCATCAAATTAATATGTCATCGGCTCTTCTTCGCCATTCATAACTCTTAATGCTCCCTGTGCAAGTGCAAGAAGTTCATCCTCACCAGGATATACTGTAAACGGAGCGATAAATCCGGCTCTCTTTTCCAGTTCTGCACATGTATGCTTGGAATATGCGATACCACCTGTTAAGATGATCTGATCTACTTTTCCGCAAAGTACGGTTGACATAGCCCCGATATCCTTTGCTACCTGCTGATGAAATGCGTCCTGAACAAGCTTTGCATGCTCATCACCTTCCTGAACGAGTTTCTCGAGATCTCTTGCATCATTGCTGCCGATATATGCATTGAATCCGCCGTTACCGACAAGTTTCTTTGTAACTTCCTGCTGTGTATATTTTCCTGAAAAGCACATCTTAACAAGATCACCTGATGGAACTCCACCTGCTCTCTCCGGTGAGAATGCGCCTTCACCATCTAATGCATTGTTAACATCAACGATACGTCCGTTTAAGTGAGCACCAACAGATACACCGCCGCCCATGTGTACAACGATCAGGTTCAGATCTTCATATTTCTTACCATGCTCTTTTGCATATCTCTTTGCAACTGCCTTCTGGTTTAATGCATGGAATACACTTCTTCTTGGAAGCTCAGGCACACCGGATAAACGGGAGGATGGCATCAGCTCATCTACAACAACCGGATCTACAATGTAAGATGGAATTCCCAACTCATCGCCAATCTCTCTTGCAAGGATACCACCAAGGTTGGATGCATGCTGACCCTGTTTACCGATCTTTAAATCCTCTAATAATTCATCACTAACAGGATATGTACCGCCCGGAATCGGCTTTAACATACCACCACGACCTACACATACATCTAATGTCTTGATGTCAAAATTTTTCTCTGCAAGAATATCAAGGATAACTTTCTTTCTGAAGTCCTTCTGCTCAACGATAAGGTTGAAGCCCGCAAGTTCCTCTGTTGTGTGTCTTAATGTTTCTTCAAATAATAAATTCTCGTCTTCAAATACACCTATCTTTGTAGATGTTGAACCCGGATTGATAATCAAAATTTTGTATGACATGTTCTTCCTCCAAAATTCTTATATATTTATTCCGTAACCATAACGGTCTGATTACTGCTCATTCTTGATTGCTTCTGCAACAACTGCTGCAAGAGCGATAGAGTTCATCTTTACTTCAAAGCTGTCTGATCTGGATGTCAGGATAACCGGTGCCTTTGTTCCTGTCAGGATACAACCGTTCTTGCTTGCTGTTGTATGTGTCAGGCACTTGTATACAAGGTTTCCGGCGTGGATATCCGGGAATAAGAGGATATCTGCATCACCAACGATCTTACGGTCTTCTGCTCCCTTATGTTTAGCTGCTTCCGGATCGATCGCAAGGTCAAGTGATAATGGTCCGTCAACGATACATCCTGTGATCTCGCCATTCTCGTTCATCTTTGTAAGCTCTGCTGCATCTACAGTTACAGGCATCTTAGGATTTACAACTTCAACTGCCGCAAGCGGAGCAACCTTTGGACATGGAATACCACAAGCATGAACAACTTTTACTGTATTTTCAATAATCGCTTTTTTATCCTCAAGAGATGGATATGTCATGAATGCTACGTCTGAAAGATATAATAATCTGTCAACACCCGGAACCTCAAAAACTGCTACATGTGATAATGGCTTACCGGTTCTTAAACCTACTTCCTTATCCAGAACGCTCTTTAAGAAGTTCTTTGTATCAATGATACCCTTCATATACATATCTGCTTTATTATTATGTACCAGCTCAACAGCCTTATGTGCAGCCTGAATGCTGTCCGGTTCATTTATGATCTCATACTCATCCAGATTCATATCAAGTTCAGCAGCGATCTTTCTGATCTCAGCTTCATCACCGACGAGAATCGCATCTGCAATACCTTTTTCCTTTGCCGCCTTAACGGCTTCCAGAACCGGCTTGTCCTGAGCACATGCTACAGATACTGTCTTCTTGCTGCATTTTGCAACCTTGGCTAATAAATCTTCAAAACTCTTACTCATTCGTTTACACCTCTCGCGATTTTTATTCTTTTTCCCATAACGCATGAACTTATTATGGGTTGCCGCTCTCTTCCGGCAATCTTTATCTGTTATCGTATCACTTTGAAAAAAAAAGGTCAACCCTCTGGATAGTTCAGGCGATCTTCGCCTATATTATAAAGAACCTCTTTTAAGAACTTCTCTGCAAGGTAATTTGCCATGTTCAGATTCATGTCCTGATAATTTCCACATTCTCTCGGATTTGCACCCGGAATCGGATCATGATAATGACGTATAAATTCAAACATTGAAATCATCAGATCTACGATATCCTCTGACTTATAATCACCTGCAAGGATCAGATAAAATCCGGTTCTGCATCCCATCGGTCCAAAATAGATTACTTTGTCCTTATAATCCTCATGATTTCTGAGATAAGTAGCTGCCAGATGCTCAATCGTATGAATCTCCGCCGTATTCATGACCGGTTCAAAATTTGGCTTTGTCATGCGGATATCAAAAGTCGTAAGGACCGCATCTCCAGCCTTATCCTTTCTGGATACATAGATTCCAGGATTTAATAATAAATGATTGATCTGAAAACTTTTAATCTTTTCCATAGTTTTTCAACTGCCTCCTTTTAACATAACTTTACAAATTCTGTCATAAGTGCAACACTGTTATCGATCGCCATAGCCGCAAAAGACGGATAATCCATTTCTGCACTGTCATCTGCTTTATCTGAAATCGCACGGACAATCAGATATGGAATCTTGTTCAGACTTGCGACATGTCCGATCGATGCTCCCTCCATCTCTGCACAGGTTCCGTCAAATGTCTCAACCAGCCATTCTTTCTTATCTTTCCTTGATATGAACTGATCTCCGCTGACTACACGTCCGGTAAAGATGTTGACGGAAAGCTCTGCCTGCTTTGCTGCGGCAAGAGCAAGCTCCAGCATTTTGACATCTGTCTTGAAAATATTTTCATCATCTTTTAAATCCGGATTGATTCCCGGAGCATATCCAAGAGCAGAGACATCCATGTCATGCTCTAATGCATCCTTTGCCAGCACGATATCTCCGATGTTGATGTCTGCATTTAACGAGCCTGCAATTCCGGTATTTACAATTCCATCTACCGGGAACAGGTCGATCATTGCCTGTGTACACATTGCTGCATGAACCTTACCTACACCACATTTTACCACAACCACTTCATGGTCACACAAAGTACCTCTGTAAAACTGCATACCTGCTTTTTCAATAATATGCACCTGTTCCATTTTTTCTTTTAACTTTGCAACTTCTTCGTCCATTGCTCCTATAATTCCAAGCATGTCTTCTTTCCTTTCTTACTGCATTTGTTCTCTTTATCCTGCTTATTCTTCACCAACCAGCTCAATCTGGCACATCTTCATCGTTTCAAGTGCAGCCACCTTTGATTCCGGTGTCACGCCTGCCGTACATCTGACATCGACTGCCACGCGAATCTCCGGATATAACGCCTTTATGATAAGAGCATTTGAAACTACACAGATATCGGTACAAAGCCCGATCAGACAGACATCTTCAAATTCATACCGATCCCAACCTGTATACCCAAAGGATGGCTTATCTATGATCTTACAGCCATCTGCATATATTCCATCTGCGATCTTCCATCCGTTAGTTCCCTTTATACAGTGTTCCACCGGCAGATGTTTCCCCTCGTTCGTCTGCAGATAATCTGCCCCATGGGTATCTCTGGTATAAAGCACCTCATCTCCCCTGTTTTTATATTCCTGTATCAGATTTCTTACCGGATCCACGATTGCCTCTGCTTCTTTTGTACCAAGTGAACCATCAATAAAATCATTCTGCATATCAATTACGATCAGGGTTCGTCTCATTCTTTTCACCATATGACCAGTTCAGGTCACCTTTCCATACATATTTCCATGCGATTACTTTTCGCCAGTCCGTTATAAAAGTCTGATCTGAAAATTTGATCACAAACTGTCGTTTCTTTGATACATATTCTCCGATCTGCCATTGATATATCCCGTTTTTTGTCTTCCAGACATAGATACATCTGGTACCATTATCCGGATAACCGAACTTATTTACAAAATTAAAATCCGAAAAATCCAACTGAAAATCGATTGGATCATCTTTTCTGTTATCATCTGTCTGATTTTTAGATTCATCTTCTTCCTGCTTATGAAACACATAACGAAATGCTCGTGCCACCCGTGACCAGAATCCCATTTTCCCTGTTTCATTCTTTTTCTGTTCCAACATCGCTTCCCGTTCATGCACCCGATGCATGCTCCACGAATATGTTTCAATATTTTCGATAGCATATTTAATCTTTGTATTAGAAGTAAATTCGCTCTGGATATGAAAACCTTTTTCAAATTCCCTGTGTTCATCCACTATATGATAATTATTATGCAGAAGTCTGACATTTCCCGGACTGTCTAAATATACGATCTTCCATGTATCTTCTTTATGATGGATTGTAAGCGTATCCCCATTTATCCTTGTCTTCATATCACAATCAATATACATATGCCGGATCATCTCTACAGACATCATCATAAGTCGGAATAACGCATCATATTCTGCCAATTTGTCATAATCTTCTGCCCCATATCTGAGATACGCTTCTATCGCACACTTCGGGCACTGTTTCATCCACTTCGGATAATTTACCAGATACTTCAGATCATAGTCTTTAATATTCCTTGTAAGAATACAGCTTTTATCATGGATCACATCTTCATTTCTGGAACAGATAAACTTCACATTATCATCCGCCATAATCTTACGTCTGAGTTTTGAATCATTCATCTGTCTGCCGGAATTTCCCTGCTGTCTCTTATCATAATACATTTTCTGACTCAGGTTCTGTTGTCTGTTATTTCCATTTCGGTAATTTTTCTTTTTTTCATAAGTATTTCGTTCCCCATATACAGATTTATTCTCTCTCTGGCGGTAATTATTCCTATACTCTGCCAAGTTCCTCTCTCACCACCTTTCCTATCGTTTTTACTTTATAGGACAAATGTACCGTAAAGTATAAATCGAGCTTATTGTAACATTTTATTCCAACATCTACAATAAATCTAAAAAACTCTTATTCGCCAAATACAGCCTTGTAATCTGCCTGAAACTTTGCAATACCCTGATCTGTTAACGGATGCTTTGTCATCTGCTCGATTACCTTGTATGGTACAGTTGCAATATGTGCGCCTGCAAGAGCACAGTCTGTAACGTGGATTGGATTTCTTACAGAGGCTGCGATGATCTCTGTATCTAAACCATAATTGTCAAATATTGTTACGATATCTTCAATCAGGTTGATACCTGTTGTGCTGATATCATCTAACCTTCCAAGAAACGGAGATACATAAGATGCACCTGCTCTTGCTGCAAGAAGCGCTTGATTTGCCGTAAAGATCAGAGTTACGTTTGTCTTGATTCCTTCTGCCGATAACACCTTGACTGCCTTTAAGCCTTCAACTGTCATAGGGATCTTAACAACCATATTTGGGTGGATCGCTGCGATCTCTCTTCCTTCTTTGATCATGCCTTCTGCATCTACAATTGTTGCCTTTACTTCTCCACTGATAGGACCATCTACAATTGTTGTGATCTCTTTGATAACTTCATTAAAATCTCTGCCTTCTTTTGCGATCAGAGATGGGTTAGTTGTTACACCACAGATTACTCCCATGTCATTTGCTTTTCTGATGTCATCTACATTTGCTGTATCAATAAAAAATTTCATATTCCTTTACCTCGCTTTATTTTCTTTTTATTTACAGGCATGTCATTCATGCTTTGCTTTTATATGCATACATGCAATTTCATGCTTTGTTTTCTCCTTTATCTGCTGTATCAGTCTGCCGACAATGCTGCCTCTACTTCTTCTCTCTTTGGAATTGACTGAACGGCTCCATTTCTGGTTACTGCTATAGAAGATGCCTTCGCACTCATTCTTAAGATATCCGGTATCTCCATGCCGCAGATCAGTCCTGCGAGGAAATATCCGGTAAAGGTATCTCCGGCTGCTGTCGTATCGACTGCTTTTACTGGAAAGATCGGCTGTTCATACTCACAGTCCTTGTCTGAATACCTTGCGCCATCTTTGCCAAGTGTCAGTACGATCTTTGCTTCCGGGAAACGCTTTCTCATGGAAGCAAGTATATCATCCGGCTCTGTCAGTCCTGTGATCTGTGCACCCTCGATCTCATTTAACAGGAAGATGCTGATCTTTGAAAGATCACAAACTTCAATCTTTTCATTATATGGAGATGGATTAAGTGCGATCACAAGCTTTCTGTCATATGCCCGGTCAATGATATAATCCAGCTTATTAACTTCGTTCTGAAGTAACAGAATATCTCCGGCTTCAAAATGTTCTAATACTTCATCTATATATTCTTCTGTCAGACTCTGATTTGCTCCTCCAAAGAGCAAAATGCAGTTCTGTGCATCCTTGTCTACCTGAATGATCGTGTGTCCGGTCTTCTCATCGATCGTACGGATGAATTCATCATGCACACCATGTTCTCTGCATGCATCCAAGAATACCTGTCCGTCTTCTCCGATCATTCCGCCATGATAGATATCTACGCCTGCCTTTGCAAGTGCAATGGACTGATTAATTCCTTTTCCTCCGAGGAATACATTCATTCCGTAGGTTGCCTGCGTCTCACCCGGTGCGATAATATGATCGACACTGTAGACATAATCAAGGTTCATGGAACCAATATTTAAAACTTTCATCATTCACCTCCAAAATCTGTATTTTTCTGTCGTTATTACTTATGCAGGAAATGCGACTCCTGCTGTAAGGATAATATTTGGATATGGTGTAAATTCACCTGTCCGAATTGCAAATTTCACGAATCTGTGTCTCATCAAGGACTGCATCCATTACCTGCTTAAATGTCGGTACACCTCCACAGAGTGCCAGATCTACAATCTCTACTCCCTTTGGAATTGGCATTCCGCCATCACCGATCATAAATGTATCCTTATGTCCAAGCCCTGCGATCAGACCTGCAAGCTGTGCATTAATGATACCTCTTTTTTTTCATATTATCTGTCCTCCATACCTATCTGACATATGTTTATCTTTTTAAGAACGTGGACATGAAGCGATTCTCCATGTCCACGTTCCTTAATATTATCTCCGTCTTTACGATATCTTCGATATTATTTGTTCTCATTTCTTGCCTGTAATGCCATCTTTGCCTGCATCTTTCTCTGGAACTGGTCAATGATAACCGCTACGATGATAACCAAACCTTTGATAACCATCTGCCAGAATTCAGATACACCACACATAACCATACCATCATTGATAACACCGATTACGAAAGCACCAACGATTGTTCCGCCGATCGTACCAACACCACCTGCCATGGATGTTCCACCAAGTACGGCTGCTGCGATCGCATTCCTTCCACAAGACGCTTTCGCTCTACCTTCGACGTAGCGGTACTAAGCTCCCGCTTTCGCGGGTCGCTAAGGACCGACGCTCAGGCAGGCTTGTTGCATAATAATATGATATCTTCTATTTTTTATTTACTAATTATCTCCGCATGAATAGCTTTCTTCTAATTCAATCAAATAAAAGTGTTCTGCAAAATAAAGTTAAATCTTTCTCGCCTGTATATGACATTTTCTAATCTTCTGATCTGTTTGATACATTCTTTCTTGTGATCTTTAACAGCGACAGGATTGTCTGGCTAACGACTTTTCGGCTGGCTTCGTCCATCTTCTTGATCGAAGTCAGGATTCTTCCGATATCCTTATACCAGTTATTTTGCAGATCATCCGTGGTCTTCGCATCGCATTCATCTAACAGTTCGAACAGGGAATTTACGAACTGCCTGCGCTGGTCGTAGTCCATATTGTCGATCCATTCTTTTAAGGAAGCATTTAATAAACGACATTCATCTGTGATCCCCTCCTCATGGATCAGGGATGGTCCAAGAACCTCCCAACTATATACATCATGCTGCATGAAGCCCTCCTGCATACTTCGGATCACGACATATTTCTCTCTGTGCTCAAGCAGCATTCCCACTACGGAATTCTGTGGTATGTATGTGATCATCCGTGATAGCATTCGGTTGTAACCGGCAAGCTCTAACACATTTGGTTCAAATCCCGGACCATCCATACTGCATACCTTCAGAATCCTATCCTGCAGAGTACGTTCACAGGTTGCTGCTGCATAGATTGCAAGATTTCCGCCTTTGGAATGTCCGCATAGCAGGAATGTTCCGGCTATCTGTTCTGCTGCCTGCCGCAGATACTCGACTGCTGTCCGCTGAGACGGAACCGGTGAAAGGAATGCCATATTACAATCTTCCCGCCAACCGACAACTGTTTTATCGGTTCCTCGGTATACCACACAGCTTACATCGTCAAATAATTTTACTGTGACTGCTGAAAACTGCTTCTGTATCTCCTCATCCAACTGATTCACATAACCGCATAAGCGCAGATCACCAAATCGTCGGCTTGCTCCCATTGCAGCAAGCAGTTTCAGATCATCTTCATAAATCACCTGTGTCATGCGCTTCGCATCTCCTAAGAAACGCTCTGCCGCCTCTGCTACCGTGACTGCATGACTAAAATCATCCGGCACGATCCCCTCAAACGGTATATATGAAAATCTTGAAAATACAACTGCATCCACCTCATTAAAAGCCGATGCCTCAAACGGCAGATCACCCCGCCATTCCAGATAGTCTAATATATTTGCCATATTCACACCCCCGGCTTATCTAAAAACCTTCTTTACGTCTCTGCCCTCTGAGTTCTCTCCGTTTCTCTCCTGCCAGCCATTCTGCTTGTTCACTTTCGTTCTCAAGTGTCAGCCCCGGAACCGGTCTTGGTTTGTCATTTTCATCGACAGCCACCAATGTCAGATACGCCCGATTGATTGAGCGCCGGATTCCTCTGTGATCCTCGATATAAGTATCCACACGGACATCCATCGAGGTATGTCCGACATAGGTAATACGGCCTACTAATACGATCAGATCCTTCAGATAAGCACCTCGCATGAATTTCAGATTATCAACCGAGGCTGTGATCACATCTCCATTTGAATGGCGGATCCCAACAAGACCTGCAACTTCATCGATCCATGCCATTAACTGTCCGCCAAATAATCGTCCGGCACCATTTAAATGCTCCGGCCGTACCTGAAAGACCTGCTCTACCATTGAATCACTGACTTTTTTCGTATTTCGCTCCATATACACCGTTCCCTTTCTTTATTTTCATCCTGTTTATAATTGGAGTATTCATCCGGTATTATTCCTGTTCTGCTCATTTTATCATAACAGACGCAAATACACAATCGGCAGCCGGTCTGTCCAACAATACCCTTTTATTCCGTCTATCCTGCAATGCTCTCTTGTCCGGTCTGTTAAACAATATGCTTTCTTCTGTCGCGTACATCCATACATATGCACAGTATAAAACATATAAATCCTGATATCGTGATAATAATTCCCGGTACAAACATAGGATATACAAAGGAAATCTCTGTATGCCTCTCATGCACAACAAGAAGATTCATCTGCTCGGAAATCTCCTGATCAGATGTAAATATGTCCTGTGCCGCAATCGACGTATTGACACCTGTTTCCTGATCAAAATCCGCATCAACATCGATCGATAGTCCATCTTCTTTATAAGCTATTGTGATTGGAACAAGTTCTCTGTCCGGAAGCTGTTCATTTGATATCCCGAGCACATCATTTAAGATGTCAACCAGTGCCGCATCCTTCCTGCTAACAGCTTCATACATCAGATTCAGTCCGAGGAAATATACATTTGGCAGATCATCTTTCATACCTAAAAACGTCAGCTTCTGATTGCCCATCTGAAACGTTCCGATCTCGGTATCGGTTCCGGTTATATAAGCTGTACTAAAATCCCTGTCTTCCTCCGCAAAGTCATCACTTCGGATCTCGCTGTTCTGATAAGAAAGAACCGGATACCGTTCATCAAAATGGATCTGCTGTGCAAATACACCGAGAAACATTTCCTGTTTATTACTCTTATTAGCCGGAACATGGGTACTGTCGATCACAACTCTGGTACCTGCTGCCGCCACGTCCGTAAGTATCGCTTCTGCCTTACTCTGATTCCTGTATTCAAATCCGGTTAAGAACAAAGTATCATACCGGCTCAGTTCTTCCACTGAATAATCCTCGATCACATCCGAGCTTCCTGCCACAAATGCCGGATAAAGCAGAGTCATTTCATTTGCATATTTTCCGATTGCAAGCCCATAGTATCCGGTGACCGTTCCAAAGTTCTCCGGTGTCTCACGTTTATAAGTATATGCAGTCGTCATTTCCTGCACCATAGAATAACCGCTGGCTGCCGCATCCTGCTCAATATCAGAGATTGTGATATCCTGCTTCTCAAGATCACTCTTCCGTATCAGAACCGTATCAGCCCCAAGCTCTACTGCCCGATCAAACAGAAAACGATAGTATTTTCGGTCAAGTGCTTCATTTAACAGAACAATATTATCCCCAGTCGCAGCACCCTGCCAAGCCCAGCCATACGTGTACATCGTATGACTGCTGCCACTGATTCCATAAGATGGATAAGAACCATAAGAACTCTTATCGATAACAGCCGTCCGCTGGTCTGTCAGTTCCGTAAGCTGCTGCATCTCCATTTTTGTTTCATCTGATGTAGCAACGCTGTAAAAATCCAGATTCATACATGATATACTGTCTACACACAGAAGTGCAGCCAGAAGCACACAATATTTTTTCTTCAAGCGAACCCATTCCAGACATGCACTGAAGAAAAAACCATAGATCATCGGCGCAAACCGGGTCATCCAGAACAACTGGCTGAACGGAAGCTTTACCAGTATCCGGTATGCAGCAGGCGTTGTACAGGCAAGCATGATCAGTAAAAATACAAAACCGGCTTTCTTTCCGCCTCTTGCAAGCAGGATTCCGGCTATCGCGATAAGTACTGCTGCCAGTCCGAAATAAAAGCTGTCATTTCCTGCACTCAGACGTTTAAATGGATTTAATGACGTCGTAAGTGGATAGATCAAAGTTGACATAACACTTCCGTCTCCACTCTCTGACGTCACAAGCCCGCCTTTTAAAGAAGGAATCACCCATATACCCGCTGTCAGGATTCCACAGATCATATAGATAAGAGCAAATATTTTTCTTCTAGTATCCTTATTCCATATCTGATCGATCAGCAGATATAAAAATGCAGATACGCCCATGATCGCAGTAACCATCAGATGCGTAAAACTCATCAATGTCATACAAACAAACAATCCGACAGCTGCACAATTATTCTTCTTTCTTACATAGAGCCATAAGAACCAGATCGCATATGGTACAAGCATCGTCGTCACCATCTGCGGCAGATTTCCCGCTGTAAAATAAATTCTGATATGCTCCGGCATAAAGAACCAGAGCAGTCCGAAAAAGGTTCCAAGCACTCTGCGGTTCTCATGGATCCCCCAGAGAATCCACGGAAGTCCACCGACTACGAATATAACAAAGGCAAGCAGCCTGTAAGCCAGAAGAAGATCGCCCCCTGTAAGAAACATCAGTCCCGCCATAATATAATAAGAGAGCGGTCCCCAATATCTGAAAAGCTGGATTCCGTTATACCAGTATGGGGAGAACAACGGAAAGACGTTTCCTTTTTTCAGGCTCTCATACATTTCCTGCGACTTATAGAGATGTCCCCAGATATCACCACCGGACGGCTCATATCCTGATAGCACAAGATACAGTGCAAGCCCTGCACCTGCAAGTAACAAGATACTTATACATATGCAGTTTTTCCGAATTCTCTTGTGACTGTCTGTCATATTTCTTACTCTCCAATATGTTTTATCTCATCTAAGATCAGGTCTGTAAGCGTCTGCACCGTCTGATTCTGCTCCATCTCCTGCTCATCCAGCATACTGATCACATATGTTCTTCCCGGTGTCTCACTCATCTCGATCATCAGAAAGATCCATCCCATTGCATTTAATATCTCCTGCAATTTTTCTTTAAAATACAGGCATACGTTTTCGATCGTTGGATTTAATATATCAAACGGCTTTATATCATTCAGATAATTATTCTGAAAAGGTTCCAGAAATTCCTCAACTGCCTTTTCAAGTATATGAAATGGTTCAAAATTCTCCTTTCCCTTCACCACATGCAGAACGATCTCCCAGGTATGCGGATGTACTTCGCCTAATTTTCCACCGATATAGATAGCATGCCTGGCATCCATATAGAATTTGAATTTATACTGTTGATATCTCATTCCGCTACGCCTCCTCCTGCTTTCTGGTATAAGCATCGTACACATCCACCGGTTTTTTTACCCCAACATCGATTAAGTCATATCGTATCGAGCGATATGCATTCTCGGACTTTCGGATACAGTACCGATAAATCTCATCCGCCCTGTCTTTTGCCTGCTGTTCATCCAGCCTGTAAAGCAGAATAACAAAAAATCCTTTCTTCACCTCACCCATGATCTCATTTTGATAAAGTCCGGAACGAATCTTTCTCATAAAATGAAAGATCTCCTGTCTGCTGTAATAACGATCCAGCATATCCAGATGAATAAACATATAATGGATCGGTTTTAACGCTTCATCATCCGATTTCTGAAGCATAATACGAAGAAAATTATTATCATAGAATTCATGCGAACTGTTATATTGATTCTGCACATAGATATTCTTTGCTACCTCGTCATCTGAAGTCTTTTCAAACCCCATATTTCCGGCATTACTCGTCACCTTTTCAAGCTTCCTGTTACGTTTGTCCAGTTCTTTTTTCGTACCCTTCAGATTTTTCTCTGCCTTGTTCCATGATTCCAACAATGCAATCAACAGACTGAGCAGAACGACACTTACCAGTCCTGTTGCAATTACAACATAATATCCATGCTTTATTGTAGATGTCCGTTCCAGAATACTATCCATATCAGACACCACACTGATCGTACATTCTTCCTGTCCGACCGTCCATCTGACTGTATTCACTACAACATCCTGTTCTTGTATCATCTTCCAGAATTCTGTGATCTCTGCATATTTGCCTAATGTATTCGTTGTATTCTCATTCTTTGCCCACAGCACTTCCGAACCTCTTGTATATACAAAGAACCGTTCTCCTGCGGAAACTGTCTTCTCTTGTAAAAAAGCAAGAACCTCTGCATCTTTTCCTGACTTCTGAACTGACTGAATGTTGTAGGCTAATAACTGTAGATAGTCCTCCTGATCAGCCTCATATGCCTGTATCACTGCTTCCCGGTTCTGTAATAACTCATAACAGATACATCCCATAAATATCATAATAAACAGGATCACGGTTGCGGATATCGAAAAAATCCTATGATTCGGTGATGTATATAATTTTTTTATCCATGATTGTTTTTTCTCTTTATTCACTGGTATTTACCTCATCTCTGATCTTCTCCAGCACCCGGTGTGCTCCTGCAAAATCATGCATCACGACCTGTTTAAAGTCATGCCATTCTTCATGCAGGTCTCTTGTCCGCCATGTTCTCGTTTTTCTGGTTGAATTAATAATTCCTGCAAACCGGAACCAGAATACAATAAAATTAAACAGCGGAAGTAAAAAGATCAGATACCATTTCCTTGCATAATATTTTCTCAAATATGGAAAATCCTTTAAAAACAGAATAATACAGATATACAACAGGAAGTTGGCCATACTGTATAAAAAGAATAAGAATACGAGTGATGTCACAATAAGCTTCATCGGATAATTGATAAATGCCAGACAGATAATCGCAAAATACCAGATCATTCGAGGAAACGCAAACGTATGATCATACACAAGGATCCGCATGACGAAATCTTTAAAGAAACTCCTGCCAATGTTCATCTTGTCCTTTCGGAACATATGAAGCACTTCCAGTTCACCGCTCTGCCATCGCTGTCTTTGAACATATAGTTTATTTAAGCTCTCGATCGGATCTACAAAAAAGATCGCATTCGGACAAAGTGCCACACGCTTCTTCATCTGAAACCGTACCTGAAAAGTTACATGAGTATCCTCGCACAGGGTATCCGTATTATATAACTGCGTCTTCATGATCGCAGATTTACGGAACGCCGAAAAAGCACCTGACAGAGTAAAGATACTGTTCAGCTCCGACTGGAAATTACGGCCGGATAGAAATGCCTGACAATATTCACCAAACTCCATCTTCTGCAGTAACCGTAAAGCGCACCGATTCGTCTGATCGATCAACTCCGGATTCGTCAGTACTGTTCCGGTCAGGCTGTGAACTTCTGGTTCATTCTCAAACATTGTAACAATATTTCTGATAGCATCCGGTTCTAACATTCCATCACTGTCAATATGGATAATATATTTACCCTGGCAGTTAAACAATGCCAGATTAAGGGCTTTGGATTTTCCCTGCTTCGAATTCATCCAATTGATCGAGAGATTCGGGAAATCCTTCTGACATTTGCTGTATATCTCAAAGCTGTTATCCTTGCTCATATTATTGACAAGCAGAACAAATATCTTATCCTTCGGGTAATTCGATTGATAGATCGACTGCACACAGGCATACAAGGTTTCTGCCGAATTGTAGACCGGAACGATCAGAGATACCTCCGGATAATGGGATAACGGCTTATATTTCTTCTTCATGATCCTGCGTTTTAACAGGATGATAAAATTCCCGACTGTTGGGATCACTTCCATGATCAACGGAATGACGATCCATGCCACCCAGAAGATCACGGAAGACATAAGCATATTTTTAATTGCTGTCATAACGGAATGCACCTACCTTCTGTCTGACAATCTGTGGTTTCGTGAATACATAGAAATACAGGAATACTGTACATCCATAGAACAAGATTCTGGCAAATATCGTATGTGCAAAGAAATACATATCGATGCCCCATATATGAACTAACAGGCAGATAAAGAAGATTCGAAGTACATTTGCGAGGAAGATCGCCATCACTCCGATCATACTTACAACCACTCTCTCATATTTGTCATAGACCGGAAAGAACCAGAGCAGTGCAAGAAACGCCAGCATCTCGATCACACCGGAACACTCAAAATCAATATATAAGGACAGACTGGTTCCGCCATTCTGGATAAACAGAATTCCCTGCTGAAAATAAGAATCATAGAGATGCGTCAGCCCACCGATCACACCGGCAACAGCAGAGACGGCCTTTTGAAGCGAAACTACGACATACGGTTCTATCAGTATCAGACTGAAAATAAACAATCCCACACTTCCGCAGATATAATACCAGAAATTCAATTTTGCCCGATATAATACTGTTAATATATAGATCCAACCAAGAAGACAGACAAATACCAGCCAGTTCATCCTCTACCTTTTATCCTTTCTTTTCTTTGCAACATAGCCTGCTGCCAGTAACAGAGCGATCAACACACCTACGGCCGGTCCTGTAGAAGATCCGGCAATCGACACACCCTGACCTCCGATATTCGGATTCTGGATCGTGATAGTTCCCATCTCATCCGCAGGAATACCTGTTAATTCTGCCAGACGTTTCAGACTGAGCGAGAATTCCACCTCATCTCCCGGCGTATTATCCTTATGTTCTGCATCATACACTGTATATGCTACTTTACTGTCACATTCATTATTATTTCCATATCCGATAAAAGCTTTCAAGTTAGTATGGATTCCTTCTGATCTCGGAGCCTGCGTACTCCAGTCGATATTTCCGTTCTTTTCCGGCTGGATCTGCATGGCAAATGTCTTGCCGTTGATCGTCAGATACCAGATCTGAAGCTGCATACCGGAGGTATATAATTCATTCATCTTAAAATGGCCATATAAAGTATCCCCGTCTAATGCAAGCTGACCATAATGATTACACTGTTTGTTATTACTGGAATATGTAATCTCCGTCTTCGGTCTTCCTTCCCAGTCATCATAATAGCCATCGATCTGGATATTGCCGCCTACATGGATTCCGCCCGTTGTATCTGTTGTTGCCTCATCCGTCATTTCTCCGGTAGTGGTTGCACTATTGTTATCCTCCGATGTAGTCTCAGGAGTTACTGCACTGCTGTCTTCTGATTCCGTACTGGAAATCTCTGTTGTACTCTCACCAGTACCGTCTGCAGTAGTATCTTCACTTACTGCTTCAGTAACACTCTGTTCCGTTGTCCCGGAAACTGTTGTATCATTTTTTTCAGCTTCAGTTGTATCTTCGGTCGTCAGAATTTCTTCCGTTGAGTCCTTCTCTGTAGCAGATGTAATTTCTTCCGTATTTTCTGTAGAAGCTTCTTCCGTAGTATTCTTTGTACCAATCGTAACTTTCGTGCTCTGCCCTTTATATGTTACCTTCAGCGTATCAAGACTAAAAGCCTCATAAGTATCAAGTGGAACCTGAATCTTCCATGTCATAAATTCATATCCGTAATATTGTTTTTTTCCGGTATTTGTAACCGTTCCGGAAGCCCCGCTGATTTCCGAACTCCATGCATCCTTTACTGAAAATGAACTTCCGTCTCCATTATTTCCATTATTCAATATGATCGCATTCAATCGATCCAGTGACACTCCGTCTGCCGACAGGTCAAAGCGCTCATTCAGATATCCTGACCAGCTTCCATTATACCGAATACACAAATAATCATTATCCGTATATATATCTACTGTATTTCCATTATCTTCAAACGTTGCTGCCTGACTCCTCATTCCTGTCATTGGCATACAAGAAACAGCGATCAACAATACCGCTATCCCTACAGCTATTATTTTTTTACAGATTTTCTTATGTCTCATCATACATGCCTTCTTTCTGTCTGTTTTATGACATTCCACACAAAAAAGACCCATCTTATCCGAATGAGTCCCTATCTATTTTTTCTGGTCAGGCATCTGTTTCTTATAGAACAAGATTGCCTCCAGATTTTCTCTGCTCCGTTTCTCATTAACCGTCGGTAACAAAATGCGATCACACACCTGATACACCCCAAGCGGTGTATCCCCTATATCAAGCTGCATCAGCTCCGCATTCAATTCCGATAATTTTATCTTTAATTGTTCGTAAAAATAATCTCCGATTGCCTCTATACTTGCATTCCCGGCAAAACAGGGAAGTTCATTCAGATATAAGCCCTCATATCTGCCGAGAAAAATCTCAATCATTCTGTCTAGCCGTTTAAAATCCATATCTCGACCGGAATGATTACGAATATACAGTATCATCGTAAATGTATGACTGTGTGCCTGTTCTTTATTTCCATCAAAGCTATGGCTGGCATTAAAATGATACTGACACTTATAAAAATCAATCACATTATCACCTCAATCTTCTAGCCATTTGGGCATTATGCTACCTTTTCGACTGCTATTCTAGTATAGAAAACAAGCAAATTCAAGGAAGTACAACATTTTTTCACATTCGGAGATAACGAATTTTTTCAGCTGTTTCAGTCATTTTGCACAATTTACGTGTGAAATCCATATTCTTATATTTCATCTATCAAAAATCTCAGATTATTTCTGAAAAGGTTCAACATTTTGCCTAAAACAAAACCATTATACAAGAGGTTTTTATTCGATCATTCAAAATTCAAAAAAATCACATTTTTTCCTTGTCTAATCGGCACAATAATATTAAGATAGAGATAATTTGTAAATAAAAATAAAAATGCAGGAGTTTATTATGAAGAAAGTTGTTAAATTTGGTGGAAGTTCCCTGGCAAGTGCAGAGCAGTTCAAGAAGGTCGGTAAAATCGTCCATGCAGATGATAGCCGTGTATATGTTGTTCCTTCTGCTCCGGGAAAAAGATTTGATGGAGATACTAAGGTAACCGATATGTTACTTCATGCATATCAGACCGCCAGCGAAGGCAATGATGTTGACGAAGAATTAAAGGCGATCAAAGCAAGATACGATGAGATCATCACAGGTCTTGAGCTGAAGGATTTCAGTCTGGATGACGATTTTGCGGAGATCAAAAAGAACCTCGCCGAGAATCCTCAGAGCGATTATGCTGCATCCAGAGGTGAATACTTAAACGGTAAAGTCATGGCAGCTTACCTTGGTATTCCATTTATCGATTCGGCAGAAGTCATCTTCTTCAACGAAGAAGGAAATCTGAACGATTATAAGACATACAAGCGTCTGACCGAGCGTCTCGCTCAAAATGAACGTGCCGTTATCCCCGGCTTCTACGGAATGGGTAAAGATGGAAATGTTAAGACCTTCTCTCGTGGTGGTTCCGATGTAACAGGTTCTATCGTTGCAAGAGCCAGCCGTGCAGATGTATATGAGAACTGGACAGATGTATCCGGTTTCCTTGTAGCCGACCCAAGAATCGTTCCGGATCCAAAGCCGATCAAATATATCACATACCGCGAGCTTCGTGAGTTATCCTACATGGGCGCTTCCGTTCTCCACGAGGACGCTATCTTTCCTGTAAGAAGCTGTGGTATTCCTATCAATATCAAGAATACAAATGCACCGGAAGATGCAGGAACATGGATCGTTGAAAGTACCTGCCAGAAGCAGGATTATGTTGTAACAGGTATTGCCGGAAAGAAAGATTTCTGTACGATCTTCATTACAAAAGCAATGATGAATTCAGAGATCGGCTTCGGCCGTAAGGTTCTTCAGGCATTTGAAGAGAACAATATCTCCTTCGAGCATATGCCATCCGGCATTGATACTATGACCATCGTTGTTCATGCAGACGAATTCATCGATAAGGAACAGAGCGTTGTATCTGCTATCCATCGTCTGGCAGAACCAGATTCTGTTGAGATTGAATCCGGTCTTGCACTGATCGCAGTTGTTGGTCGTGGCATGAAGTCAGCCAGTGGTACAGCCGGAAAGCTCTTCACTGCTCTCGCAAACAAGGGCATCAATATCAAGATGATCGATCAGGGTTCTTCTGAACTTAACATCATCATCGGTGTTGAAAACCGTGACTTCGAGACAGCAATCAAAGCAATCTACAGCACCTTTATTACAAAATAATATTTATATCGTGGGCAATTATCAGAGCACATTGTATAAATACAGACTTTAGCTTACTGTCCTCGCACAGGTAATACAAACGCCTGTCATTGGTTCTTATTCAATCCAATGGCAGGCGTTTGTATTCATATTAAATATATTCCCATTTTACCAGACATCATTATAATTCTGATATGTAATTTTTTTAACTTTCCTAATGATTTTACTTTTTTCTGATAAGCTTTTTTTGTTGTTCTCTTACCATTTACATAATACTCGTTTATTGTTTTATACGTTACCGGATCCATCCGTGTGCTATATTTCGCGACCTCTGTTCCACCCGACTTTGTCTTTTTGAAATATGTCTTTATATACACACCCATACGTCCGATAAATTCATCTACAAATGCTTTATCAGACATTTTTGTTATACGTGTATATATACCATGTTGGTCACTCTTTGTACTTTCGCTTCTAAGCTTTCCTTTATAATAATATTTAAACTTTAAAGGTTTCCCATTTGTCTTATAAAAATATTTATCCAAACACTTCTTGTATGTTGCCTTTGCTTTTTAGTAAACTTAGATGCTGTCTCGCTTCCACTACATGGCAGTATGAGTGCAATGATCAATAATGCACATAATAATAAAATACTTCTTTTTCTTTCGTAAATGTCTCCCTCCAAATTATTGATATATAAATAATAATATATATTATTTATTATTTCAACCAACTCATTTTCATTTAACATTTACACAATAAAACATTTGCCCACGAATTCAAGAACAGTTATAAATTTTATCTCTTACTGTGCGTCCGGCTGGCACATCTTGATCCGCTCTGCCGCATCCTTGGTAATTGCAAGGCATCTTCCGTGTACCCGGACGATGACATTTCCGAAAAACGATGATACCACCTGAACCTCATCCCCCGTATCTAACGGACAATCTCCAAATAATGCTTTATCTGCACAGTTCCACGCGATCGTTGAACAAAATCCATCCGCTGCATTTGATAATGACATCATAATAACCACCCTTTCTTCTAACAAATATGTGTCAATCATCTGCTGATATATGCTTAGTATATCCCCGATTATATAAATTATACTTCCGCACTTCCTGTGCAAGTCAATGCTAATTATTGTTCAACAATCTAATCTTTCTTATCAGAAACTAACTATCTGGTCAACCATGCTTTAGAAACCTTTTTGTTCACAAGTTCTGCTATTTATATTTTGTGTGAATAGTTCTCAAGTCGATGAAAAAAAACTAGAACATTCACAACATTTCCATCAATACTAAATACAACCACATAATTCATCTGTGGCACAACCACCTCATGGTATCCTTTTTGATCAAGAAAGTTATCTCTGCATCGTGGAAACTGCAATGGGTTTTCTTCCAATCTTTCATATATATCATTGATACTATCCAACAAGTGTCTGGCAGCCTGTTCATTCTTAAGTCGATAAAGCAAATAATAAACAAGTCTATCTAACAGTTTCTCTGCATGTTTTGTTATTCTCAAATTATAAGCCATACTTTCCCCTTGTTTCTTGAAGCGAGATTCTTGCATCCCTTACTTGACCTTTTCTTATTTGCTGTTCTGAAATTTCTATATCATGATACATCGCTATTCGATTCATGGTATTTTCGTAATTCTCCATACTCATAATAACCATATCACCATATCCATTTTTTGTAACATAAATTGGTTCTTCAGACTTGTGACACATATCTGATATCTCTGCTGTATTCTTTAATTCCTTAATTGGTATAATCTGTGGCATAATACCCACCTCCTACTTTATAATGGTATTATTATACCATAATTGTATTCTTTATAAAAGTAAATAACCGTAAAATAAACGGGCATACGGACGAAAAGTTGGACTGTGTAATGTCTGACATGTTATGAGGTACACACAAGAACAAATATCGACAGCACTTGTATTGCTAAAAGCGACAGGATCCCCAGACAAAGTTGTCCAAACCTTAGGGTATCCATCTGCACCAATGCTTTATCATTGGCATAAAAAGTATCCCGAATATTACGATGTTCCAAATCAAAAGCATTGGAGACAAGCTCCAACTGAATTGAAACATGACGTAATTAAACGTTGCCTTATTAAGGGCGAGCCTGTAAAATTAGTGACAGAAGAAATCGGATACATACCTTCCTTGATATATAAATGGATTAGGGAGTATCGGGAGAAGGGATGTTTTCAACCCACGAAAAAAACTACTGCCAACATTAATGTAAATCCAAACGATATCACATCTGCGGAAGATATCAATGAGCTTAAAGTTCAGATGCTTGATATGCAGATGGAAATAGATATTCTTAAAGAAACAATCAATGTATTAAAAAAAGACCCCGGCATCGATCAGACAGCTCTCTCAAATCGGGAGAAGGCAGTGATAATCGATGCCCTGAAAAATAGGTATTCACTGCCGGATCTTCTTAAAAAACTAAACCTTGCAAAAAGTAGCTATTATTATCAAGAAAAAACCATTTATGCAGAGGATAAATACTCCAATCTTCGCAAAAGAATCGTACAACTGTTTCATGAAAATCGTGATATATTTGGTTATCGGAGAATTCATACGCTGCTTCATCGTGAAGGTATAAAAGTTTCTGAAAAAGCGGTTCGTCGTATTATGAAGCAGGAAAAACTAATTATCAGACGAAAACGCAGACAGAAATATAACTCCTATAAAGGTGAAATAACACCTGCGGTGGAGAATGTTATAGCTAGAGATTTCCATGCTACAAAACCGAATCAGAAATGGCTTACTGATATCACAGAGTTTTCTATCTTCACAAAACAAAAAAAATAGCCTAAAAGCCAGCATTTATGCGACTTCTAAGGCTATTCCTAATAGCAGGGGATGAGAGAATCGAACTCCCACCAAAGGTTTTGGAGACCCCTATCATACCATTTGACCAATCCCCTATACTGCTTAAGTGTCCTAAATTGGGACACTTAACAGGTAGATGAAATATTTACTTTTCATGTACCTTCAGAATTTCATACAGAAAGTCTTGCGACTTCATTCTCTCCAATCTC